>NZ_PQVS01000004.1:0-371909 GCF_002922995.1 Lelliottia sp. 7254-16
GAATATGTGGGACTGAAGGAAGGGGCTGAAGATGGCTGTTATGAGGTGTGGTGGTACAGCACGAAAGTGGGGGTGATCGACCTGAAGAAAAAGTCGATCACCATGGGTAAAGGATGTTAAATAGTGTTCACCATGTCCCCGAACACCTGTCTACCATGTCCCCGGACCGTACAATGGGAGAGGGCCGGGGTGAGGGCACCAGACCGCACAAAACTACTTCTTCAACCCATCCAGCGCCTGCTGTGCACACGCCTCATCCAGCTGACCGCCCGGCGCACCGCCAATACCGATCGCACCAATCACTTCATCGCCCTCTTTCACCGGCAAACCACCCGCCAGCAATAAGAAGCCCGGCACGTCACGCATATTCTGCGCGCCCGCGTTGCTCTGCGCGGATTCCATCACTTTACCGGAAGCATTTTTGGTGCTGAGCGCCGTGAAGGCTTTCATTTCACTGGCTTTCACCGTGTGCGGACCGGCGTTATCGGTGCGCTGAACCGCTTTCACCACGCCCGCGCGATCCACCACCGTCACGCTCACCTGATAATTTTTGGCGCTACAGGCCTGAATCGCCGCACTCGCCAGGGCATTCGCCTGGGTCAGAGAGATATTTTTTTGGGTCAGGGTTTCTGCCTGAGCTGACACCGAAACCATTCCTGCCAGCAGCGCGGCGACCGTCATGAACTTTTTCATCGCAATTCCTCGAATGTGGGAGACAACGCGATGCTATCGGGATGTGCGACTGAGCGGTATTCGGTTGATTACGCAGCCCACCTGGTAGTTATACGGATTGCAATTTATCGTATTCGCGGATCGCCTGCACCAGGCTGCTCACGCCGAGTTTGGCAAACAGCGCCGCGCGGTGCGCTTCGACGGTTCGGGGAGACAAATTAAGCCGCGCCGCCACCTCTTTATTGCTGCGCCCTTCCATCAGCTCTGAAAGCACTTCGTGCTCGCGTGCAGTCAGCTGTTCAAACAGCGCTTTCACCCGCTTAAGTTCCTGCCAGTTGGCCGTGCGGCGCTGGCTCTCTTCGAATGCGCGGGCGAGAGTCTCGATGAGTTTATCGGCGTCCAGCGGCTTGGTAAAAAATTCAAACACGCCGGTGTGAAACGCGCGACGGCAGGCATCGACGCTGCCGTGTCCGGTCATGATAATCACCGGCAGCAACGGCCACGGCCACGCGCCCTCTTCCAGCCAGGTGAGACCGCCTTTGCCCGGCATGCGCATGTCCAGCAGCAGACAGCCGGTCAGCGCTTTTTCCGCGTCATGTTCCGCCGTAAACGCCTCGATGCTGGCGAAGGTTTGCACCTCCCAGCTCATACCCGACAGCAGAAACGCCATCGACTCGCGGATGGCGGCGTCGTCATCAATCAGATACACCACATTACTCATGCGCGGCTCCCTTACCCGGTTCCAGTTGTAATACGATCTGTGCCCCGCCCTGCGGCGCGTTGTCGAGCGTAATACTGCCATTCATGCGCATCATCAATGATTCCGTAAGCGTCATTCCGAGGCCAATTCCCTTTTCTCTGCCGCTGTAGAACGGCATAAACGCGTTCTGCAACGCCTCGGGGCTGAACCCCGGCCCGCCGTCGGTCATGATAATTTCCGTCACCCCGTTTTTACGCTGGCTGGAGATGTGCACCCAGCCGCGCGCGTTTTCTTGCTGCGCCTGAATGGCATTGCTGAGCAAGTTATGCAATACCTGCTCCAGCCACAGCCGGTCCGCCTGCACGCTCGCGGCCTGCGGCGGGAAATGGTGGCTGACGGTGATATGCTCATTTCTGCGCTCATGCTCCAGCAAATTGCCCACGTGCTGCCAGCACTCGGCCAAATCTATCTCGCTCAACGTGACTTTTTCCTGAACCACATGTTCACGAAAGCGCTTCAGCAGTTCACCGATGCGCTGAGTTTGGGTAAGCGCTGCGCCGAGTGCATGACTAGCCGCCTGCGTATTTTCCTGCACTAACTGCCGCTGCGCGCCCTGAATCCAGGTTTGCGTCGCCGTCAGCGGCTGATTGATCTCGTGCACAATCCCGGCGGTGATTTCCCCCAGCGTGTTGAGGCGCGCGTGCTGATAATACCAGGCGCGACGTTCGGCGTTTTGTCGCTGCAATCGCTGCCAGACCACGCCCGCCCCCACAGCGACAATGCCCGCCCAGCCGAGGAACAGCAGCGGGAAAAGTACCCAGCGGATGTTCAGCCAGCGTGGCTCGGCATCCGCCGTCAGCGTGAAGCGCTGCGTATGCTGGGGAAAATCGCGCTGCCAGTGCCAGAATGCCGTCGAAGGTTCAGGAATCGTTGCCGACAGATTGATGTGCAGAGGGGAAAATTCATGCGCCGTTGTGAGCAGCGAACGCAGATCGACAAGCACCCGGATCTGCCGCCACGGGTTGTAGAGCCAGTATTGTTCGTCGTCGAGTGGCTCAACGCGCGCGGCATCCAGCGCGCGGTCGTGTGTTTTTTCCAGGGCAAGGATCTGCGGGAATTTTTTACGCAGCGCCATCAGATCTTCATCGCCGTTCAGTAGCGGCAAAACAGATTCATTTTGGGTCAACACCGCGCTGATGCTGGAAAAAAGCGCGGTAAACTCGCGATCGCGTTCCCAGAACTGGCGGCGAATCTGTTCGGCATACAAAAGCACGCTGCTCAGCAGGCAGACAATTATCCAGACTATCAGAGCGCGTCGGATTAATTTTTGGCTAGTCATTCGGTCTTCAGGCGAGGTGATTTTTGCCTTTGACCTTAGCAGGTTGGCGGATTAAGAACAAAAAAATGCCGATACGCTGAGGTATCGGCTGCACAGTTCGTTCCAGTAGGTCAGGCGCGTACGCCGTAACTCAGCGTGGTGTTTTGTCATGGAACCACTCCGGGTCAATGTTGGCCACATCGACGCCATACAGACTGGCAATCGGCAGCACCGATTCAATAACACGTTGCGCGCTGTTCTCCGCACTCTCTGATTTGGCTGCAAAAAACCGCCGTAACGTATTCACCCAGTTTTGCATGGTCCGACTCCTCTCGATTGCGTCTGAACTCAGTTAAAACCCAAACTCGACGTAACGGAAATACCAATATCAGCTGACCATTGTCAGAATCCGCAAATGCGTCGTTTCCCGTCACTTACCCGTAACACCATGTTCACTAATAACTTTTCCTATATAGCAAAGAACATTTTCTTATTTGGCGATACATAACGCTTATGGGAGCGTATTCGAACAAAACAAAAACAACGGGAACTTTGAGGGAACTATGGCTACACACAAAAAGCATTATCACAGACTGGCGTTGGCATTGGGTTTACTGACCGCAGGCGGCTTTTTATCGACGCAGGCTCAGGCCGACCAGCTGGCGGATATCAAAGCCGCTGGCGTGGTGAAGGTCGCCACTTTTGATGCCAACCCGCCGTTTGGTTCTATCGATGCCAAAACCCACGATATCGTCGGGTATGACGTTGATTTCGCCAAAGCGCTGGCTAAAAAACTTGGCGTGAAGCTGGAGTTGGTCGCCACCAATCCGGCCAACCGCATTCCGCTGTTGCAGTCGGGCAAAGCCGATCTGATCGTCGCTGATATCACCATCACTCCGGAACGAGCGCAGGTGATTGACTTCTCCACGCCGTATTTTGTCACCGGTCAGCAGTTCCTGGTTCCGGCAAAATCAGCGGATAAACTGGATGATTACAGCAAAGCGCGCATTGGCGCGGTGAAAGGCACCACTGGCGAACAAGCACTGCATCAGCGTTTCCCGCAGTCTCGCGTGCTCTCCTATGACGATATTCCACTGGCGTTAACCGCCCTGCGTAACGGCAACGTGCAGGCGATTACTCAAGACAGCACCATTCTGGCTGGCCTGCTGGCACAGGCTCCGGATAAAGCCGATTTCAAAATCCTGCCAGACTTGCTCAGTAAAGAAGAGATCGGCGTGGGGGTGAAGAAAGGCGAAACCGCGCTGCTGAAAGTGGTTAACGACGAGCTGGTCAATCTGGAGAAAACCGGCGACGCGGCTAAAATTTATGACGTCTGGTTCGGCCCACAAACCCAGTCACCTCAGCCTCGCGCCTTTAAAATAGAAGCCCAGTAATATGCTCTCAGGTTTATTTTCACGCTCCGCGGCCCGTGCCGCGGATTTTTCACATCTGGACCAGGCAAGCGTTGAGTTCCGCGAGGTGGTTAAACGCTACGGCGATCACTCGGTTTTAAAAGGGATCAATCTCAGCATCAATCCCGGTGAAGTGGTGGCGATCCTCGGCCCGTCCGGTTCCGGTAAGTCCACGTTGATTCGTCTGATTAACCAGCTTGAGTCGCTGAACGGCGGCGAAATCCTGATTGACAACAAACCCACCGGCAAACTAACCGGCACGGCCCTGCGCCAGCTGCGCAGCCGGGTAGGATTTGTATTTCAGCAATTTAATCTTTACGCCCATCTGACCGCCAGCCAAAACATCAGCCTGGCGCTGGAACATGTTCACGGCTGGAAGCCACCGCAGGCCCTGGAACGTGCGCTAACGCTGCTGGATAAAGTCGGGATGGTGGAGAAAGCGGAGCATTACCCGGCAGAACTTTCCGGTGGGCAACAGCAGCGCGTGGCGATTGCCCGTGCGCTGGCGTCGTCGCCGCAAATTATCCTGTTTGATGAGCCGACATCAGCTCTCGATCCGGAGATGATTGGCGAAGTGTTGCAGGTGATGAAGGCCCTCGCCCATAGCGGTATCACGATGATCGTCGTAACCCATGAGATGCAGTTTGCCCGTGAAATTGCCGACCGGGTGGTGTTTATCGACGGCGGACAGATTCTGGAAACCGCCCCGCCGGAACAGTTCTTCCGCCATCCGGAACATCCACGCGCCCGACAGTTCCTGCAAAAGGTGCTTAACCCGCTGCATCAGGAGCAGCCGTGATGCCCGCCCTCGACTGGCAAGGGGTGCTTTCCGGACAGCCCTTACAGTGGATTTTTTCCGGTTTTCTCACCACGCTGTGGGTGACGCTCGCAGGCATGATTATCGCCAGCACGTTTGCCGTTCTGTTTTTGCTCCTGCGTCTGGCAGGCGGAAAAACGGGTAACGCAATCGTGGCGGTGTGGGTGTCGCTGTTTCGCAATACGCCGTTACTGGTCCAGCTGCTGTTCTGGTATTTCGCCGCCTGGAACGGGCTACCACGCGTGTTTCGCGACTATATCAACGCCGATCACAGTTGGTCGATTCTGCCGGGTGACGTCTGGTGGTTTACGCCGGAGTTTCTCTGTTCCGCCTGGGGGCTGGGGGTGTTCACGTCGGCGTTTTTGATCGAGGAGATCGCCTCAGGTTTACAGGCCGTTTCGACTGGACAGCGGCAGGCGGCGCTGGCGCAGGGGTTTTCGCCGTGGCGACTGTTCCACTACATCCTGCTGCCGCAGGGACTGGCGAATGCCTGGCAACCGGTGGTAGGCCAGTATCTGAACTTAATGAAACTCTCGTCGCTTGCAAGCGGCATTGGCTTTGCTGAGCTGACCTATCAGGTGCGGCAAATCGAGAGCTACAACGCCCACGCGCTGGAGGCCTTTACCGTCGGCACCGTGCTGTATTTGTTGACTGGCGTGGTGCTGGGATTGCTGCTGTTAAAACTGGGGCCAACGACCGCAAAACGTCGCCCGCGTCAAACGGCCATCAATACAGGGAGTGAACGCGCATGATCGCCGGACTGAACGTGATTACCGAAAATCTGGATTATCTGCTGTGGGGCCGGATGTCTGCGGGCGAGCCAGGCGGCGTGTTGCTGACGCTGCTGATGGCGCTGGGAGCTGCGGTGCTGGCTTTGCCGGGTGGGATTGCCCTCGCCGCGCTGGCCTGGCGTTTTCCGGGCATGGTGCGCAAAACGCTGTTCCTGTGGGCGGAGCTGATTCGCGGTATCCCGCTGATCTTCGTGATTTTCTGGATGTGGTATTTGCTGCCGCTATTGACCGGCGGTGACCTGCCCGGCGCGTTGACCGTGACGCTGGCGCTGGCGTGGTTTACCGCGGCGGCGGTGATGCACTCGGTGCTGGCCGGGCTTCGGGCCTTACTCAACGGACAATACGAGGCGGCATTAACGCAAGGATTTGGCACGCAGCAGACGCTGTGGCTGATCCTGCTGCCGCAGGTGTTACGCAATATTCTGCCGTCTCTGCTGGGGATTTTTATCAGCCTGCTGAAAGATACGTCGCTGGCCTTTATTGTCAACGTGCCGGAGCTGACGACCGTCGCCGGACAGGTGAACAACCGGGTGCAGATTTACCCGGCGGCCATTTTTATCTTTACCGGCGTGGTCTATTACCTGCTCTGCTGTGGGCTTGAGCAGGCAGCTAAACGCTGGCGCATTAACCAGCCAGCGCTTTAACCACCGTTTCCATTGCTTCTGTCGTCAATTCACTGCGTTTCACGCGCTGGTTCGCCAGCGCGGTGCGCAGCACCCCCGCAATGACAATATGCTTCGGCTCTTGCCCTAAATCCCGCATCTCAAGAACGACTTTCCCGACTACCCGGCACATTTCCTGATACAGCGCGTCGTCTTTAGTCACATTGCCCATTGCTATCACTCCATTGCTGTAAAGGAGCAGCTTAAATGATTAACAGAATGGATACAAAAAAGGGTGAGGAGAAACCGCGATTTCCCCTCACCCTAACCCTCTTCCAAAAGGAGAGGGAATCGGTCGTGCTTAGTTATTGACTGGGATCACTGCGCCTTTGTATTTGGTGCGGATCCAGTCCTGAATCTCTTTGGAGTGCAGCACGTCCACCAGCGCGACGATATCTTTCTTCTTCTCGTCGCCGCGATGCACGGTGATGATGTTCGCGTACGGGTTGTTCTCACCGCTTTCTACCGCAATCGGGTCGTGAACCGGGTCGAGACCGGCATCGATGGCGTAGTTGGCGTTGATCACCACCGCCGCGCCTTCGTCGTTGTTATACATCTGCGGCAGCAGAGAAGCTTCGACGTTCGGGGTGAACTGCAGTTTTTTCGGGTTTTCCACGATGTCGCTGATGCGCGCGGTCACTTTATCGATGCCAGGTTTGAGCTTAATCACCCCCTCTTTCTCGAAGATAGAGAGAATACGGCCCTCTTCAGACACCGCATCACGCATGATGATTTTGCCGCCTTCTGGCAGGTCTTTCAGCGATTTGTATTTTTTGGAGTAGATACCAATCGGCTCAATGTGAATAGCACCGGCACTGACGAAATCGTAATCTTTGTCGCCTGCATGGTCTTTCAGCACGCTGTTCAGGTAAGGGATGTGCTGGAAGTAGTTCGCGTCGATGTCACGTCCCGCCAGCGCAGTGTTTGGCAGGATGTAGTCCTGGAAAGGTTTGATCTCCAGATCGATACCCTGTTTCGCCAGAATCGGTTTCGCCTGCTCCAGAATTTCAGCGTGCGGGGTGTTGGATGCGCCAACGGTCAACGTATCCGCCCAGGAGGCAAAGCTCAGGGCGCTCAGGGTTGCGGCGGCAATCAGTGTCAGTGTCTTTTTCATGATGTGGTTCCTGTGTGTTATGAGTTTTATCGTTTATCTAACAGTGAAGTAATGACATCGCCGCAGAACTGGATGATGAAAACGATGATCAAAATGGTCACCGTTGCCACCAGCGTGACATCACCGTGGTTGCGCTGGAATCCTTCCAGATAAGCCAGATTTCCCAAACCGCCTGCCCCAATCACCCCCGCCATAGCGCTGTAGCTGACCAGTGCAATCAACGTGACCGTGATGCCTGATACCAGGGCAGGTGATGATTCCGGCAGTAATACCCGAAAAATTAAGGTGCTCAAACGTGCGCCCATCGAACGCGTCGCCTCGATCACCCCTTTGTCCACCTCGCGCAGAGCGATTTCCACCAGACGCGCATAAAACGGTGCGGCGCCGACAATCAGCGCCGGGAGCGCAGCGTTAGCGCCAAGAATGGTGCCGACGATGGTTTTAGTGAACGGAATCAGCAACACAATCAGGATGATGAACGGAATGGACCGGAAAACGTTCACCACAATCGAAATTACGCTGTAGACGGTGCGGTTGTGGAACAGCCCGCCGCGCGCGGTTAAGAACAGCGCCAGGCCCAGCACAATCCCCAGAACAAAGGTCGCAACACCAGAAATCGCGGTCATGTACAGCGTTTCCAGCGTCGCCGCCCACAGTTGCTCTACTTTCAGATGCGGAAAAAGATTCTCAAGCATGTTTAATCACCTCGCCTTCAATATCGCTGTGCTTCAGGTCGGCGAGGATATTGTTAAGTTGCTCTTCGGAAGCCACCACGTGCAGCCAGAGCTGGCCGAAAACGCCGTGCGCGGTTTGCGTCATTTTGCCGTGCAGAATGTTAAACGCCACGCCGTAGCGCAGGGTCAGTTCCCCGACAATCGGCTTATGCGTGCTGTGTCCGGTAAAGGTCAGACGGATAACAGTGCCTTCCAGTTCGTTCGCCAGTTCCGGGTTAAACGCTTCTTCCTCGGCGTACTGGCTGACCTGACGCACAAACTGCTGGGTGATCGGTTTTTGTGGATGGGTGAAGACGCTCAGAACATCGCCCTCCTCCACCACTTTGCCGTTTTCCATCACCGCCACGCGGTCACAGATTTTGCGCACCACGTGCATCTCGTGGGTGATCAGCACGATGGTGAGTTTGAAACGACGGTTAATGTCGAGCAGCAAATCGAGGATCTGATCGGTCGTTTGCGGATCGAGCGCAGACGTGGCTTCATCGCACAGCAGCACATCCGGATTATTCGCCAGCGCACGGGCGATGCCCACGCGCTGTTTCTGCCCGCCGCTGAGCTGCGACGGATAGGCGTTCTCGCGGCCCGTCAGCCCGACCAGCTCAACCAGTTCGGCAACGCGCGCTTTAATTTTCGCTTTCGGTACGCCCGCGATTTGCATCGAGAAGGCGATGTTTTCTGTCACCGTGCGCGACCACAGCAGGTTGAAGTGCTGGAACACCATGCTGATTTTCAGGCGCGCCTGACGCAGTTCTTCGCCTTTGGCTGCAGAGATATTCTGGCCGCTGATGGTCACGCTGCCCGATGTCGGCTTTTCCAGCCCATTCAGCAAACGAATCAGCGTACTTTTTCCGGCGCCGCTGTAGCCGATAATCCCGTAAATCTGCCCCTGCTCAACCGTCAAATTAACGTCATCCACGGCGGTTAACGCCACTTTTCCGTTGTCAAAAATCTTCGAAATATTCCTCAGAACTATCATTATTTTTCTTATCCGTTACGCGTATAGCGGTTTAGCAGTATGGATGTCCAAACGATAGTAATCAGAGGTTATCCTGTTTTAAATGAACAAAATCGAATGTCTTATAACGCAGAAGAATATGAAGCGTGCCGACTGGGCGCAGGACGATTAGCTTATTTTCAGCAATGATTAGCTGTGAAATGGATATGCAGCAGCGCCTCAGGCGCAAAAATGGTCATTTTTACCGCATTTTGTCCTTATATAGCCGTCCTCACATCTGGAGCACTTTACGGCTTTCCGCCCTTACTTCCAGAAAAGGCATTTATATTACTTTCCGTTCTAAAAGGCAGTGAAACGTTCTTTCTTGAGAAATTTTCATGGTCCTATCATCCAGCCATGTCCCTGTTAAGGAAAAGACCATGGCGATTTATCATTCCGTCACCGAACTGATTGGCCGCACGCCAATTATCCAGTTGCACAAGCTCGATACCGGCCTGTGCTCGCTGTTTTTGAAACTTGAAAACCAGAATCCGGGCGGTTCCATTAAGGACCGCGTGGCGCTGTCGATGATTAACGAAGCGGAGCGCAAAGGGCTGCTCGCGCCGGGCGGGACCATCATTGAAGCCACGGCAGGCAATACCGGGCTGGGGCTGGCGCTGATTGCGGCGCAAAAAGGTTACACGCTGGTGCTGGTGGTGCCGGACAAAATGAGCCGCGAGAAGATTTTCCATCTGCGCGCGCTGGGCGCTCAGGTGGTGCTGACCCGCTCAGACGTCAACAAGGGCCATCCGGCCTATTACCAGGATTATGCGCAGCGTCTGGCGCAGGAAATTCCGGGCAGTTTCTATATTGATCAGTTTAATAACGAGGCCAATCCGCTGGCGCACAGCACCTCCACCGCACCGGAGCTGTTTGAGCAACTGGACGGCAAAATCGACGCGATTGTCGTCGGCGTCGGTTCCGGCGGCACGCTTGGCGGGCTGCAGGCGTGGTTTGCGCAGCATTCCCCGCAAACTGAGTTTGTGTTAGCAGACCCGGCGGGATCGGTGCTGGCGGATCAGGTGGAATCGGGTCGTCATCAGGATGCGGGCTCGTGGCTGGTCGAAGGCATCGGCGAGGATTTCATTCCGCCGCTGGCACGTATCGAAGGGGTTCATCAGGCGTATCGTGTGACCGACCGCGAAGCCTTCACCACCGCCCGCGATCTGCTGAAAACTGAAGGTATTCTGGCGGGTTCTTCAAGCGGCACGCTGCTGGCGGCGGCGTTACGCTACTGCCAGGCGCAAACCACACCTAAACGCGTGGTCACCTTTGCCTGCGACAGCGGAAACAAATATCTGTCGAAAATGTTCAACGACGACTGGATGCGCCAGCAGGGGCTGATCTCCCGCCCGCAAACCGGCGATCTCTCTGACTATATCGCCCTGCGTCATGACGAAGGCGCGACCGTGACCGCCGCCCCGGATGACACCCTCGCCACCGTTCTCGCGCGTATGCGGCTGTACGACATTTCGCAGCTGCCGGTGCTGGACAACGGTCAGGTGGTCGGGATTGTCGACGAGTGGGATCTGGTCAGCCATATCGCAGGCGACGGTGAGCGCTTCGCCCTGCCCGTCACGCAAGCCATGACCCGCAACGTCGAAGTGCTCGACAAACACGCCTCAGAGAGCGCGCTGAAACCTATTTTTGACCGTGGTCTAGTAGCCGTCATTAACGACAGCAATCGCTTCCTCGGCCTGATTACGCGCAGCGATGTCCTCACCGTCTGGCGCAACCGTCTTCAACAATAAGGAACAATAATGATGAAAAACCTGGCAACTCTTAGCGTCCACAGCGGCGAGTTTAACGATCAGCACGGGGCGGTGATGCCGCCGATTTACGCCACCTCGACGTTTGCGCAACCGGCACCTGGCGAACATACGGGCTACGAATACTCGCGCAGCGGCAACCCAACGCGCCACGCCCTGGAAACGGCGATTGCTGAACTGGAAAGCGGCACGCGCGGATATGCTTTCGCGTCCGGTCTGGCGGCGATTTCCACCGTGCTGGAACTGCTGGACAAAGACAGCCATATCGTCGCCATTGACGATGTGTATGGCGGCACATATCGCCTGATTGAAAATGTGCGCAAACGCAGCACCGGCCTGCAGGTGAGCTGGGTAAAACCGGGAGATTTAGCGGCGCTGGAAGCGGCGATTCGCCCCGACACTAAAATGATTTGGGTAGAGACGCCGACCAATCCGCTGCTGAAACTGGCGGATCTCGCCGGCATTGCGGAGATTGCGCGCCGCCACAACATCATCAGCGTGGCGGATAATACCTTTGCCTCGCCGGTGATTCATCGCCCGCTGGAGTTTGGCTTTGATATCGTCGTGCATTCTGCAACCAAATATCTCAACGGCCATTCTGATGTGGTGGCGGGCCTGGCGGTGGTCGGCGATAACAGCGAACTGGCTGACCAGCTGGGCTATCTGCAAAACGCCGTCGGCGGTGTGCTCGATCCGTTCAGCAGCTTCCTGACGCTACGCGGGATTCGCACCCTCGCCTTGCGCGTCGAAAAACACAGCGCCAATGCGCTGGCGATTGCGCAATGGCTGGAGCAGCACCCACAGGTTGAAAAAGTGTGGTTCCCGTGGCTGGAATCGCATCCACATTATCAGCTGGCACGTGAACAGATGGCGTTGCCGGGCGGGATGATTTCTGTGGTGGTAAAAGGCGATGCGCAACAGGCCACCGTCATTATCCGCAAGCTGAAACTGTTCACTCTGGCAGAGAGCCTGGGCGGGGTTGAAAGCCTGGTCAGCCAGCCGTACAGCATGACACACGCGTCTATTCCGCTTGAGCAGCGCTTAGCCAATGGCATTGTTCCGCAGCTGATTCGTTTGTCCGTTGGGATTGAAGATGCGAACGATTTAATTGCCGACCTTGAGCAAGCGCTGAAAAACTAAGCAATTTGCGGCAGGCCGTGCGTCTGCCGCAACAAGATGCCATTTCGCCTTAACGCCTTGATAACAATCTTTGTGAAACTGCACAGAATGTTTTTGAAACACCGTTTCCATTTTCCTTTTATCTGAAAATCAGCGTATAATGCGCGCCTAATCCCTGGGTGAATGGTTTCAGCGCTTGGAATACAAAAAACAACGTACAACTGCAACTCTCCTTCATTGGGCCAACACTCAGGCACACTTTCTTCTGCACGCTCATTTGATGTCACCTATCCTTAGTGCGTGTCATACAAAATTTCGCTACACAGGTTTGACTCTGCGGCAGTGCGCCCCCGGAGCGAGATTCCCATATCCTTCCCAACTTAAAGACTAAGACTGTCATGAAAAAGACGAAAATTGTTTGCACCATCGGCCCGAAAACCGAATCTGAAGAGATGCTGAGCAAAATGCTGGACGCCGGCATGAACGTAATGCGTCTGAACTTCTCCCACGGCGACTATGCTGAACACGGTCAGCGTATTCAGAACTTGCGCAACGTGATGAGCAAGACCGGTAAAAAAGCAGCCATCCTGCTTGATACCAAAGGCCCTGAAATCCGCACCATCAAACTGGAAGGCGGAAACGACGTTTCCCTGAAAGCGGGCCAGACCTTCACCTTCACCACCGACAAAACCGTTGTGGGTAACAGCGACATCGTTGCTGTGACTTACGAAGGCTTCACCACCGACCTGTCCGTTGGCAACACCGTTCTGGTGGATGATGGCCTGATCGGTATGGAAGTGACTGCCATCGAAGGCAAAAACGTTGTTTGTAAAGTGCTGAACAACGGCGACCTGGGCGAAAACAAAGGCGTTAACCTGCCAGGTGTTTCCATCGCGCTGCCAGCTCTGGCTGAAAAAGACAAACAAGACCTGATCTTCGGTTGCGAACAAGGCGTTGATTTCGTTGCGGCGTCCTTTATCCGTAAACGTTCTGACGTGACTGAAATCCGTGAGCACCTGAAAGCGCACGGCGGCGAGAAGATCCAGATCATCTCCAAAATCGAAAACCAGGAAGGCCTGAACAACTTCGACGAAATCCTCGAAGCGTCTGACGGCATCATGGTTGCACGTGGCGATCTGGGCGTTGAAATCCCGGTTGAAGAAGTGATCTTCGCGCAGAAGATGATGATCGAGAAATGTGTGCGTGCACGTAAAGTGGTTATCACTGCCACGCAGATGCTCGACTCCATGATCAAAAACCCACGCCCTACCCGCGCTGAAGCTGGCGACGTGGCGAACGCCATCCTCGACGGTACTGATGCCGTGATGCTGTCTGGCGAATCCGCGAAAGGTAAATACCCGCTGGAAGCTGTGACCATCATGGCCACTATCTGCGAACGTACTGACCGTGTGATGACCAGCCGTCTGGATAACAGCAACGACAGCCGTAAACTGCGTATCACCGAAGCCGTTTGCCGTGGTGCCGTTGAAACTGCTGAGAAACTGGACGCCCCGCTGATCGTGGTTGCAACCCAGGGCGGTAAATCCGCTAAAGCCGTACGTAAATACTTCCCTAACGCGACCATTCTGGCGCTGACCACCAACGAAACCACTGCACGTCAGCTGGTTCTGAGCAAAGGCGTGATCCCACACCTGGTAAAAGAGATCGCCTCTACTGACGATTTCTACCGTCTGGGTAAAGAAGTCGCTCTGCAGCTGGTTGATCGCGGTCTGGCGCGTAAAGGTGACGTTGTGGTGATGGTTTCTGGTGCTCTGGTACCAAGCGGAACGACCAATACTGCATCTGTTCACGTGCTGTAATCATTCTCAAACGAATTAATTTCGTAAAAAGCGCCCTCTGGGCGCTTTTTTTATTTATGGCATTAGCCAGTTTTATTCAAAATGCAAATCGAGTTTTTCTATTTAAGAGTGAATTATCTAAGACGAATCCGATGAAAAATGTCTTTTTTAACATGGCTTTTTAGGCAAAAGAGGCAGATTCGTTGTTTCTTTGAGCGAACGATCAAAAATAGGGGTATTCCCATCAAAAAAATATTCTCAACATAAAAAACTTTGTGTAATACTTGTAACGCTACATGGAGATTAACTCAATCTAGAGGGTATTAATAATGAATCGTACTAAACTGGTACTGGGCGCGGTAATCCTGGCTTCTACTATGCTGGCTGGTTGTTCTAGCAATGCTAAAATCGACCAACTGTCTTCTGACGTTCAGACTCTGAACGCTAAAGTTGACCAGCTGAGCAACGACGTGAACGCAATCCGTTCTGACGTTCAGGCTGCTAAAGACGACGCAGCACGCGCTAACCAGCGTCTGGACAACCAGGCTACTAAATACCGTAAGTAATAGTACCTGTTAATAAAATGGCGCACATTGTGCGCCATTTTTTTTGTCTCTCATCCATCGCCCTACTGCGTCACCACCTCTTTCGTATTCTCACTTTCCGCCACCGCCGCTGAGGCGCGACTGTTTTGCACCGACAACACCGGATTATTGGCTGATGCGGAAGGTCCGTTTCCCGCTGTGACCGCAACCGGGATGCCTGCACGACGCGACAGCGCTTTATCAATCAGCACTTTGTCAGTGCCTTCACGCGTGGCAAATGACGTAAAATCGGCATTGTGAACGATTGGCGTGGTTTGCGGATTCTCGCCCTCGACCTGCGCCAGCGGGCGATGCACTTCCACATAGCTTCTGCCATCAGGTTCAACCGAGAATTTTACCGGCTCATTGATGATCTGCACGCGTGTCCCCACGCGAGCCTGCTCGAACAGCGCTTTAATATCTGGCGCATTCATGCGCATACAGCCCGAACTCACGCGCAGACCGACGCTGTCCGGCGCACTGGTCCCATGAATCAGATACTCGCCGTTACCTATCCCCAGACGCAGCGCGAAGCGCCCCAGCGGGTTGTTAGGGCCTGCCGGGACTACCGGCGGCAATTTGATACCCTGCGCAAGAGAACGCGCTCTGATGCCCGGTGTAGGTGTCCAGGTTGGATTTGGGATTTTCTGACTCACACGCGTGGTGCTCACCGGCGTTTCCAGCCCCAGTTGACCAATCCCGAGCGGATAGACCTGCACGATATTTTCGCCCGGCGGGAAATAATAGAGTCGCAGCTCGGCGAGGTTCACCACAATGCCTTCACGCGGCGTATCCGGGAGCAGCATTTGCGACGGAATGGTAATCACCGTGCCCGGCGCGGGATAGATAGGGGCAATGGTATTATTGGTTTCGAGGATCAGCTGCGCCGCCGTATTAAATCGTCGGGCAATCGCCTGTAAATTTTTGTCCCCTTCCTGGATGGCGTAGGTTTGATTTTGACCAATAAGGCGGCTGCCCGCTGGCGGCAACGGATAATCCATCGCGCTGGCAGAATTAAGACCACCAAAAGTGCTAAGCAGTAAAAGTGTAATTATCGACGCGCGCTTCATACTGAGATTCCTTATTCACTGGCAGAACGCCAGAAAGCCGAAAAACCAGCGAGGTGGGAGCCACCTCGCGAAACAGAATGAATGCAGTCTTTTTAGTTTAGCTAATGTTGGACGCTTTGTTGCGGATTGCGCGGATCATCGCTTCCAGCCCCTGAGAACGGGAAGGCGTTAAGTGCTGAGTCAGGGCCATTTTTTCAAACCACGGACGCACGTCAAAAGCCACAATGTCCTGAGCGGACATCTGGTGATAGAGGATGAAAACAACGGCAACCAGCCCTTTAACAATGGCCGCATCGCTGTCGCCCTGCAGTTCTATCACACCGCCATCGGTCTGATTCATCACGATCCACACCTGGCTTTGACAGCCCTGAATCGTATTCTCCGGGCTGTGATCCTCTTCGCTGAGGGCAGGCAAACGCTGGCCCAGCTCAATAATGTACAGGTATTTCTCTTCCCAGTTGGCGCAACGACTAAAGTTACGCAACAGCTTATCTCTGTCCGGCAACGCGGCCATGTCTTGCCTCTCTTTTAACCCAGCAGGTGGTGGATGCGTTTCAGCCCCGTCACCAGCCTGTCGATCTCTTCCGTTGTGTTATACATCACCAGCGACGCGCGGCACATCGCCGGGACCTGGTAAAACGCCATCAGCGGCATGGCGCAGTGATGCCCGGTACGCACGGCCACGCCGTAGTTATCGAGAAAACTGCCGACGTCGTAGGCGTGATGTTTACCCAGATTAAAGGCAATCACCCCTTTACGCGAATCCGGGCCGTAAAGCGCCAGATCCGGCACGCTGGCGAGTTCTGCCAGCGCATAGTGCATCAGCGTCTCTTCATATTCCGCAATCGCGTCCAGCCCAATGGCTGACACGTACTGAATAGCTGCGCCAAGACCGATGATCCCGCCCGTATTCGGCGTGCCTGCTTCAAAGCGCCACGGTGCTTTCGCGTAGGTGGTGCCTTGCGTCAGGCTAACGGTGGCGATCATCGACCCGCCCCCTTCCCACGGCGGCATCGCCTGCAGGATATCCTCTTTTACATACAGCACGCCAATCCCGGTCGGGCCATACAGTTTGTGACCGGAGAAAACATAAAAATCGCAATCCAGCGCCTGCACGTCGATGGTGTGGTGCATGATCGCCTGCGCGCCGTCCACCAGCACTTTCGCGCCAGATTGGTGGGCCTTGGCGATGATCTCCGCTATCGGGTTTTCGGTGCCAAGCACATTGGAAATCTGGGTGATGGCCACCAGTCGCGTGCGATCGTCGAGCAGGGAATCCAGCGCCTCCAGCTGCAAGGTACCGTCCTGATTCAACGGAATCACCCGCAGTTGGGCGCCCACGCGCTCACAAAGCATCTGCCACGGCACGATATTGGCGTGGTGTTCCATCTGCGTAATGATGATGTTGTCACCCGCGTGGACCTGCGCGCTGCCCCAGCTGTTCGCCACCAGGTTAATGCCTTCGGTGGTACCCCGCACAAACACCAACTCTTCCGGCGAGCGGGCGTTAAGGAACGCGGCAATTTGCGTGCGCACGTTTTCCATGCGCTGCGTCGCTTCGGCGCTCAGGGTGTGAATGCCGCGATGCACCGCTGCGTAGCCGTGGCGATAGAATTCCGCCTCGGCGTCGATCACCTGATTCGGCTTCTGCGCGCTGGCTGCGCTGTCGAGATAGGCAAGCGGCAGACCGTTCACTTCACGGGTCAGGACGGGGAAATCCGCCCGCACTTTCTCTACGGGAAAACTCATGCTTCGCCTCCTGGCAAACGCTGGCCAATGCGCGCCAGCACCTGCTGTTTCAGGGTTTCATCGCGTAGCGCTTCCGTCAGTTCTGCGGCAAACGCGTAGATGATCATTTTCTGCGCCGCGTGTTTGTCGATCCCGCGCGAGCGCAGATAGAACATCTGTTCATCGTCGATCCGTCCTACCGTCGCCCCGTGGCTACACTTGACGTCATCGGCATAAATTTCAAGCTGCGGCTTGGTGTCCACTTCCGCCAGACGCCCGAGCAGCAGATTGTTGTTGGTCATCTGCCCGTCAGTTTTGATGGCATGTTGCGCCACGTTAATCAGGCCGTTAAACACCGCGCGACCTTTGTCGTTGGCGATAACTTTGTGCATCTGACGGCTGTTGCAGTAGCCCTTGTTGTGCTCAAGCCAGGTTCGGGTATCGCACACTTCTGACTTAACCGGCATCGCCAGGCTGTTGATGCGAAGCGTGGTGTTTTCACCGTTCAACTGGGTGCTGGTATTGTGACGCAGCACCGCCCCGCCGAGCAGGAAACTGTGGCTGTACGCCGCCGCATCCGGCCCCATCAAAATGTCGTTATGGGCAAAGTGATGGCTGACCGGGTTTTCAAACGCCAGCTTGATGTGATGCAGTTGGGCGTTGGCCGCCACGTTCATGGTCAGGCGCGCGCCAGTAAAGTGTTTGGTGTCATTGAGGCTAACGTAGTGCTCGATGATCGTCGCTTCCGCGCCTTCTGCCAGCTCAAAATGGTGTCGATAATGCGCCGTGTTGACCTCTTCGCCGTCCAGCCCCTGGGTGATGTGCAACAGCAGCAGCGGTTTTGCCGGGCGCTGATTACGCTTCACGCGGATGTGGGTGACGCTCGCCGCGAGACTTTCTGTCAGATGCAGGAACACTTCTGGCTGCACAGGGGCGGGCAACGCCTGGCGCTGATCGTTAATCTCGACCTCAAAGCCGCTCGTCTCAGTACTGTCGCTCAGTTCAGGCTGATAGCGTCCGTCGACAAACACCAGCCGCACGGCGTCCACATTCAGCGCCAGGGCATCACGCTGCGCCGGAGCGACCTCCGCCAGACGGGTAACGAACTGACTGTTGAGCAGGCCGTCCAGCGGCGTGTATTTCCAGTTCTCATGCTTGCGCGTCGGCAGGCCGAGACGCAGCATCTGTTGCAAGTGCTGTTGCGCCTGTTCGGATCGCGTTTCGCCCTGGGTTTCAAACAGGCGATGCCACTGCTGCAGCGCGTTACTGCTGTTCGGTAAGCCAGCCATAGCCCTGCTCCTCCAGTTGTTTGACCAGAGTAAAATCACCGGATTTCACGATGCGGCCCTGATACAGGACGTGGACGTAATCCGGTTTGATGTAGTCCAGAATACGCTGATAGTGGGTGACGATAATGAACGAGCGCTTGCCGTCGCGCAGGGAGTTCACGCCGTCAGCTACAATTTTCAGCGCATCGATGTCCAGACCAGAGTCTGTTTCATCCAGAATGCACAGTTCAGGCTCCAGCACCGCCATTTGCAGGATATCGTTACGCTTTTTCTCGCCGCCGGAGAAACCGACGTTCACGGAACGGGTCAGCAAATCTTCCGGCATTTTCAGCAGTTTGATCTTCTCTTCCATCAGATCCTGGAAGTCAAAGCGATCAAGTTCTTCCTCGCCACGGTATTTGCGCACCGCATTCAGCGAGGTTTGCAGGAAGAACTGATTACTGACGCCAGGGATCTCGACCGGATACTGGAAGGCCATAAAGATGCCTTCACCCGCGCGGTCTTCCGGCGACAGTTCGAGTAAATCTTTGCCTTTAAACTCGACGGAACCGCCGACCACTTCATAATCTTCACGCCCGGCCAGCGTTGCAGAAAGCGTACTTTTCCCCGAGCCGTTCGGCCCCATAATGGCGTGCACTTCCCCTGGGCGGACGTCAATGTTCAGCCCGCGCAGGATCGCTTTATCTTCAACACTGACCTGTAAATCTTTAATGCTTAACATGTTTTTTCCTTAACCGACGCTGTGCTCAAGGCTGATCGCTAATAATTTTTGGGCTTCTACGGCAAATTCCAGCGGCAGTTCAGAGAACACATCCTTGCAGAAGCCGTTCACAATCATCGAAATCGCATCTTCTTCACTGATACCGCGTTGCAGACAGTAGAACAGCTGGTCTTCGCCGATGCGCGACGTGGTGGCCTCATGTTCCAGCTGGGCGCTGTTATTGCGACATTCGACGTACGGGAAGGTGTGCGCCCCGCAGTCAGTGCCGATCAGCATCGAATCACACTGGGTGAAGTTACGCGCATTAGTCGCCGTCGGCATGATCTTCACCAGCCCGCGATAGCTGTTCTGGCTGTGTCCGGCGGAGATCCCTTTCGAAATGATGGTCGATTTGGTGTTCTTGCCGATGTGGATCATCTTGGTTCCGGTATCGGCCTGCTGATACCCGCTGGTCAACGCCACGGAGTAGAACTCCCCGATCGAGTTATCGCCGCGCAGAATACAGCTTGGGTATTTCCAGGTGATCGCTGAACCGGTTTCAGACTGGGTCCAGGACATCTTGCTGTTTTCGCCTTCGCACAGCGCGCGCTTGGTGACGAAGTTCAGAATACCGCCGGTGTTGCCATCGCCGGGGAACCAGTTCTGCACCGTGGAGTATTTCACTTCGGCGTCTTTGTGGATGATCACTTCCACCACCGCCGCGTGCAGCTGATAGCTGTCGCGCACAGGCGCAGAACAGCCCTCGATATAGCTCACGTAGCTACCTTCATCCGCGACCAGAATGGTGCGCTCGAACTGACCGGTTTTCTCAGCGTTGATACGGAAATAGGTCGAGAGCTCCATCGGACAACGCACGCCTTTCGGCACGTAGATGAAGGTCCCGTCGGAGGCGACCGCCGCGTTCAGCGCCGCAAAGAAGTTATCGTTGCTTGGGACCACGGTACCGATGTATTTCTTCACCAGTTCCGGGTGATCGTGAATGGCTTCGCCAAAGGAGCAGAAAATGATCCCCTGTTCGGCCAGCTTGCCACGATAAGTCGTCGCGACAGAAACGGAGTCAAAAATGGCGTCCACAGCCACTTCACGCCCTTCTCGCACCGGCACGCCGAGCTGCTCAAAGGCCTCTTCGACCTCTTTGCTCAGGAAGGTGTTAGCCCCAGTTTGCTGCACCGCGCCAGGTTGGGAGGCGCAAGTATCGTCACAGCTGCCGCAGGATGGCGCGGAGTAGTAGCTGTAATCCTGATAGTTAAGCTTATCGTAATGGGCTTTCAGCCAGTGCGGTTCTTCCATCTCCAGCCACGCGCGAAACGCGCTCAGGCGGAACTCGAGCATCCACTCCGGCTCGTTACGTTTGGCCGAAATTGCGCGCACCACCTCTTCGTTGATGCCCTTCGCCAGTTCGTCCGTTTGCAGTTGGGTGAAGAAGCCCTCTTTATAGTTGAGGTGCCCGCCACTCCAGGTATTCACATCGTCAGTTGCTTCAGTATTACGAGACATAGTACCGCCTATACCCCAAAGCTTTCGCCGCAGCCGCATTCATTCTGCGCTTTTGGGTTATTGAATTTGAATAACTGGTTTAAGCCTTCGCGCACGTAATCGACTTCAGTGCCATCGATAAACGGCATCGCCTGCAGCGCAACGAACAGCTTAGCGCCGTCGGTTTCGAAGACCAGATCGTCTTTTTCGGGCACGCTGACCGTATCCAGTACATAGCCGAATCCGGCACAGCCAGTCTGTTTAACACCTAAACGCAAACCCACAATGTCCGGTTTTTTCGCTATCAGCTCGTGAATATGCGCCGCTGCCGTTGGCGTCAGCGTCAAACCACGCCAGGCGAAATCAGCGGGATTAAAGGTTTCTGAATGCAATTCCATAGGTCCACCTCATCTATTAAGCCACCAGGGGCATTACACCATGTTAGTGATAACGATTATCACTTCAACCCCCTGATAGCAGGGGCTTTCACCTAAACCGCCCTTTTTGGCTACTTTTATTAAGCATAGACCCTACTACGCAGGCCATTAGGCTATGTCAAAATTGTTTAATTAATTGATGTATAAAGCATTTATCCAGCATATTTCGCATTTTTTGCGCAAGGGGAAAATATGCATCGGGAATACCTATTTATTTAATCGGTTGGAAATTTCCAGGAAAACACCGAATCGTCAGCGCTCAGGCTTACAGCGACTAGACTTTATGGGGACACCAAAAGGAGATAACCATGTCATCACAAGACCTTCAAAACGAAGCCGATCGCCTGGCGAAAAAAGCCCTGAATAAAGCTGATGAAGTTGCGGGTGAAGCGCAATACCAGTTTGGCGATGTGGTCGATTCGCCGAAGCATCAGTTGAAAGGTGCGGCACGTAAATACGCAGCGCAGGCATCCGATGTCGCGTCAGAAGTTTCGGACAGAGTCCGCGATAACCCGTTGACCGGGCTGATGGCAGCGGGTGCGATTGGATTGATTATTGGTTTACTGGTAGGCCGAAAATAAGTCAATTAAGTCAGGCCCGAAAGGGCCTTCTCTGCATCAGCGGGACGGTTAGCCTTCGATGAAAGAGACGGAGAAACCTTGTTCTCGCCAGTGGTCTAACTGTTCCTGCTGACGTCTTGACGGCGCAAGGCCGGTCCAGACAAAGAGTTTTTGACCGGGGAACAGCTCCGGTTTTGGCGAGTCAATCGGCTCCGCCATCACATCAATATGCCATCCCTGCTGCGACAAACGCCCTGCTTCGAGCCACAAACGTGTGCGATCATCCGTATCCCAGCCGATCAGCAATGCTTCTTTGCCCGGCTTTTTGCGCGCGTCGGCCAGAAGCATGGCGATGAAATCAATCAGCACGCCGTCCAACAGGCTGGACATATGGCGGGCGGTATTGTGATCCAGGCTTAAACGCTGACGAACAGGAATGAAAATGTGGTCGATGATGGCGTCAATGGCGTGGTCGCGGCGGAATTCAGAAATTTTAGCGCGCAGTTTCGCAGGGCTGGCGTAACGCAGGACCGTCATCATCTCTTCCTGGAATGCTATCCAGTTGCTGTCCACCGTACGAGGGCCAACCTCAAGCAGTGCCTTGACTTTGCCGACGGAAATGCCGGTTTTCATCAGACGCTTGATCTCTTCGATGCGCTGGATATCCTCTTCGTCAAACTGACGATGGCCCCCTTCACTGCGTTGCGGTTTTAATAAACCGTAGCGACGCTGCCAGGCGCGGAGTGTGACGGGGTTGATTCCGCATCGTTCGGCGACTTCGCCGATACTGTATAAGGCCATTAACTCCCTCATGCTTAAACGCAAAACGTCCATACCAAACCTGTTCAATTTTAGCAGATTGTACAAATTCATTGTATAACTAACAAATCATCAGGGTTCAAGCCCATTTTGTACAAGATTCCCTGACGCTGGTTTTTTTGTACAGCTGTTTCGAGTTTAGCGTTGCTTACATTCCCGCTTTTTTCTCTGGCCACGCAATCGACGGTATTCCGGCGAAGCACGGGCTGGCAAACAGATGTCCCTGGAACTGAGAAATCCCTGCCGACTCAAGCCACATCCACTCTTCGGCTTTTTCGACACCCACCGCGCACACCAAAATTTCGAGTGAAGAACAGCATTTGATGATCGCCTGAATAATCGCCTGACGAGGCCCGCTGCGGTGAACGTCCGCCACCAGATCGCGATTTATTTTGATTCTGTCGGGCTGAAATTGTGCCAGCAGCAAAAGCCCTGCGAATCCCGCGCCAAAGTGATCGATAGCCACGCTGATACCGGCGCTTTTTAGCTGCCGGACCGCGTCTTTAAATTCATCAAAGCGCGAGATAACTTCGCTCTCGGTAAACTCGACCACGATCTGCTCAGGTACCAGGCCGTTGGCTTCAATCTCATTCAACAAGAAACCCACCGCGCCGGGCACATTCACCAGCGTCATCGGCAATAAGTTAACGGATAACGCCTGTTCTTTCAGGCCCAATTTTCCCGCCATCGCAAACGCCATCTTCTTACTCTGGAGATCCGCTGCGTAAATATCGTTGCCGGAAAACGCGTTAAAGTACGCTTGCGGAGAGCCGCCGTCTGCTGTGCGGATCAGCGCCTCGAAGGAGACCACCTGCTGGGCGAACGGGTCAACAATAGGCTGAAATGCAAAGCCGCAATCCGCCGTTTCATCCACCTCAATGGAACGCGCCGGATTAGCGTCGTCGTCCGCAATAAAATCCCAGCTGCTGCCGTCAGGTATTTCGTAGTAATTCTCTTTTTCCGTGGCTTCGACAAAGGTTCGGAAGAATTGCAGCGCGCGATCGTTGTAGGTCAATTGATACTTTGTCGTCCCTTTATCAAGAACGTGCTGGAGCACTTCTTCCCGCTCATAGGTTCTTAAATCAAACAGCTCCATGCCTGCTTTGCCAAAGCGCCGAGACGGAGCGTAATCGCACAGCAGTTCCACCAGGTTGTAATGGCGTTTGTCATGACAAATGTTGTTATAGATCCGGAAAACACTCTCTTCAGGGCCTTCCAGAAGTTGAAAGAAATGGGTGCCGTTAAACAGTAAAATCCCGGTGACATCGGATTCCCCGTTTTTAATATTGGCCGCCGCGACCATCTCTTCCAGCGCTTTTACCGGAACGTTTTCGCACAGATGACTGCGGTAAATTATTGTCGTGAGCATAGTTTTTCCGGGAGTTTAAAGGGGCGTTGCCGTTGACACACGAAGTGCCCAGGTCGTTGTTATACCACATTAATTAACAAACATTTCACACCCCAGTCAGTTTAGCTGCAATCTGCTGTTCCACCTCCCGTGTAGGACACATTTTCAGAGTGAAACATCTTGTACAATATATTCTGTACTGTTAAGAGATGATTTCTCTTGTAACTACCTGATAATAAATGAATAGCACTTTTTGATCAAAATTAACGTTAAAAACTGTACACCAAAAATGTACAGCTTTTAAAAAAACGTATAACTTAAATTGTAACTTAGCTGACTACTTAATTTTACAGGAGTGATACATGCGTCAGAACAGCTACATTCCCGACAGTGGCAACGCCATTGTCCAGTATTTTGAGAAAGCCGCGCTGCCGACACAGCAGGAAACGCTCGGACAAATTGTGGTGGAGATCCTGAGTGATGGCCGCAATCTGAATCGTAAGACCCTGTGCACCAAGCTTCTTAGCCGCCTCGATACAGCATCAGGCCCGGAAGAAGAGACCCATTACCACACATTGATTGGTTTGCTATTTGATCGTTAAGACCCAATAGCAAACCCATTTAACAGACCACCTGGTTTTAAAGTCAATTATGACGAAGGAACGTTTCAGGCTTCAGTAAGACCTGGCAATCTTCAGCAGACCCCAAGCAAGGGTTCTGACTTAATGCCGCAGTGCGGGACGTCAACCTGCGGCGATCAGAGATGCAGTTATGAACAGAAGTGAAACAGAGCAACTAACAGATGAACTCATTGGCGAGGCCGTTTTGTCTCTTTTAAAAGAGCACGGTCCTGTCAGTAAACAATCTCTTGTGAAGAGATTGCAGGACATGGCAGCGCGGGAGAGCGATCCGCGCCGTTGTGAAGCGCTTGCGGCGGTGATTCTGGAAATCAACGCCAGCAATACGCCGTTTGCGCAGCGAAAAAAAGCGCGTCCTCAGAGGGATCTGAACGGTATGAAAAGTGAGCAAAAGGATAACGTTTTCCCGCTATTTGGTGATGGTAAGCCCGGCGGCAGAAACAATATCCATTAACAGCAACCGATCAATAACCCCTTACGGTGAGAATAAATGAGACAAAATATTCAGGTTCAACCCGCTTTGTATGCTGGTTTTTACGACAACCCTCTGTCTGAGTATTTCCGTAATTCTGGTGACCGACTGGCTGAAGAGTCGGCCCTTTTTGCTACCGCAGTTAGCAGCATTATGGCGTCAGAAGGACATCTGACCAATAAAGCCATTATTTTATGGCTGATCACCGCGCTCGAAACCACCGAAGATGTGGTGACCGCCGATGTGATCCGTAAGACTCTGGAAATTGTGGTTGGCTATACCATGGACGATATCTAAAAACACAATTTCCCGCCAGACAGGCCAGACGAGATTATTGCCACCGTAGCGGTTTCTCACTGGCCTTCTCATTTTGTCGACACTTCTGTCGAATGTCATGTCGAGCGTGCGGCTCAAAAATCAATAAAACCTGTTAAATCAATAGAATGAAATTCTGGCACAGAACCTGCTTTAGGCAGGATGTCAGATGACGCTCATTCACTCTTAACAGGTCTGTTATTGATGAAAAAAATCGCAAGCGTCTGCCCCTACTGTGGCGCAGGCTGTAAATTAAATCTCGTGGTCGAGAACAATAGTATCATCCGTGCCGAAGCCGCTGATGGCGTCACTAACCAGGGTACCCTGTGCCTGAAAGGTTTTTACGGCTGGGACTTTCTTAACGATACCCGTCTACTCACCCCTCGCCTCACCCAGCCGATGATCCGCTACCACAAAGGCGACAAATTCACCCCTGTCACCTGGGAAGAAGCCATCCGCTACACCGCCAGCAAACTGAAAGCGATCAAAGAACAGCATGGCCCGCGATCCATTATGACCACTGGCTCCTCACGCGGAACCGGCAACGAAACCAACTACGTGATGCAGAAATTTGCCCGCGGTGTCCTTAACACCAATAACGTGGACTGCTGCGCCCGCGTCTGCCACGGGCCATCGGTGGCGGGTTTACAGGAAACATTGGGCAACGGGGCGATGAGTAACTCGATTAACGATATTGAGAACTCAAAATGCCTGTTGGTGTTTGGTTATAACTGTGCGGATTCGCACCCTATCGTGGCGCGCCGGGTGCTTAAAGCCCGCCAGAATGGCGCGAAGATCATCGTCTGCGATCCGCGCCGTATTGAAACAGCGCGCATCGCCGATCAGCATTTACAGCTCAATAACGGCAGCAATATGGCGCTGGTCAATGCCTTTGGCTACGTCCTGCTGGAAGAGGAGCTGTACGACAAAAACTACGTCGCGCGCTTCGCGGATGGCCTCGATGCCTATCGTCAGACGGTTAACGATTATGCACCTGAAAAGGTCGAGCATCTGACCGGTGTTTCGGCGCGGGATGTGCGTCAGGCGATGCGCACCTTTGCCGCTGCACCGTCCGCGACGGTGATGTGGGGCATGGGCGTGACTCAGTTCGGTCAGGCTGTGGATGTGGTGAAAGGCCTTTCCAGTCTGGCGTTACTGACCGGCAATCTTGGCCGCCCTGCCGTGGGTGTCGGCCCGGTTCGCGGACAAAACAACGTCCAGGGTGCGTGCGATATGGGCGTGCTGCCAAATATGTTCCCCGGCTATCAGGATGTGACCGACGCCGCCGTGCGCACGAAGTTCGCCGATGCATGGGGAATTAACGTCAACGACATGGATGACCAGGTCGGGACGCGCATCACTGAAGTGCCGCATCTGGCGCTGGAAGGCAAAATCAAAGCCTATTACATCATGGGTGAAGATCCGCTCCAGACCGAAGCCGATCTCGGCCTGGTACGCCGCGGCTTTGAAGCGCTCGATTTCGTGGTCGTCCAGGACATTTTCATGACCAAAACCGCTGAAGTGGCGGATGTGTTGCTACCAGCCACTTCATGGGGCGAGCACGGCGGCGTCTTCACCTGCGCGGACCGCGGCTTCCAGCGCTTCGGCAAAGCGATCGAGGCCAGTGGGAACGTCAAGCGTGACTGGGAGATCATCAGCCTGCTCGCCAGCGCGATGGGCTATCCGATGCATTACGATTCCAACCAGCAAATATGGGACGAAATGCGCGATCTGTGCCCGCTGTTCTTCGGCGTGACCTACGAAAAAATGGGCGAAATGGGCCACATTCAATGGCCGTGCCCAACGTTGGATCACCCCGGCACGCCGTACCTGTACAAAGACAATCAGTTCGATACGCCAAATGGCAAAGGCCAGCTGTTTGCCGCCGAATGGCGCGCGCCGGCGGAAGTGCCGGACGCGGACTATCCGCTGGTGCTGTGTACGGTGCGTGAAGTCGGCCACTATTCGTGTCGTTCAATGACAGGCAACTGTGCCGCGTTGCAAAGCCTGGCCGATGAACCGGGGCGCGTGCAGATGAATCCGGTTGATGCGCATGCGCTTGGTGTTTCTGACGGGCAGCTGGTCTGGGTACGTTCGCGTCGCGGGAAAGTGATCACCCGAGCGAACATCAGCGAACGTATTAACGCAGGTGCCGTTTATATGACTTATCAGTGGTGGATCGGAGCCTGCAACGAACTGACGCAGGATAATCTCGACCCGACGTCCAAAACGCCGGAAACGAAATACTGCGCGGTGCAGCTGGAGGCGATCGACGATCAGCGCTGGGCGGAAGATTACGCCGCCTCGGCGTATCAGTCGATGAAAACCCGGTTGATTGATGCGGTGAACGTTTAGCCTGTATTGCCGGGTGGCGCTTCGCTTACCCGGCCTACAAAAACCTCAACCGTTGGACGGGTAAGGTATCGCCACCACCCGGCAACAAGAACCTCAAACGTAGGCGGGGTAAGGCATCGCCACCACCCGGCAACAAGAACCTCAAATGTAGGCCGGGTAAGGCGCAGCCGCCACCCGGCAACCCCGTTTTACTCTTCCTCTTTCGCCTCAACCTCACGATACCAGCGCGGATGGTGTTTCTTCGCCCAGCGGCGGCTCACCTTCCCTTCGATCATGCCGGTAATCGAGCCTTTCACCCAGAACGCCATGTAGATATGAATCAGAATGGCGTGGATCAGCACAATCGCCGCCGTGGCGTGAATGAGCAGGCTCCAGCGCACCAGCCAGATCGGGAAGTAGTGGGTAAAGTAAGGCCGCCAGATGATCACCCCCGTCGCCAGCAGGACGAAAATCAGGCTCATAATGCTCCAGAACATCATTTTCTGCCCGGCATTATACTTCCCGACATCCGCCACCTTATGCTCGTTGCCTTTCAGCACTTCGACAATGCCCTTGATCCACGGCAGATCCTGCTTATCCGGAATGTTGTGATGCACAAAGCGAACAAACATAAACATCAGCGCGAAAAAGATCAGCACGCCAAAAAACGGATGCAAGATGCGCCCCATCTGCGGGGTGCCGAAGGTTTCCGTCAGCCACTGGAGCGTCGGGAAAAAGAGCGCAATACCGGATAACGACACCAGGAAGAAACAGATCACCACCGTCCAGTGACAGGCGCGGTCGATAAACTTCGTGCGCAGGATCATTTTGCTCTTACTCATGCGGATTCTCCTCTTCGTCGTCGTCCGTCTCCTTGTTTGGCCCCACGCCAATGTAGTGGTAAATCAGCCCCGCGAAGGTGGCGATAAACCCGGCGGCAGAGAGCGGCTTGAGGATCCCCTTCCACAGATCCACCGGTAGACTGATCTTCGGATCCGTCGGCAGATTGTGATACAGCTCCGGCTGATCGGCGTGATGCAGCACGTACATGACATGCGTCCCGCCCACACCCTGCGGGTTATAAACGCCCGCATGCGCGTAGCCGCGTTTTTTCAGCTGCATCACACGCGATTCGCCCAGCTCCAGCATCTCTTTTTTAGTGCCGAAATGAATTGCACCGGTCGGACAGGTTTTGACGCAGGCCGGCTCCTGACCGACGCTGACGCGATCCACGCACAGCGTACATTTGTAGACGCGGTTGTCGTCAGGATTGAGACGCGGAATATTGAACGGACACCCGGCGATGCAGTATCCGCAGCCGATGCAGTGCTCAGACTGAAAATCGACAATCCCGTTGGCGTACTGAACGATCGCCCCGGCGGACGGGCAAGCTTTCAGACAGCCCGGCTCCGCGCAGTGCATGCAGCCGTCCTTGCGGATCAGCCACTCCAGTTTGTTGTTCTGCGTGGTTTCGCTAAAGCGCATCACCGTCCAGGATTTGGCACTCAAATCCATCGGGTTGTCATATACGCCCTCGCACACGCCGACCTCGTCGCGAATATCGTTCCACTCCGAGCACGCCACCTGACAGCCTTTGCAGCCGATGCAGGTCGAAACGTCGATAAGCTTCGCGACTTCGGCTTTGAAATCCCGCGCCTGCGGCGGCGGGGTCATGACGTTGGTGGCCGAACGTTTGATAATATCTTGTGATTGCATAGACATACGCGGCCTCCCTTACGCCTTCTCGATGTTGACTAAAAACGCTTTGTATTCCGGCGTTTGCGAGTTGGCGTCACCGACGGACGGCGTCAGCGTATTGGCAAGGAACCCTTTGCGCGTAGCCCCTTCAAAGCCCCAGTGACACGGAATGCCAATGGTGTCGATTTGACGCCCATCAATGGTCAGCGTTTGCAGGCGTTTGGTGACCACCGCTTTGGCTTTGATATACCCCCGTTTCGAGGTCACTTTCACCACGTCTCCGGCGACGATACCCTTCTGCTGTGCCAGCGCTTCGCCCATCTCGATAAACTGATCGGGCTGGGCAATGGCGTTAAGCCGCGCATGTTTGGTCCAGTGGCGGAACAGTTCGGTGATCGAGTAAGTGGTGGCGACATACGGGAAGTCGGCCGCGTGGCCCATATTGGCAACGTCTTCCTTGAACACGCGCGCCACCGGGCTGGAGATCACGTTCGGGTGCAGCGGATTGGTGCCAATCGGCGATTCAAGCGGTTCGTAGTGTTCCGGGAACGGGCCGTCGTTCATCTTGTCGATGGAGAACAGGCGCGCCACCCCTTCCGGGTTCATGATAAACGGCCCGACGTTTGTGCCCGGTGCGGAGGCGTTGTAATCCGCCACGTCCATGCCAGCCCACTTTTTTCCGTCCCAGTGCAGCAACGCACGTTGCGGGTCCCAGGGTTTACCGGCGACATCCGCCGACGCGCGGTTATAGAGAATGCGGCGGTTCGCGGGCCACGACCACGCCCAGCCCGGCGTGCAGCCCAGACCATAGGGATCGCTGTTGTCGCGGTTCGCCATCTGATTGCCCTGCTCGGTCCAGCTCCCGCAGTACACCCAGCAGAAGCTGCTGGTCGTGCCGTCGTCACGCAGCTGCGCAAAGCTGCTGAGCTGCTGGCCTTTTTTGGCGATCAGCTGACCTTTGTCGTCATACAGATCGGCTAACGCTACGCCGTTGGCTTCGCGGGCGATCTCTTCCGGATGCGGGTCACGTGGATTTTTATAATTCCACGACATGTTCAGCACCGGCTCAGGATTTGCCCCGCCCTCCTGCTGATACAGCTCACGCAGGCGCGTAAACAGACGCCCAAGAATTTTGCCGTCGTGCATCGCCTCACCCGGTGGCTCCGCCGCCGCCCAGTGCCACTGCAGCCAGCGGCCGGAGTTGGCGATCGAGCCGTCCTCTTCTGCAAAACAGGACGATGGCAGGCGGAACACTTCGGTCTGAATCTCTTTCGGATCGACGTCGTTCATCTCGCCGTGGTGCTGCCAGAAGGTCGAGGATTCGGTCACCAGCGGGTCGATCACCACCATGTACTTGAGTTTCGCCAGCGCGCGCGCAGATTTGTTCTTATCCGGGAACGCCGCCAGCGGGTTGAAGCCCTGCACGATGTAACCGTTAATTTTGCCGTCGAGCATCAGCTTCGCCTGGGTCATCACGTCGTACAGACGGTCCCACTTCGGCAGCCAGTCATAGCCCCAGTTGTTTTCCGCCGTGGCGCGATCGCCCCAGAAACTTTTCATCATGCTGATAAAGAATTTCGGCGTATTTTGCCAGTAGTTGACCTCATTCAGACCAAGCGCTGGCGGCGTAATTTGCGAAATATAGGTTTGATAATCCGGCTGTTTTTCCGACGGCAGCGGCATGTACCCCGGCAGATTGGTGGAGAGCAAACCGAGATCGGTATAGCCCTGAATATTGGAGTGCCCGCGCAGGGCATTCACCCCGCCTCCCGCCATGCCGATATTGCCGAGCAGGAGTTGCAGCATTCCGGCGGCACGGATGATCTGCGCGCCTGCCGAGTGGTGCGTCCAGCCCAGCGCGTACAAAATGGTCGCCGTGCGATTCGGCACGCTGGTGCTGGCGAGGATCTCGCAGATGCGGTTGAAGTCATCGATCGAGGTGCCGCAAAGACGATTGACCATTTCTGGCGTGTAGCGATCGACGTGCGCTTTGAGTAAGTTCCAGACGCAGCGCGGATGGCTCAGCGTCGCATCGCGCAGGGCGTGCCCTTGCTCGTCAAGTTGGTAGAACCAGCTCGATTTGTCGTACTGCCGTTTTTCGGCGTCGTACCCGCTGAACAGACCGTCATCAAAGGTGTAGTCATCGCGAATAATCAGGCTGGCGTTGGTGTAGGCGCGCACGTATTCGTGCTGAATGGCGTCATGTTCGATCAGATAGCGAATGGCGCCGAGTAAAAAGGCGGTGTCGGAACCGGCGCGGATCGGGGCATATAAATCCGCCACCGCGGCGCTGCGGTTAAAGCGCGGATCGACGACGACTACGGTAGCGTCGTTTTTGGTTTGCGCTTCAATAACCCATTTGAAGCCGACCGGGTGCGCTTCGGCGGCGTTGCCACCCATGATCAGTACCACGTTGGCGTTTTTGATATCGACCCAGTTATTGGTCATTGCCCCACGACCGAACGTTGGGGCCAGCGCGGCGACGGTCGGGCCGTGGCATAAGCGTGCCTGGCAGTCGATGGCGACCATCCCCAGCGCGCGGGCAAATTTGCCGTCGAGAATACCGGTTTCGTTGCTGGCCGCCGAAGAGCAGAGCATGCCGGTGGTGGTCCAGCGGTTCACCGTCAGCCCCTGGGCGTTTTTCTCGATGAAGTTGGCGTCGCGGTCCGCTTTCATCAGCCGGGCGATGCGCTCGATCGCCTCATCCCAGGAGATTCGCTGCCACTTATCAGAGCCAGGCGCGCGGTATTCGGGATACAACAGTCGGTTGTCGCTGTGAATATAATCCAGCACGCCGGCCCCTTTTGGACACAGGGAACCGCGACTGACCGGATGATCCGGGTCGCCTTCGACGTGATAGATACTTTCTGTGACGTTTTTGGCGGTGTCGCCGAGGCTGTACATCAGCATGCCGCAGCCGACTGAGCAGTATGTACAGTTATTACGCGTCTCTTTTGCTTTTAAGAGTTTGTATTGACGGGCTTCTGCGTGCGCAGAAAATGATGATAAAAATCCGAGAGATGCAACAGTGGTTCCTGCCATACCGCCCGCGCAGATCTTAAAGAACTGCCTCCGGCTAAGCTCCATTTATCCTCCAGCTTAAACTTAAGACTCGAAAAGGGATGGAGATTATAGGGTCTTTATTTTAGATAAACCATTATCCATTTGTGGTTATAAGACCTTGAACTCACAAAGGACAAAAACAAAAAAGGCCGCATTAGCGGCCTTTTCAATAAGCGGGAGATTAATGGACGTGAACGCCTAACCGCCAGGCAAAGTAGATCTCTTCTTTCAGTTCGTTTGAAGAGAGCGCGAGCAGATCGGCAAACTCCAGTTCAAGCTGTTTCAGCTTTTTCAGGTATTGCGCCGGAGACAGGTTGCTCTTATCGCGACGTAAAAACTCTACTGCCAGTTGGGTGGGGTTCATTTCGGTATCCATAACATCCTCTCTATGTACAAAACCTGACCAGTATAGCACTTCCGCCTGACCAATTTTTGACCAAAGACAATTCATCACGGATGTTTACCGAAATTTAAACCACCGCCGTCGTCAGACGCGACGAGCAGCACAGCCTCTCCTGCTCGTCGAAAATGTCGATTTGCCACACCTGATGACGACCTCCCGCGTGGAGTGCGCGACACACACCGCGCACGCGCCCACTGCGCACGGAGCGAATGTGGTTGGCGTTGACCTCCAGCCCCACCACTTTGTGCTCGCCTTCGGTACAGAGATAACCCGCCACCGATCCCAGGGTTTCGGCCAGCACCACCGATGCGCCGCCGTGCAGCAGACCAAACGGCTGATGCGTGCGGCTGTCCACTGGCATGGTGGCTTCCAGGTCGTTTTCGCCAATGCGTGTAAACTGAATATCCAGCAGGCCGACCATATTGCCCTGGCCCATCGCATTCAACGCCTCAAGCGTGACGGTACGTTTCCAGATCATCCCATAATCTCCAGTAAAGCCTGCAATGGATGGCGAACGCCGCTGCCTTCCACGCGTTTCACCTGGCTGCGACAGGAATACCCCGTCGCCAGACAGCGATTACGCGGCAGGCGCTGCATCGCCTGATGCCATGATAATTCATAGATCCCCAGCGAGTTAGCATGGTTTTTCACTTCGTGGCCGTAGGTTCCGGCCATACCACAGCAACCGACGCTGACGTTTTCCAGCTTCGCACCAAAGCGCGCGAAAATAGACGCCCACTGCGCCGGTGCGCCCGGCAACGCCGTGACTTCCGTACAGTGGCCGAACAAATACCAGGCTTCGCCGCTGACCTCTTTCGCGACAGTAGATTGCAGCGCAGCGGGCAGCCATTCGTGAACCAGCATAACGCTGAAATCACCGCGTTTGTCGCCCAGCGTCTGTTTGTACTCATCGCGATAGCAGAGCACCAGCGCCGGATCGACGCCGACCATCGGCATACCCAACTGCGCGATGCGGTTCAGAAAATCTGACGTTTTCTGCGCCGTTTTGGCAAAACGATTAAGGAAGCCTTTGATGTGCTGCGCCTTGCCGTTAGGCGAGAACGGCAGCACCACCGGCTGATAGCCGACGCGCTCCACCAGACGAACAAAATCGGCCACTACCTGCGCATCGTAATAGCTGGTAAACGGGTCCTGCACCACCAGCACGGTTTTCGCTTTTTGCTCATCGCTCAGGGCTTCCAGCTGTTCCAGCGTCATATTGGCCGAACGATGTCCAACCAGCTGGCGTTGCAGAGAAGGCGCTGAAAGCAGCGGCAGATCGACCATCCCGATATGTTTTTCGGAAAGTTTGCGCACCAGCGGCTGGTTAATAAAGAAGTTAAAGGTCTTTGGCGCTCGCGCCATCAGTGGCGCATAGCTTTCAACCGTCGCCACCAGATGATCGCGCATCGGGCGCAGATAGCGGGAGTGATACAGCTGCAAGAAGCGCGAGCGGAACTCCGGCACGTCGATTTTAATCGGACATTGTGTCGAGCAGGCTTTACAGGCCAGACAGCCGGACATCGCCTCTTTCACTTCATGGGAGAAATCGTACTCGCCCTTACTCGCATGCCAACTGTTCCTGGAACGCTCGATCAGCGTGCGCAAACTTGCACGTTTTTCCGGCAGATCGTTTTCTAACTTCAACGGATCGACACCGCGATCGGCCAGCAGACGCAGCCATTCGCGCACCAGTGTCGCCCGCCCTTTTGGTGAGTGAATACGGTTGCTGGTGATTTTCATCGACGGGCACATCGGGCTTTTCACGTCGAAGTTAAAACACAGGCCGTTGCCGTTACACTCCATCGCTCCACGCCATGATGATCGCACCGCAATCGGGATCTGGCGGTCATAGGTGCCGCGTTTTACCGCATCAACCTGCATCATCGGATCGTCCACGCCTGCAGGCGGGCAGATTTTGCCGGGGTTGAGACGGTTCTTCGGGTCAAACGCGGCTTTGATTTTGCGCAGTTCGCCGTAAAGCTGCTCGCCGAAGAACGCCGGGCTGTACTCGGCGCGGAAGCCTTTTCCGTGCTCGCCCCACAGCAGGCCGCCGTATTTTGCCGTCAGCGCCACCACGTCGTCGGAGATCTGTTTCATCAGGATCTCCTGCTGTGGGTCGCACATGTCCAGCGCCGGGCGCACGTGCAACACGCCCGCATCCACATGGCCAAACATGCCGTAGCTCAGGCCGTGGCTGTCGAGGAGCGCGCGAAACTCCACAATATAATCCGCCAGATGTTCCGGCGGCACGCAGGTATCTTCCGCAAACGGGATCGGTTTGGCCGCGCCTTTGGCATTCCCCAGCAGGCCGACCGCTTTTTTACGCATCGCGTAAATTCGTTCAATACCCGAGAGATCGTTACACAACTGCCAGCCAATCACCCCGCCTTCACCCTGAGCGATCAGTTCGTCCAGGCGAGCACAGAGTGTCTGAACTTGTGAATCGATAAGTTCCTCATCATCGCCTGCAAATTCGACAATGTTCAGGCCCAGCATCTCTTTATCCGGCACGTCGGTGATCAGTTCTCTCACCGAATGCCAGACGATATCTTCCCGCGCCAGGTTGAGCACTTTCGAGTCGACGGTTTCCACCGACAGCGCGCGCGCATCGACCATAAAGGGCGCATTGCGCAGGGCAGCATCGAAGGAGTTGTATTTGACGTTGACCAGACGGCGCACTTTTGGCAGACGGGTGATATCCAGACGCGCTTCGGTGATAAAGGCCAGCGTGCCTTCCGAGCCGGTCAGAATTCGGGTGAGATTGAACTCGCTGAGATCGTCATTGAAGACGTGGCGCAGATCGTACCCGGTCAGGAAACGGTTCAGTTTCGGGAATTTATCCAGAATCAGCTGGCGATTATCGCGACAGCTGTCGAGCACGCTGCGATAGATGCGCCCGACCGCCGTGTTGTCCTGCCCGAGGGTTTCGGCCAGTTGCACCGGCATCGCCTGAGTATCGAGAATGTCGCCCCCCAAAAGAACCGCGCGCACGCCCAGCACGTGATCGGAGGTTTTACCGTACACCAGCGACCCCTGCCCGGAGGCATCGGTGTTAATCATCCCGCCAAGTGTCGCCCTGTTGCTGGTGGATAATTCCGGGGCAAAGAAGTAACCATAGGGTTTCAGGAACTGGTTGAGCTGATCTTTAATCACCCCCGCTTCGACGCGCACCCAGCCCTCTTCCGGGTTTATCTCAATGATGCGGTTCATGTAACGAGACATATCAATGATGATGCCCTGATTCAGAGCCTGACCATTGGTGCCAGTGCCGCCACCGCGCGGCGTAAAGACCAGCGAGGCGAAACGCTCCTGGGCGGCAATACGAGAAAGCAGCGCCACATCGGCGGTCGAGCGAGGAAATACGACGGCATCGGGAAGTAACTGATAGATACTGTTGTCGGTCGCCATCGTCAGCCTGTCGGCATAATTGGTGGCGGTATCACCTGTAAAACCCTGTTGCTCCAGTGCTTGCAAATAAGTCAGCACCAGCTGAACGACGCCGGGTGCCTGAGAAATCAATGGGATCATTACGGAAGACCCTAATTAGAGTTGTTTATCGTTTGCGTTGTACTTGCCTTTGAATTGTTGTATCACATTTTTTTCTTATACGCCCAGCAGAATTACGGGCAGAATTCGCCTGTCAAAAACCGCTGAAATCACTAATGATTAAGGGATGCGGTTTTCAGTTTTGGCCAGACTGTCTGGTCTTCATTTAAGGTAAATTTCATTTATGGTCACTTCTCGTCAGCCCAGGGACGTTGCGCAAATACTGCTGTCGGTGCTGTTTTTAGCCATCATGATCATTGCGTGTCTATGGATAGTTCGTCCGTTCATCCTTGGATTTGCGTGGGCAGGTACGGTGGTCGTCGCCACCTGGCCACTGCTGTTGCGCTTGCAGAAATTGTTGTTCGGTCGCCGTACGCTCGCCGTGCTGGTGATGACGTTGCTGCTTTTTTTAGTCTTCATTATTCCGATTGCGCTGCTGGTTAACAGCCTGGTCGATACCAGCGGGCCGGTGATCCGCGGGATAACCAGCGGTGAGATGACCGTGCCGGATCTGGCGTGGCTCAACAGCATTCCACTGGTCGGCGCAAAGCTTTACAGCGGCTGGCATAGCTTGCTGGAGATGGGCGGCAGCGCGATCATGGCGAAGGTGCGTCCGTACGTCGGCACGACGACCACCTGGTTTATCGCCCAGGCGGCCAATATCGGCCACTTTATGATGCACTGTACCCTGATGCTGCTCTTCAGCGCCCTGCTTTACTGGCGCGGTGAACAAGTTGCGCATGGCGTGCGTCATTTTGCGACGCGCCTCGCGGGGACTCGCGGTGATGCTGCTGTGCTGTTGGCGGCGCAAGCCGTGCGCGCCGTGGCGCTGGGCGTGGTAGTCACAGCGCTGGTGCAGGCGGTTCTCGGCGGGATAGGGCTTGCGATCACCGGCGTGCCGTACGCAACCATTCTCACCGTCATCATGATCCTCACCTGTCTGATACAGCTTGGCCCGCTATTAGTGCTCATTCCCTGCATTATCTGGCTCTACTGGAGCGGCGATACCACCTGGGGCACGGTGCTGCTGGTGTGGAGCTGCGTGGTAGGAACAATGGATAACGTTATCCGTCCGATGCTGATTCGCATGGGTGCAGATTTGCCGCTGATTCTTATCCTCTCCGGCGTCATCGGCGGGTTAATTGCCTTTGGCATGATCGGACTGTTTATCGGCCCTGTACTGCTGGCAGTGACCTGGCGTCTGTTCTCCGCGTGGGTTCACGAAATCCCAGCGCCTGCAACCGACCCGGATGTGGTTCTGCATGAGCTTGAAGATAAGAATAAGCAGTAATTAATCCTCAGGCGGGGAAACCCGCCTGATACTTAAGACAGGCTAATCTGTATTAGGACTTTTCTCAGCCCCACCCCGCATCATCACGCCATTCACCTCGCAAAATCTTCATAGTTCTTAAACTATTGAGACGAATCTGATCGACGCTAAAACCTCGCATGACCTACTATTACTTCACGGTTATGAATCAACACATTGATTTATAAGCATGGAAATCCCCTGAGTGAAACAACGAATTGCTGTGTGTAGTCTTTGCCCTTCTCCCACGAAGGGCTTTTTTTTATCCGGATTACGCGTGTTTGACCTCACACAAACTCAGCATCCGCCAGTCATTCGGCAATATATGCGTCTCTCCGAAAACATTCACCGTCACCGCGCCGCGGATATCCGCCGACGATAAACCGACCTGCAGTTCAAACTCGCCAGGTTCGACCACTCTTTTGCCGTCGCGCCGGGTGAAGTTAAACATATCCACCGGTAGACTGACGGTGAGCGTCGCTGTTTCGCCAGGCGACAGCGTCACGCGCTGAAACGCTTTGAGTTCCTGCAACGGACGCACCATCGAGGCCACTTTGTCGCGCACATACACCTGCACTACTTCGCTACCGCTGCGCTCACCGCTGTTTTTGACTTCCACGCTCAGGGTCACTTCGCCATCCACTGGAACAGTGGTTTGCGCAAGACGCACAGATTCGCAGGAGAATTGTGTCCAGCCGAGGCCAAAACCGAAGGGATAACGCGAACCAAAGTGGAAGGCGAACGGCGTGCCGCCGCTTTTCAGCTTGTGGTTGTAGTAGTACGGCATCGCTCCGGCGCTTTTCGGAACACTCACCACCAGGCGGCCCTGCGGTTCAGCGCGTCCAGTCAGCACGTCGGCGATAGCCCAACCGCCCTCCTGCCCTGGAGCCCAGGCCAGCAGTAGGGCCGCGACCTTATCTTCCAGACCTTGCAGGTTGTATGGACGCCCGCCAGTCATGACTACCACCACCGGTTTGCCAGTCGCCACCAGCGCTTCCAGCAGTTGCTGTTGCACGCCAGGCAAGTTGAGACTGTCCGTATCAGAGCCTTCGCCGACAGTGCCACTCTGGAATAATCCGGCCAGATCGCCCACGCAGGCGACCACCACATCGCTCTCCTGCGCTGTGCGCACTGCCTGCGGGATCAGGCTGGTATCAAACGACACTGGCGATTGCTGCATCGGTTTGCCGCCGCTGTCACCAGGGAAGACCGGCGCGCCCGCCATGCGGTGCTCGATAATGTGGCAACCTTTGGCGTAGCGAACCTGAGCATCCCCGAGATAATTTTTCAGGGCGGCAAGCGGCGTCGTCACCTGCGAGGTCTCTTCGACCATATCGCTGATGATCAGATGCACCGGGAAGCTGTAGCCGCTCAGCAGCGCCAGCGGATCGTCAGCGGTCGGCCCGACGACCGCCACGCGCGGTTTACCGGATATCGGCAGCACGCCGTTGTTTTCCAGCAGCGTCAGCGAGCGGGTCGCGACCTCGCGCGCCACCTGACGGGTTTGCGCATTCTGCAGATCGATATTCTCTTCTTGCGTATAGGGATGCTCAAACAAGCCTAAGCGGAATTTTTCGCTGAGCACGCGGGAGACGATTTCATCGATCTTCTCCATCGAAATCAGCCCGCGTTCGACCGCCTCCGCGAGATGGCGGGCGCAGTCATCTTTCGGCAGCTCCACGTCCAGCCCGGCGTTGAAGGCCAGTGCAGCAGACTCAGCCGCGTCGTGGGAAATGCCGTGATGCTGATGCAGCAGGCTGACACCGCCGTAGTCGGCCACCACGATCCCGTCGAAGCCCCACTGTTCGCGCAGAACGGTGGTCAGCAAAAAGCTGTCACTGTGGCCAGGTTGATTGTCGATATCATGATAGGCCGGCATCACCGATCCGGCGTTGGCCCGTTTTACCGCCATCTCAAATGGCAGCAGGAAGGTGTCGTTCAGCTCGCAGAAACCGAGATGGACCGGGGCATGGTTGCGCGCCCCTTCGCTAAACGAGTGGCCGACATAGTGTTTGAGGGTCGCGAGCAGATCGCGTTTTTCGCCCTGCAGTCCTTCGACATAAGCCGTCGCCATCACGCCCACCAGCCACGGATCTTCGCCGAACGTCTCTTCGGTACGCCCCCAGCGCACATCGCGGGAGACATCCAGCACCGGAGCCAGCCCCTGCTGACAGCCCACCGAACGCGCCTCATGACCAATCTGCTGCGCCGCGCGCTTGACCAGCTCCGGGTCCCAGGTCGAACCGTAGTTCAGGGATGACGGGAACAGCGTCGCGTCTTTGCACAGCAGGCCGACCAGACACTCCTCATGAAACAGCGCCGGGATACCGAGGCGGGTTTCCTCAATCATCATCCGTTGCAGCCTGTTAGCCGCACGCACGCCGGTGTGGGCATCGACAATATGCGTTCCTAACGGGCGGGTGATTTGCCCAACTCCGAGTTTTAGCCGTTCGCTTAACGCGGCCTGTTCACTCACACCCGCAAATTCGTCACTGAGGTCGCTGCGTTCACGATGGTTCCCGTTCTCATCGAGAATCAGCCAGTAAGCGTGCATCTGCGCGAATTTCTCTTCCGGGGTCATACGCGCCAGTAAGTCAGCGACACGTTCCTGCACGGGATAGCCCGCGTCCTTGTAGATGGCAGTCATATTTTACTCCTGTGTAGCGGAATGAAAGGCCGGGGTTTGCCCCGCATAGGTACGCGCTTCGCGCTTGCTGGCAAGCTCTCTTGCTATGGAATTCACCCGGCGGCTGTTCAGCTTGTAAACCGAGAGCAGCACCACCATGCCGATAAACAGCACGCAGGGGATCAGGGTGAACAGGGCATTAATGGTGGTGAGTACCTGCGGACTTTGCATTTCCTGCCCTGGCACGTAGTTCATCATTCCCAGCACCCAGCCGACCACGGCACCGCCGAGGGCAAGGCCGAATTTGATGGCGAACAGCGCGGTGGAAAACACCAGCCCGTCCAGACGTCGGCCGCTACGGTGTTCTTCGTAATCCACCACGTCCGAGAACATGGTCCATTGCAGCGGGGTGGTGAGGTTTTGGATAAAGCTAAAGATGATATTCAGGCCGAAGATCAGCCAGATTTGCGTCGGCGGCAGGAAGAAAATCAGTGCGCCAAAAATCACAAAGGAAATAATCGTCCATTGGTAGGCGCGGACGCGGTCAAATTTCCCCAATAACCTTTCGGATAATAAGGCACCGCTTAAGGAGGCCACCATTCCGGAGACGATAAAGGCAAAAACGAGATCCGGACGTAACAACACATAATTGACGTAATATAGGGTGGCGGAGCCGCGCGTCACCACTGCCGTGAGCAGCAAAATATTAAACACAAAAACAATGCGCCATTGGCTGTTTGCGGCTAACAGTTTTAAATCCGTGAGCATCGAGCCGGAGGTGTCATTGCGCGGAGAATAACGCTCGCGGGTCATAAAGAAGCAGATGAAGAATAAGATGATGCCTAACAGGCCCATCAGACTCATAGCATAGAAATAGCCCTTCTGGACGTTGCCGTCGCCTAAGTGTGATACCAGCGGCAGAGCAATAACCGTCACGATCAGTCCGCCGATAAAGGACAAGCCAAAGCGCCATGATTGCAGGGAGTGACGTTCACGCGGATCCATCGTCAGCGCACCGGGCATCGCGCAGTACGGCACGTTAATTGCCGAATAGATCAGGCTCAGCAATGTGTAAGTGACACAGGCGTAAGCAATTTTTGCCGTTGGGCCGACATCCGGCACGTAAAAGGTGATCAAACAACTCACGCCAAACGGAATAGCGAACCACAGCAGCCAGGGTCGAAAACGCCCGTGCCGCGTCTGGGTGCGATCCACCAGCGCGCCAATGCACGGATCGACAAAAGCATCCACCACGCGCACCACCAGAAACATGGTGCCCATAATCGCCGCAGGTAAACCAAATACATCCGTATAGAAATAAGCCAGAAATAAGGTGGCAGTCTGCCAGACCAGGGCGCTTGCCATATCGCCGAGTCCGTAACCTATTTTATCTTTGGTACGTAATACAGAGGAGATCGTCATTTTTAATAGCCTTTTATCAGGTTAAAACGTATTTCAACCAGTGCGCACGATGTAGGGTAATGCGCAGTAAGGCTCAATTATTAGCAGCGCTTCGCGGGCTAACAATTGTAGAAATTAACAGACTGATTACGATATTTGGTTAATTGCGGTAAGTGTGACGAGGAGCATACTGGGGGAATAGTGTGTTGCCGTCCCTTTTACAGAATAAAAGAGACGGCACAGTCAATGTTACTTATTCAGTTCTGCCAGGCTCAGCCAGGTTTGCACCACGGTATCCGGGTTCAGGGATAGGCTGTCGATCCCCTCTTCCATCAGCCAGGCGGCAAAGTCCTCGTGATCGGATGGGCCTTGCCCACAAATCCCGACGTATTTGCCCTGTTTCTTGGCGGCGCGGATGGACATCGACAGCAGCGCTTTCACCGCTTCGTTACGTTCATCGAACAGCTCAGATACCACGCCGGAATCACGGTCCAGACCGAGCGTCAGCTGCGTCATATCGTTAGAGCCGATAGAGAAGCCATCAAAATGTTCCAGGAACTGCTCAGCCAGTAAGGCGTTGGACGGGATTTCGCACATCATGATGATCTTCAGCCCGTTCTCGCCACGCTTCAGACCCTGGCGCGCCAGCTCATCGATCACCGCTTTGGCCTGATCGACGGTACGTACGAACGGAATCATGATTTCGACGTTGGTCAATCCCATCTCGTTGCGCACGCGTTTTACGGCGTCACACTCGAGGGCGAAGCAGTCGCGGAAGCTATCGGCCACGTAGCGACCGGCCCCACGGAAGCCGAGCATCGGGTTCTCTTCTTCCGGCTCGTAGCGCTCGCCACCCACCAGGTTGGCGTATTCGTTGGACTTGAAGTCCGACAGACGCACAATCACACGTTTCGGATAGAATGCCGCGCCCAGAGTCGCAATCCCTTCTGTCAGACGGCCAACGTAGAACTCTTTCGGCGAGTCGTAGCCTTTCATCATTTCGCGAATTTCGTTCTGCAATTGTGGAGTCTGGTCGTCAAACTCAAGCAGCGCGCGCGGGTGCACGCCGATCATACGGTTAATGATAAATTCCAGACGTGCCAGACCCACGCCTTCGTTCGGCAGACAGGCGAAATCAAAGGCGCGATCCGGGTTCCCGACGTTCATCATAATCTTCAGCGGCAGGTCCGGCATGGTGTCGACGCTGGAGCTTTTCACACTGAAGTCGAGAATATCCGCGTAAACGTAGCCGGTATCGCCCTCGGCACAGGAGACGGTGACTTTCTCGCCGTCTTTCATGCGCTCGGTGGCGTCACCGCAGCCGACAACCGCCGGAATGCCCAGTTCACGAGCGATGATCGCCGCGTGACAGGTACGTCCACCACGGTTAGTGACGATGGCCGCGGCTTTCTTCATGATCGGTTCCCAGTCCGGGTCGGTCATGTCCGTCACCAGCACGTCGCCAGGCTGAATACGGTCCATCTCGCTGATGTCGTGGATCACTTTCACCGGACCGGCACCGATACGATGACCAATCGCGCGCCCTTCAGCAACGATTTTGCCTTGCGCATGCAGCGTGTAACGCTCCATCACCTGGCCGCGCGAACGCACGGTTTCAGGACGAGCCTGCACGATAAACAATTTGCCGGTGTGGCCGTCTTTCGCCCATTCGATATCCATCGGACGAGCGTAATGTTTCTCAATCTGAACGGCCTGTTTCGCCAGTTCCTGAACTTCCGCATCGGTCAGCGAGAAGCGATCGCGCTGCTCCTGCGGCACGTCTTCGATTTTCACCTGTTTGCCATGTTCCTGGCTCGGGGCGTAGATCATGCGGATTTTTTTGGAACCCATTGTGCGGCGCACGATCGACGGACGGTTAGCCGCCAGCGTCGGTTTGTGTACGTAGAATTCATCTGGGTTGACCGCGCCTTGCACCACCATTTCGCCCAGACCCCAGGCGGAAGTGATAAACACCACCTGGTCGAAACCGGATTCAGTGTCAATGGAGAACATCACGCCGGATGAGCCAATGTCCGAGCGCACCATACGCTGCACACCCGCAGAGAGCGCCACGCCACGGTGGTCATAGCCCTGATGCACGCGATAGGAGATCGCGCGGTCGTTAAACAGGGAGGCAAACACATGCTTCACCGCCACCAGCACCGCGTCATAGCCCTGAACGTTCAGGAAGGTTTCCTGCTGTCCGGCAAAAGAGGCGTCCGGCATGTCTTCTGCGGTGGCAGAGGAACGCACGGCGAACGAGGCTTGCGCGTCATCAGCGGAGAGTTGGTTATAAGCATCGTGAATGGCTTTTTCCAGCTCCGGCTGGAAAGGTGTGTCGATGATCCACTGGCGGATTTGTGCACCGGCTTTGTTCAGCGCGGCAATATCATCAATATCCGTTTGGTCCAGCAGGTCGTAAATGCGCTGGTTAACACCGCTCTGGTCTAAAAAATAGTTAAACGCGTCGGCAGTTGTGGCAAACCCGTTCGGTACGGAAACGCCCATACCCGACAGATTTGTAATCATTTCACCCAGGGAGGCATTTTTGCCTCCAACTCTGTCTACATCATTCATGCCGAGTTGGTTATACCAAAGCACCAGCGGTGACGAGCCATTGTTGGACATCGAAACAATCCTTTTGTGATATTTAAACGGAGTAAGTAACGCCTGACTTCGTATTTATACTGGCATATTTATTCCCCGCAAAAAAACGGTGAATCGTGTAAGCACTTTTATTTTTCTGTTTTTCGGACACTTTCCCATCAAGCGCTAACCCGATGATTCCTATAGATTCGTACAAAAACCCTTAAAACTAAGCGTCTATTTTAAAAATGAAATCCACTTTTCAGTAAAATCAAAAACACCATTTCATTTATAATTCAGACAAGTTCTTTGCTGTGTATTTTACTTTTTTAATTTATGCTTTCAGGCAATTACGTACGCTATTCAGGGTGGATAAAATGGATAATGCTGTGGATCGCCATGTTTTTTATATTTCTGATGGTACGGCGATCACCGCCGAGGTGCTGGGGCATGCGGTGATGTCGCAATTCCCCGTTGCGATTAACAGCATCACGCTGCCGTTTGTTGAAAACGAGAGCCGGGCAAAGGCGGTGAAAGAGCAAATTGATGCTATTTTCCAGCAAACCGGTGTGCGTCCGTTAGTCTTCTATTCCATTGTTATTCCCGAAATTCGTACCATTATTTTGCAGAGTGAAGGTTTTTGTCAGGATATCGTGCAGGCCCTGGTGGCCCCGTTACAAGGCGAGCTCAAGCTCGACCCGACGCCGATCGCCCATCGTACTCACGGTCTGAACCCCGGCAATCTGGTGAAGTACGATGCACGCATCGCCGCCATCGATTACACCCTCGCCCACGACGACGGTATTTCGATGCGCAATCTCGATCAGGCGCAGGTGATTTTGCTGGGCGTGTCGCGTTGCGGTAAAACGCCGACCAGTCTCTATCTTGCTCTCCAGTTTGGTATCCGCGCGGCAAACTATCCGTTTATTGCTGATGATATGGATAACCTTGTGCTGCCTGCCGCTCTGAAACCACTGCAACATAAGCTGTTTGGATTGACGATTAATCCAGAGCGTCTGGCCGCCATTCGCGAGGAGCGTCGCGAAAACAGCCGCTATGCCTCGATGCGCCAGTGCCGTATGGAAGTATCAGAAGTGGAAGCCCTGTATCGCAAGAATCAGATTCCGTGGCTGAATAGCACCAACTATTCGGTCGAAGAGATCGCCACAAAAATCCTCGACATCATGGGACTGAATCGCCGCATGTACTAATATGCTAGTACGATAGTTTATTTTCAGTTATCATTGCGTCCACTCTCGGGGCGGGTTTGCCCCGAACTTGAAATCAGCAGGGATTGGTTTAAGGTGATGCCCATCACTTCCCGGTAGTCTGCCGATGAAGCAAAAAATTCTGAGAACTTCCATGAACAAAACTGACGAACTTCGCACTGCGCGTATCGAAAGTCTGGTGACCCCCGCCGAACTGGCGCTGCGCCACCCGGTCTCTGCAAGCGTTGCGGAACACGTGACAGCGTCACGTCGACGCATTGAAAAAATCCTTAACGGTGAAGACCGCCGTTTACTGGTGATTATTGGCCCCTGCTCTATTCACGATCTCGATGCCGCAATGGATTACGCGCAGCGCCTGAAAGTGCTGCGTGATAAACATCAGGATCGCCTTGAAATCGTGATGCGCACCTACTTTGAAAAGCCGCGTACCGTGGTGGGCTGGAAAGGACTTATCTCCGATCCTGACCTCAACGGCAGCTACCGCGTGAACCACGGTATTGAGCTGGCGCGCAAACTGCTCCTGCAGGTTAACGAGCTGGGCGTGCCGACCGCCACCGAGTTTCTCGATATGGTGACCGGGCAGTTTATCGCCGATCTCATCAGTTGGGGGGCAATCGGCGCACGTACAACTGAAAGCCAGATCCACCGCGAGATGGCCTCTGCGCTCTCGTGTCCGGTGGGCTTTAAGAATGGTACCGACGGTAATACGCACATTGCGGTGGATGCAATTCGCGCCTCGCGCGCCAGCCATATGTTCCTCTCGCCGGATAAAAACGGCCAGATGACCATCTACCAAACCAGCGGCAACCCTTACGGGCATATCATTATGCGCGGCGGTAAAAAGCCGAACTACCACACAGAAGATATTGCGTCGGCGTGCGATACGCTGCACGAGTTTGATCTGCCGGAACATCTGGTGGTCGATTTCAGCCACGGTAACTGCCAGAAACAGCACCGCCGTCAGCTGGACGTGTGCGATGAGATTTGCCAGCAGATCCGCAGTGGTTCAACGGCAGTCGCCGGAATCATGGCGGAGAGCTTCCTGAAAGAAGGCACGCAGAAAGTGGTCGCCGGACAGCCGATTACGTATGGTCAGTCAATTACCGATCCGTGTCTGAGCTGGGAAGATAGTGAGTTGCTGCTGGAAAAACTGGCGGCGGCTGTGGGAACCCGGTTCTAGTATTCCTGCCCCTGGTGTCGGGTGGCGCTGCGCTTACCCGACCTACAAAACCCTGTCCCCTGAGCCTCCAGCCTACAAAATCCTGCCGCCTGCGTCGGGTGGCGCTTCGCTTACCCGACCTACAAAACCTTCTGAAAATTCACGGAAATTGATCTCGTCACAAATTTTTCACAAAAACGCTTGCCGTAAAATTTCACTTTGTTGATAATGATTATCATTGTTACATTGATTGTTATTTTTAAACACTATGTCACGCATCAATAACAGCACGGCAACGCTCGAACAAGACCGCACACAGCCAAAACCTGCTCCCACTGAACGTCGCATTGACAGCAAAACGCTGCTCGGCGATGAGGGCCGGGTCATTATTGAGCATGACGGCCAGCACTACCTGCTGCGCCAGACCCATGCCGGAAAACTGATTCTCACTAAATAAACAATACCGATAAAATTCGCCAGCCACCCAGGTGATCCCCAGGCAGCCAGCGCTTTCGATTTCCAAATGGAGAGTTGCTATGCCATACCTGCATTCCGCGTCTTTGCGCCCATCGCTGCTGGCGCTGGCTGTTATCAGTGCCCTGCCGGGCGCGGCGATAGCGGCCACTGCGGCCTCAGAAGACATCACCGTCACCGCCACGGGCAACGCCCGCAGCGCCTTTGAAGCGCCGATGATGGTGAGCGTGATCGACGCCACCGCCCCTGAAAAACAAACCGCCAGCTCCGCCGCCGATCTGCTGCGCAACGTGCCGGGCATTACGCTGGACGGTACCGGTCGCACCAACGGCCAGGACGTCAATCTGCGCGGGTATGACCGCCGTGGCGTATTGATTCTGGTGGATGGCGTGCGCCAGGGCACCGATACCGGCCACCTGAACAGTACCTTCCTCGATCCCGCGCTGATCAAACGTATCGAAGTGGTACGCGGCCCGTCAGCCCTGCTGTACGGCAGCGGCGCAATGGGCGGTGTGATCTCTTATGACACGGTGGATGCGAAAGATCTGCTGGATGCCGGTAAGAACAGCGGCTTCCGCGTGTTCGGCACCGGCGCGACTGGCGATCACAGCATTGGCATGGGCGCGAGCGCGTTTGGTCGCACCGATACGCTGGACGGCGTCGTGGCCTGGTCCAGCCGCGATCGCGGGGATTTGCGCCAGAGCGACGGCACCACCGCGCCTAACGACGAATCCATCAACAACATGCTGGCGAAAGGCAGCTGGAAAATCGACAGCGCTCAGACCCTGGGCGGTTCCCTGCGCTATTACAACAACGCCGCACAGGAACCGAAAAACCCGCAAACCATTGATGCGAGCGACAGCAGCAACCCGATGACAGATCGCTCCACCATCCAGCGCGATGCACAGCTCTCTTACAACATTGCGCCGGAAGGTAATGACTGGCTGAACGCCAGTACTAAGCTGTACTGGTCCGAAGCGCGTATTAACGCCCAGAACGTCGACCGCACCGCCGAGTTCCGCAAGCAGACCACCAAAGGCGGGAAAGTGGAGAACCGCACGCGCCTCTTCACCGACTCCTTTGCCTCTCATCTGCTGACCTACGGCGGTGAATATTATCGTCAGGAGCAAAATCCGGGCGGCTCCACCACCGGCTTCCCGGACGCCAAAATCGATTTCAGCTCCGGCTGGCTGCAGGACGAAATCACCCTGCGCGATCTGCCAGTCACCCTTTTGGGCGGCACGCGCTATGACAACTACCGTGGCAGCAGCGAAGGGTACGAAGATGTGGATGCGGACAAATGGTCCTCCCGCGCGGGCCTGACCGTGACGCCAGCCGACTGGCTGATGCTGTTCGGTTCCTATGCGCAGGCGTTCCGTGCGCCAACGATGGGCGAGATGTATAACGATTCCAAACACTTTTCCATCGGCAATTTCTACACTAACTACTGGGTGCCAAACCCGAATCTGCGTCCGGAAACCAACGAAACGCAGGAGTACGGCTTTGGTCTGCGCTTTGACGATTTGATGCTTGCCAACGACGAGCTGGAGTTCAAAGCCAGCTACTTCGACACCAAAGCGAAAGATTACATTTCCACCACCGTCGACTTTGCCGCCGCGACGACCATGTCCTATAACGTACCGAATGCCAAAATTTGGGGCTGGGACGTGATGGCGAAATACTCCGCTGACCTGTTCAGCCTAGATATGGCCTACAACCGCACGCGTGGCAAAGATACCGACACCGGCGAGTACATCTCCAGCATCAACCCGGACACCGTGACCAGCAAACTGAACGTCCCGGTGGCACAGAGCGGCTACTCCGTGGGCTGGATTGGCACCTTCGTCGATCGTTCGACCCACATCAGCAGCAGCTACAGCAAGCAGCCGGGCTACGCAGTGAATGATTTCTACGTCAGCTATCAGGGCCAGGAACAGCTGAAAGGCGTCACTACCACCCTGGTGCTCGGCAACGCCTTTGACAAAGAGTACTGGTCCCCGCAGGGCATCCCGCAGGATGGACGCAACGGCAAGATTTTCGTCAGTTATCAGTGGTAATCACCTTGCCCCGGCTCGCCGGGGCGCTTATCTGGAAGGAAGAGACAATGAATCACTACACACGCTGGAATGAGCTAAAAGAACAAAACCCTGGCAAATACGCGCGTGACATCGCCGCCATGATGAACATCAGCGAAGCCGAACTGACCTCCGCACGCGTGGGCCATGACGCCTGGCGTCTGCACGGGGAAATCCGTGAGATCCTCACCGCGCTGGAAGCGGTCGGCGAAACCAAGTGCATCTGTCGCAACGAATACGCGGTGCATGAGCAGGTCGGTGCCTTTACTAACCAACACCTGAACGGCCACGCCGGGCTGGTATTGAACCCCGGTGCGCTGGATTTGCGCCTGTTCCTGAACCAGTGGGCCAGCGTGTTCCACATCAGCGAAGCCACCGCGCGCGGTGAGCGTCAGAGTATTCAATTCTTTGACCATCAGGGCGATGCGCTGCTGAAAGTTTACACCACCGACAATACCGACGTCTCCGCGTGGGGTGATGTCCTGACCCGCTTTATCTTCGCCGATAATCCGCCGCTGGAGCTTAAAACCGCCGAAGCCGTGGTTCACTCCTCTGACGTTGACGGTAAAACCGTGGATAGCGAATGGCGTGCGATGACCGACGTGCACCAGTTCTTCAGCCTGCTGAAACGCCACAATTTGAGCCGTCAACAGGCGTTCCGCCTGGTGGGTGACGATCTGGCCTGCAAAGTGGACAACAGCGCCCTGGCGCAGCTGCTGGAAACCGCACGTCAGGATGGCAACGAGATCATGGTCTTCGTCGGCAACCGAGGCTGCGTGCAGATCTTCACCGGTGCGGTGAAAAAACTGGTGCCAATGAAAGGCTGGCTGAACATTTTCAACCCGACCTTTACCCTGCATTTGCTGGAAGAGACTATCGCTGAGACCTGGGTGACGCGTAAACCGACCGCCGACGGCCATGTGACCAGCCTTGAGCTGTTTGCCGCGGACGGCACACAGATCGCGCAGCTGTACGGCCAGCGCACCGAAGGCCAGCCGGAACAGACTCAGTGGCGCGCGCAGATCGACGCCCTGACGCCAAAAGGGCTGGCCGCATGAGAAAACTGCTTGCCCTGATTGTCGCGCTGCCGCTGACGGCCTTTGCAGCGACCCAGGAGAAGATCGTTTCTCTCGGCGGCGATGTGACGGAGATTGTCTATGCCCTGGGCGCGGAGTCTTCTCTCGTCGCCCGCGACAGCACCAGCCTGTGGCCAAAGCAGGCGACTGCCCTGCCAGATGTCGGCTATTTGCGTCAGCTCAATGCCGAGGGCATTCTGGCGATGCGCCCGACGCTGGTGCTGGCGAGCGTACAGGCGCAGCCGTCGCTGGTACTCAAACAGGTCGAGCAGAGCAAGGTTAAGGTGCTGAGCGTGCCGGGAAGCAACGATCTGAGCGTCATCGACGAGAAGATCCGCGTTATCGCCGAGGCGACTCATCGCGTTGAGCAAGGCGAAGCGTTGCGCAAAAGCGTGCGTGAGGCGCTGGCGGCACTGCCGTCAACTCCGCTTAACAAACGGGTGCTGTTCATCCTCAACCACGGCGGAATGAGCGCTATGGCGGCCGGGCAGCAAACCGGAGCGGATGCGGCGATCAGCGCCGCCGGTTTGCAAAACGCGATGCAGGGTTTTTCCCGATATCAGGCGCTTTCGCAGGAAGGCGTGATTGCCAGCCAGCCCGATCTGGTGGTGATTTCGCAGGACGGCGTAAAAGCGATGGGCGGGGAAGAGAATCTGTGGAAGCTGCCAGGTCTGGCGCAAACGCCTGCGGGTAAGAATAAGCAGGTATTGCAGATTGACGATATGGCGCTGCTCGGTTTTAGCGTGCGTACGCCGCAGGCGATTCAGCAATTGCGCGACAAAGCGGAGCAACTGCCCTGATGCCCCGGCGGATCACGTTCTCTCTGTGGACGCTGGCTTTCACGCTAGTGCTAATGACGCTGCTGGCGACCGGTTTTGGCGCGTTGCGCCTGCCGGTCAATCTGCTGTGGAATGGCACCGACGACGCGCTGCGTCAGATCTGGTTTACCATTCGTCTGCCGCGCGTGCTGCTGGCGCTGGTGATTGGAGGGTCGCTGGCGCTGGCGGGCTGTGTGATGCAGGGCCTGTTTCGTAATCCGCTTGCCGATCCTGGACTGCTGGGGATCAGTAGCGGTGCCGCCTGCGCCGTGGCGCTGTGGGTGGTATTGCCTATTACCCTGCCTGCCCTGCTGATGCTTTATGCCCCGATGCTGGCAGCGTTTATTGGCGCACTGGCGGCGACACTGGTGATTTTCCTGCTCAGCCAGCAGCGTGACAGCTCTCTGTCGCGACTACTGTTGGTCGGCATAGCCATTAACGCACTTTGCGGTGCGGCGGTGGGCGTGCTGTCGTGGGTGAGTAATGATGCCCAGCTGCGTCAACTCTCGCTGTGGGGTATGGGCAGTCTGGGAGCGGCTCAGTGGTCGACGCTGCTGGCCGCGACCTCGCTAATGATTCCGACGGTGCTCATTATCTGGCGGCTGGCGAGCGCACTGAATCTGCTGCAACTCGGCGATGAAGAAGCGCACTACCTGGGCGTCGATGTTCGCATCGTGCAGCGTATTTTACTGCTTTGCAGCGCGCTGCTGGTCGCCTCGGCGGTTGCCGTGAGCGGCGTGATTGGCTTTATCGGTCTGGTGGTTCCGCACCTGATGCGCATGTGGCTGGGTTCGGACCACCGCGCGGTGATCCCTGGCTCGGTTCTGTCGGGTGCCTTTTTACTGCTGATTGCCGACACTATCGCCCGAACGGTGGTTTCCCCGGCGGAAATGCCGGTTGGCTTGCTGACCAGTCTGCTCGGTGCACCGTGGTTCCTGTGGCTCATTTTCCGTCGCGGAGGACAGAATGGCTGAACACTTTAACGCACAAAGACTGACCTACGGCACAGCAGAAAAGACCGTGATCCACGATGTCTCGCTCTCGCTGGAACAGGGCGAACTGGTGGCGCTGATCGGGCCTAACGGCGCAGGGAAATCAACGTTACTGCGCCTGCTGACCGGTTTTCTCAAACCTGGCTCCGGGCACATTATGCTGGGTGGAAAAGCGCTGGACGCCTGGAGCACGCAGACACTGTCCCGTCATCGCGCGGTCATGCGCCAGCAAACTCAGCTGGGGTTCGACTGGCCGATTGAAGCGGTGATTGGCATGGGACGCGCGCCCTGGACTCAGCAGCCGGAAGCGTCTGTCATCCATCAGGTGATGCAGCTGACCGGCTGTCTGCCGCTGGCGGGACGAAAATATGCGGCTCTGTCGGGCGGTGAGCAACAGCGCGTTCAGCTTGCCCGCGCGCTGGCGCAGCTGTGGTGTGACGGCGCACCGCGCGGCTGGCTGTTTCTCGATGAACCGACGTCGGCACTGGATCTTTACCACCAGCAGCATTTGCTGCGGCTGATGAAATCTTTAACCGTGCAGGGAAATCTTCACGTTTGCGTTGTCCTTCACGATCTCAATCTGGCCGCCCTGTGGGCAGACCGAATTGTGTTATTGCACGAAGGACAAATTGTGTCACAGGGTTCGCCGGAAAGCGTGCTGCGGGCCGACGATTTGGCCCGCTGGTATGGCGCTCAGGTGCACGTTGGCCAGCATCCGGCGCATGCCACTCCGCAGGTGTTTCTCGCCCCTTAGCTTGAACAACTCACTTCCAGCCGCTTGCCCCAGTCTGGTGGGCGGCTGGCATAATCATCGCTGCGATCGGCAAACGGTGTGCTCAAGGCCTCGTGCAGACGATGCAATTCTGCATAATCCCCCTGCTCTGCCTGTTCAATTGCGCGTTGCGCCAGCCAGTTGCGCAGAACCATCGCCGGGTTAACAGCTTTCATTTGCGCCTGACGAGCGTCATCCTGAACTGTTTCCCTCTGCAAACGCTCGCGGTAAGTGACGAACCAGCTGTCAAATGCCGCTCTGTCGATAAACTCATCGCGCAGTGGCGAGGCGGCACTGTGCTTTTCCGTCTGACTCAGCATGCGGAAGGTGCGGATGTAGTCGCTACCTTCGCGGGCCATCAGTGCAAACAGCGCATTCAGAATCTCGTTATCGCCTTTCTCTTGCGTCAACAGCCCGAGCTTGCGGCGCATCAGCTTGCCGTATTCCTGCAGCAGTACGTCCTGATAAAGATCCAGCGCATCGTTCAGGGCGTCAACGTCGATAAACGGCGAGAGCGATTGAGCAAGACGCTGTAAATTCCACAGCCCAACCGCCGGCTGGTTTTCAAAGCTGTAACGCCCCTGGTGATCCGAATGATTACAGATTAAGTCCGGCTGATAGTCATCGAGAAAACCGTACGGACCGTAGTCCATCGTCAGCCCCAAAATGGACATGTTGTCAGTGTTCATGACCCCGTGAGCGAACCCGACGGTTTGCCAGCAGGCCATCAGCGAGGCGGTGCGTGTCACAACATCACGGAACCACAGGACGTATTTATCCGCATCGTCGGCCCACTGCGGCCAGTGGTGGCGGATAACAAAATCGGCCAGCTGGCGCACTTTTTCCGGTTCGCGACGATAGTAGAAGTGCTCGAAGTGACCAAAACGCACGTGGCTTTGGGCGATACGCATCAGCATCGCGCCCGGCTCATAGGTTTCGCGGGCAATCTGGGTATCGCTGGTCACAATCGATAACGCGCGCGTCGTGGGGATACCCAGGGCGTGCATCGCTTCTGAGGCCAGACTTTCACGGATTGTTGAGCGCAGCACCGCGCGTCCGTCACCCATGCGGGAGTACGGCGTTAAACCAGCACCTTTCAGGTGCCAGTCGACGGTTTGCCCATTCGCAAGCTGTTGTTCCCCGAGCAGAATGCCACGCCCATCACCGAGCTGTCCGGCCCAGACGCCAAACTGGTGGCCGCTGTAGACCTGCGCCAGTGGCTGCATGCCGGGAAGCAGCGTTTCGCCGCCCCAGACCCCAGCGCCAGAGGCTGGCTGGAAGAGTGACGAGGGAACGCCTAAATCGTTTGCCAGACTCGCGTTATGCCAAATCAAACGGGCATTGGTCAGCGGTGTCGGGTTGAGTGCGGTGTAAAAGCCCGGCAGTTCATCGTGCCAGTGAGCAGTAAAAGACAGGGTCATAGGTCCTCCTGTCCTTAGTGTAGAGGGTTTACCCATGCTTAAACACGGGCGAATACCAGGGTTATCGCTGAACCAGCGTAGTTACTTGCTCGGCGGTGACAGCGGCCCACAGGTTGCCCTGCATGGCGCTAAAGCTGAAGGGCAGCATCCGGCGCAAAATGTCTTCATCATCTACGCCTGCCACCATAACCGACAGGCAATATGGTGAGATTTGCGCGAGAATTGCGCGCATAAAAGGCTCGAAAGAAAACTCGACGACTCGCTGCTGGATAAAACCTTTATCGAACACAATCCGGGTAAACAAACCGTCAAAAACAGCTTTATTCGACGCCGCGCCTGCACCGTAGTCTGCCAGCACCATTGGGAAATGGATCGCCATTCTCGCCAGCATGAGATCATCCTTACCGTTATTTAAACCGGGATAATTCTCATTAACAGTGAACTCAATAAACGGGTAACGATCTAATATTGACGCGGCATTTCTGTCAGTTAAAAGAAACTCACCAATGACAGGCGTAATATTTATCCATGCAATAAGCTGGTGCTGAACAAAAAAAAGTTTGCAGGAATCGATCAGAGCGAGTTTTTCCTGAAACAGGATTAACTCTTCTTCTGCTGTGAGATGCGGCGCCACCAGCTCGGTGGGAATGCGCACGTCAGCCCCCACACCAACGAAGTTAGTTAAAACTTCTAACCCTTGTAGCTCTCCCGCTAAATTACGCGCTGGAAGTAATAACAGTTCAGACTGATAAGGATTATTCAGGGTGACAATCATAGCGCCGGCCCCGCGTTAAAGAGGATTTCTTGCATCCTGGCGCAATGGCTAAAACAATTCAACTTTATTGATTTTATTAGGATTAATTTCATTCGGTCCTTTTATTTTTTTAGATTTATCCCTCAATCTAAAAATAATCTTATCCTGGATATCTGATAATATCCAGTATCAGTGAAAACAGACAGTTACAGAATAAATAAATGTTACTTAATGTATCGCAAACCGCATAGAGTCAAAATAAGCGCGACTTAACCTAAATCGCGCTCAAGAAAGAAATGAAGATGACTAAATACGCCGGGCCTGCCAGAAGTTTTTGCGCCAGTAAACGTTATCTAAGGAAGACCGCATCACACCGCGACTGGTCGAGGCATGGATAAACTGGTTGTCGGTATCATATATGCCAACATGCAGACCGCTTTCACCCGAACCGGTTTTAAAGAATACCAGGTCGCCAGGCAATAAATCATCTTTATCTATTTCTGTGCCAATCTTCGCCTGTGTGCGGGTGTCTCGCGGGAGCTGTAGATCGAATTTATCGCGCATCGTCATCAGCACAAAGCCCGAGCAATCAACGCCTCCGCGGCTCATGCCACCATAGCGATAGGGTGTCCCGCGCCAGTTTTGCAACTGTTCGTTGAGATTGGCGATCACCGTTATGGAATCCGATAACCGTGGATTAGGGGGTGGCGCACGATGGCTGCTGCATCCTGCAAGTAATAATATGCCCACGAGTAGAAACCAGAAGCGCATTTCCAGACGATTCCTCTGCTTTTTTTGTCCTTTGTGTAATTTAGCCTGTTGCCTTACTACCTTGCAAGAAAGGGTTATTCCTGAGCGGTAGAAATCAGCATTCGGTGGCCTTCAATATCCAGCCGCCGGAAAGGCATACCGTAAGCATTCGCAAGATTGGGCGGCGTAAGGACATTATCACGCGGGCCGCTGGCGAGCAGTTTGCCGCGCGCCAGTAGCCATACGCGATGCGCGTGACGCAGCGTGTGGTTTAAGTCATGACTGCTCATCACCACCGCGATGCCCCTGCCGGAAAGCTGGCTTAAAAGCTTATCCAGCGCCGCCTGCTGGGCGATGTCCAGACTGCTCATCGGTTCATCCAATAACAGCAGGCAACCGTGGGGGTTTCCTGCTGGATGAATTTGCAGAATCACCGCCGCGAGCCGCACACGCTGCCATTCACCGCCCGACAGCTGATTTGCATTGCGCTGGAGTTTATCTTCCAGCCCTAGTGCAGCCGTCACCTCATCAAGCAGCGCGGTTTGCGTTTTATCATGCTGATGCAGCGCCAGATAGTGCCAGACGGGCATGGCGAAAGGCGGAGTTTGCTGTTGCACCAGATAGCTGCGACGGTGTGCCAGCGATACAGGCGACCATTCATGAAGGGAATGCCCCTGTAAAACGATCTCGCCCTCGCCTGACGTCAGCCCAGCCATTCGGGCGAGCAACGTGCTTTTCCCGGCACCGTTCGGGCCCACGAGATGCACAATCTCCCCTGCGTGGACGTCAGCATTCACCGGTTCCAGCCTGCCCTTTTCCGCCACGCCTGCGAGCTGCATCAGCCGATTCATTACTTCGCCAGCGCCAGCTTAATGGACTCCATGACGATCGGATCTTCCGGCGTCATATCCGGGGAGAAGCGCTGAACGACCTGTCCGTCGCGACCAATCAGGAATTTTTCAAAGTTCCATAGAATGTCGTCCGGATACAAAGGCGCACGCCCTTTACTCGCCATACGCTCGTAGAAACCACTGCCTTCCGGCGCGACGGCGGTCGGTGCAGCGGCGGTCAGTTTTTCATATAACGGATGGCGGTTTTCACCGTTCACATCGATTTTACTGAACATCGGGAACGTTACGCCGTAAGTGGTGCTGCAAAACGTTTTGATCTCCTCTTCGCTGCCAGGCTCCTGCCCAAGGAACTGGTTGCACGGGAACCCGAGGACCACGAAGCCGTCCTTTTCCCAGGCTTTCTGGATGTTCTCCAGCTGTTCGTACTGCGGCGTCAGGCCACATTTTGAGGCTACGTTGACCACCAGCAGAACTTTGCCGTGATAGCCTTCCAGCGTCGTGTTCTTGCCATCAATGGTCGTCACTTCGGTATTCAGAATATCGTACTGCATAGCGTCCCCTTAGTTTGTCTTACGGATGGGCGGATCTAACGTCCGGCCTTTAATAGTAGCCAGATAAGAGCCTAGCTCAACTAATCTTTTGTGAATCATAATTTTACATACAATCCAATAGATTAGCTTCTTCTGCAACGGACAATATCAGAGAATAACGGAAAGCATCTTGCCCCTTTTCATGCCCCCGCATAACATTTTGCCCCCAAATTTGCCCCTAAAATTCTCTGCATTAGCTTAGCAGTCTTTGTCCCTGCCCTATACTTTCAGTCTGACATCTGGCTGGAGGTTTCTATGTGTGGGCGCTTTGCACAAGCTCAAACTCGCGAAGAATATCTGGCGTACCTGGCAGACGAAGCCGATCGCGATATCGCTTATGACCCGGAACCGATCGGCAGGTATAACGTGGCGCCAGGCACTAAAGTGTTGTTGCTGAGCGAACGTGACGAGCAGCTGCATCTCGATCCAGTGTTCTGGGGTTACGCGCCCGGGTGGTGGGACAAACCGCCACTGATAAACGCGCGCGTAGAGACTGCAGCCAGCAGCAGAATGTTCAAACCTCTTTGGCAGCATGGCCGGGCTATCTGTTTTGCAGACGGATGGTTTGAATGGAAGAAGGAAGGCGATAAGAAACAGCCCTACTTCATCTACCGCACCGACGGCAAACCGATATTCATGGCAGCAATCGGCAGCACGCCGTTTGAACGCGGCGATGAGGCGGAGGGTTTTCTGATTGTGACTTCTGCTGCCGATGAGGGCCTGGTCGATATCCACGACCGACGTCCGCTTGTTCTGTCACCAGAAGCCGCCAGGGAATGGATGAGGCAGGATATTGGCGGAAAGGAAGCGGAGGAGATTATTGTCGACGGTGTCGTGCCTGCCGACAAGTTTATCTGGCATGCGGTCACTCGAGCCTTAGGAAATCCGAGAAATCAGGGGCCGGAGTTAATCGAGGCTGAGATCTGATGCACAAAAACTACGCGATCATGTCTGCTTTGAGCGAAAAGCAGACATTCGGCTCTCTGCTATATGCCATAATTAAGCGCACGCCTGAAATAAATGGATTGTGCTAGTGCGCCTTACTGTTTTGAAGAGATGTGACGTAAGTCATCGCTGCCGCCCCCAGCAGTAATAACCCACTCAAGCCGAAAGCACTTTGCCATCCCAGACTGTCGAATACCAATCCTCCTGCCGTTGAACCAAGTGCAATCGAAAGCTGGATCACCGCAACCATGAGACCACCACCCGCCTCTGCATCTTCAGGCAGCGCCCGTGCAATCCATGTCCACCATCCCGTTGGCGCCGCCGTGGCCAGTAACCCCCACAGGCTTAGCAAAACTGTAACCGCCCAGATGCTGTGTCCGAACAGCAACAATGTACCGGCTACCGTTGCCATAAGCAGGGGAATCATTATTAAAATTTGATACAACCTGGCATTCAGGAATATCGATACGGCTAATGTGCCGACAAAACCTGCTGCGCCTATTGCGAGCAAAATCAGTGAGAACCCAGCAGGACCTACGTTGGTCACGTTCTCAAGAAAGGGGCGCACATAGGTAAATAAGGCAAACTGCCCAATAAAGAAGAGCCCGCAGGCTAGCAGTCCTGTTAGTACAATGGCGTCGCTGAACAGACGAAGCAGAGTTCCCTCTAGCTTTTGTTTTTTATCGCTTTTCATAGTGGGCAGGCTGACCCATAGCCAGATGAACGCGGCTATCGCCAGGGGGACGATGCATAAAAAGGCCCCACGCCAGCCGACAGTTGTCCCCAGATAGCTACCAAGTGGCGCAGCCACAACGGTAGCCAGCGCGTTCCCACCATTAAAAATCGCCAGCGCACGGGGAACCTGATGCTGCGGTACGAGCCGAATGGCGGTTGCAGCTGAGAGTGACCAGAATCCACCGATGACGACGCCAATCAGGGCCCTACCCAGCATATAAACCGGATAGGTGGGCGCCATGGCGATAACCAATCCAGATATGGCCATCAGGACAGCTAGCCCCAGCAGAAGATATTTACGATTCAGATCTCCGGCGATATGGGAGATAGTCAGGCTGGTCAGTACCGCCAGCGCGCCAGATATTGCAATTCCCTGGCCTGCCAGGCCTTCCGTGATGTGCAGCTCGCGGGCAATAGGCGTCAGTAGGCTGACCGGCATAAATTCGGAAGCGATTAGTACAAAAACGCAGAGCGTCATGGCAAACACTCCACCCCAGTGCGCATCTGTTTTCTTAGGTGATCTTTTAAGACTTACTATGAACATTATCAGCATCTCTTTATATGTACGCGGCGAGATTCAGAGCAGCCGGGACAGACGCTATTCAGAGAATAACGAGAACATGTGGATGAGAATGGGGAGCGGACGATTAAAACCGCCTGCAATTAGCAGGCGGTTTCAGGTCGTTATCTTAAATTAGCTTTGAAAAACTGCTCAAATTTTTCGAAAGGGATCTTGCCCGCAACGTTATCGTACAAATCAACGTGGTTTGCCCCCGGAACAATCACCAGTTCTTTCTCTTTACTGCCAATGGCCTTAAAGGCATCTTCGGCAAAATAGCGTGAGTGGGCTTTTTCGCCGGTCACAATAAGTGTAGGGATAGTGACTTCATTGGCGTAACTCAGAAGCGGCATATTCATAAATGACAGCGGCATAGTCGCATTCCAGGCCCCGGTTGAATTGACCGAACGCGCATGGAAACCACGCGGCATGCGATAATAATCAAAGAACTCTTTCAAAACAGGATGAGGATTGGCAGGTAACGTTTCCGGCAAAACACGATCCGATGCACTGACGTTACCCTTCTCATCAACATTAATGTCATGGCCGCCGGGCGCGTAAGTGCCATTTTCCGCATCCTTCCAACGCTGTGCGTTCAGATACTGTAGTACGGCGCGACGATCTTTAGTGGAATAGCGGTCTTTACCATCACCCACACCATGCCCCATCGCACGGCTCATGTCATACATCACGCTGGTCGCCACCGCTTTCACGCGGGTATCCATTGCGGCGTCGTTTAAGGCCATGCCGCCCCAGCCGCAAATACCGAGCAGCCCGATACGGTTGCGATCAACCTCTTTTTGCAGACCTAAGAAGTCAACTGCCGCGCTGAAATCCTCGGTATTAATATCCGGAGAGGCGACATTACGTGGAGAGCCACCGCTTTCTCCCGTATATGAAGGGTCAAACGCCAGGGTAACAAACCCCTGTTCTGCCAGCGTTTGTGCATACAGGCCGCTAGATTGCTCTTTCACTGCGCCGAAAGGCCCACTGACGGCAATGGCCGCCAGCTTACGCTCACCACGATTCTTCGGTATGTAGAGATCCCCCACTAGAGTGATCCCATAACGGTTCTGGAAGGTCACTTTACGGTGATCCACTTTCGTGCTTTCAGGGAATGTTTTATCCCATTTTTCGAGCAGCGAAACAGGCGCGTTCGGATTAGTTGTATCAGCATAACTCATGTTTGTGACTCCACTTAATGATGCACATAGCAGCATGGCGGGTATCGCAGTTGCCAGTTTTTGGGTGAAAACAGTCATCAAAACTCCCCTTATAAAACGTGATTGAAACAGGTTTCATACGGACAACACTGCTGTGCTTTGTAGCAATGCGCTCATTATAGTTAGCAGAAATAGTGCTGATTAGAGGGAGTTAAGTGCTAGGATTAATACCATATTGTTCTAAATTAAGATGTGGTTTCGGGAGCGGAATGATGGCGAAACGGGAAAACTATAATGATTTGTACCTGTTCATGCAGGTGGTACGGGAAGGGAGCTTTACAGCAGCAGCACATCGCCTTGGCCTGGCACAATCAGGAATAAGCCGTTCAGTTCGGGAACTTGAAGAACGACTGGGAGTTCAGCTCCTGGTGCGCACCACGCGCAGATTATCGCTCACCCATGCCGGTGAAAAGCTCTACCGGACCATTGAAGCAGGATTCGACGCTTTAGATATGGGACTGGACACGCTGGCTCATTATCGCCAGTCCCCATCGGGGACGGTACGCATCAATGCCAGTCAGCATGCTATTGATAAATTGCTTCTGCCAAAGCTTGCGGTATTTAAGAAGAGCTACCCGGATATCCGACTGGAACTCATTAGCGAAAGCCGATTTGTCGATATTATTGCCGAAAGGTTTGATGCGGGTGTTCGCCTGGGGCCTGAAGTAGGTAGTGGCATGGTTGCTGTGCGTATTTCCCCAGACATGGAGATGGCTGTTGTCGGCACGCCTGACCATTTTCGTCGCTATGGCTTTCCGCAAGCCCCCGCAGATTTAGCGGTTCATCCCTGCATCGCTTATCAGTTTGGCGACGGGAAACTGTACTCATGGGAACTTCACCATAACGGTAAAAAAATCACCCATCGGCCGCAGGGGCAGTGGGTTTTCGCGGACAGCTATATGGAGGCCAAAGCGGCCAGGCTGGGCCTGGGACTGGCTTATGTTCCGGAGGAGTTGGTATCTGAGGATTTAGAACAGGGTTCGCTCATCAGAGTTTTACAACGTTACAGCCAACGCCTGGAAGGCTCATTTCTATATTATCCGCACCGCAATGTGTCGCCTGCTCTACGAGCGGTTATCGATACATTGAGAATTTAGGACTGAGGACGAGCTTATACACATGTAAGGGTAAAAGGTCCGCTGTTGGCACACAGCGGACCTCTGGTTAGTAAAGGTCCACAATGAGCTAGCAGACGTTTTGCTCGCCGCTAATATTGTCTTGATATAGTAAAATTATATTGCGGTTTTGTTGCTCATTATCAGCCACCCAAAGAAAACGTTGATTGCGACTCCTGACTGGGCGAGTTCAAATCTTATGGGTAATCCTCTGTTGGTTTACTCTGGTTTTTCTACAAAGAGACCGGGCTTTAAAGAATATTGTCTGGAATGACTTCATCTTTACGCAGCGTTAAGACTTCAAAACCATCAGCGGTCACTGCTATGGTGTGTTCCCACTGAGCAGAGAGTTTTTTATCCCGGGTCACCACTGTCCAGCCGTCTTTTTTAGTTTTTATTTTACTGTCGCCCTGATTCACCATCGGTTCGATGGTAAAAACCATTCCCGTACGCAACACTTCACCTGTACCGGGTTTACCGTAGTGCAGCACCTGCGGTGCTTCATGCATTTCTTTGCCGATGCCGTGCCCGCAATATTCCCTGACAACGCTGTAGCCACTGTTTTCAACATGCCTCTGAATGGCATGTCCAATATCACCCAGAGTCGCACCCGGTTTTACCGCTTTAATGCCCAGCCACATGGCTTCCCAGGTTTTCTTCACCAGGCGCCGAGCTAAAGGAGAAACGTCGCCGATCAGGTACATTTTGCTGGAGTCAGCAATCATTCCCCCTTTCTCCAGGGTAATGTCTACGTTAACGACAGCGCCAGATTTCAGATATTCGTTAGCTTTAGGGATGCCGTGACAAACGACTTCATTTACTGAGGTATTTAGTACGTAAGGATAATCATATTGTCCTTTGCTGGCCGGGCGGGACTGCAACTGCTCAACAATAAATTTTTCTGCCCGGTTATTGATGTCTAATGTAGTGACACCCGGAACAATAAACGTATCCAGCATTTCAAAGACGGAAGCAAGCAGTGTCCCGGCATGACGTTGACGGGCAAGTTCATCGACGGTTTTAATGGGAATTGATGGCATTTATTACCTCCATTAAACGGTCAGAACCTGATTTCAGCATCATCAGCTTGATTTGTTGATAGTTAAGGTCCGGGTAAAGCTCGCTCATCATACCGAGGCGGATCCAATATTCGGCTTGCGCGTTCACTGATCGCGACATGGCTTTACTGGCATCGCGGACGTCTTCATGCATCAAATCCGAAATTTTAACAATACCCATAAACATATACTCCATAACATTACATGTATGGATCGTATATTCTTCTCAGGCAGATGTCATGTTGATTTTTGTCGTTATCATCAATGTCCGCTCCTGGCACTAACCTGCCGATAGATTGATCTCACTTGGCTAAGAGCGAGAAGCGGGCGTTAACAGCCTAAGGAGAATATGAGTTTGGGCTAAGAATTTGCAGAGGTGATGCTTAAAGCGTTCTCAAAAGCTGGGCCGGATTACCAGCATACACACCCTTTACCAGCACTGGCTTTGTAACAACGCTACCTGCACCAATCACCGCACCACTGCAAATTTCCGTTGTTAAAATTGTTGCTCCGCTACCCACTATTACTGCGTTGCCTAATACAATATGTATCCAAGTTTCTGCAGAAGCATCAGGACTTCCACACTTGAAAAGATCGTTAGCAAAGGTTACGCCATGGCCTATAAAGCAGTCTTTGCCTAAGGTAACGTTCTCACAGATGAAAGTGTGTGACTGCACTTTAGTTCTGTCGCCTATGACACATCCCTTTTGTATCTCAACAAATGGCCCTACAAAAACATCATCGCCTAGGTCACATTCATAGAGGTTTACAGGCATGACAACTTTTACATTTTTACCTTGTTCAACGTCACGAATCCCGCTTTCAATAATCTTCATATCAACTGAGTCCTTACACGAGATAATTCGGCTCAGAATAGCTTAAAAAGTTTATCTTTACTAAGTAGCTAAACTAACCAGCCCCCAATGATTCGTTCACTGTGATGATTGTAATGTCCGCTCCTGGCACTGAGCGGCTGGTTTTACTTTTCCCAACGATTACGCCCCTGTTGTTTTGCCCGATAAAGGGCTTCATCCGCTCTGGCAATAATGCCAGCAGTACTGTCACCGCTTTTGGAAAGGGTAATGCCCATGCTGACTGTCACCATTTCACTAACCTCCGAAGTGGCGTGTGGCAGTGAAGTTTCGTGCAGGTTCGTCTGAATACGTTCAGCAACCTGCGCAGCTTCATTCAGGGAGGATGCAGGCAGCACAATGACAAACTCTTCGCCGCCGTAACGTGCCACCAAATCTGCTGGAGTACGTACCGACCTCTTCATCAGATCGGCTACTTTTGCCAGGCATTCATCTCCAGCCTGGTGACCATAGTGGTCGTTATAGCGTTTGAAATAGTCCACATCGAGCATGAGCAGCGAAAATGGCTCGGCCTGTAGGAGAGCATCATCAAGAAAGTTTTCCATTGACCGCCGATTAGCCGTCCCGGTCAGCGCATCTTGGTGAGCCATAACATCTAGCCGTGCAATAAGCATCCGGTTCTCCTGATAACGTAACCAGGCTTCATCAAACCAGCGTTGTAGTATAAAGCGACCATAAATGAGAATGGCGGTAAGAGTAAGCCAGACCAATAAAAACCGTACGTTAACACCCTGATTAATCTGCACGCTAGCCAGTAGGGCAGTCAGCCATAATGGGGTGATGAAAAGTAACAGGGCCGTTGGATGATAATAAAGCGCTGCCAGCGCGGTGAGCACTAGGATGACACTGAGGGGCCAGGCAAAAGGCAGTTGCCACGAGACGATAAAGTTGTAGCTACAGTAGCTCCACATCAGGCTGATAGTTACTAGCATCGCCATACAAAGAGGTGTAAATCTGGCAGGGAGGCGATAGATGAAAAGTACTAACAGAAGCGACAAACCAATAATGCCACTCGTAATTTCGTCTATAAACGGCAATATTTCAGTGTGTGCGCCGATCGAGCGATCAAAATTACTGATGAGAATATTGCGAAACAAAATGATCAGCGCAAAACTGACATTCACAAATGTGAACCACGGGATACTCACTGATAGCGCCTGACTGACCATATCACTATGGTTCTGCCACATTCTTACACTATTGAAAGTACGGCGCTTATTGTTCGAATGCTGCTCCATTACTGATTGCCTTACAAATGAATAATTACTATCCAGTGTAATATAGGTATCTATTTCATTGCATGAGTTTCAGGCAGAACAATCAGACCAGGTAAGTATTATTTTCCGATTACCTTTCATGTTAACGCATTGCTTCAAGCAAACATTCAAAAGTTACGACAGTAAAATGCTATCCCCCTCTTACCATCACTGCTCCCATCGAAAAGATAACATGTCAGGGTTAACAACGTCTGCTTGTGGCACTAAGCGGACCAATTTATGCTTTGATTCTCATCGAACCCTAAGAAGATCAGCGTATCTCGTCGTATACCTCGGCGAGAGCATTTCACGCTTCATCTGCCACTGCTGCTGTATGCCCTGCCCAGCAAAGTAAAGCGTGCCCTTCCCGCCTTTAGCGTTCAACTGATCCAGCACCTCCATTAACTTGTCGCCACCAGCCCGCGGTGCGTTCTCGTCAAATAAATTGAGCTGGGCCACGCCTTGACTGAAAAAGTCTCCGAGCATGATCCCCGCTTTCTGATATCGGTGGCCATCCTTCCAGATTTTGTCCAGGCACTTTACCGCGGCGTTGATAATATCGCGGGAATCCTGAGTGGTGGCAATTCGAATGGAGGGATGGGGAAGGGGGATTTCACTTTCTATGCTGGAAAATACACTTTTATCGGTGACAGTTTTGAGTTTCGAAATCCTATCACCTGCCAGAACAGCATAACTGCCTCAGGCAGCATTAACGCAGGTGGCTCACTAAGGGCCGTAACTTCATCAAACGTATGGGCCTCCAGCGATACACAGAACGCCCACGTTTGGTTTTATGGTGCGGGAGGGAATGAATCACGCGGGGTAATCTATGCACCTAAGGACGGTACGATCCGACTCAGACCTGACAGCAACGATAACGGTGGAGCGAATGGCTATAGTTTTTCGTTTGAATCATCTGGCCGGTTCACCTGTATTTCGGTAAACCAGACCTCTGACGAACGAGTTAAATTTGACAAAGAGCTCGTCAGTAACGCTCTGGAGAAGATTTGTTCCCTGTCGGGCTACACATTCGGCATTCAACTCACCGAATCAGAGACGGTACGAAGCGCAGGCATTATCGCCCAGGAACTGGAGCAGGTTCTGCCGGTTGCTGTAAGTTCTGGCGGCACCGGCACAACACCTGCTGGAGAAGAAATTAATGATCTCAAAACTGTGGACTACAGCGCAATGAGCGCCCTGTATGTGGAGGCGATAAAGGAGCTTGCAGAGCGTGTCAGAAGCTTAGAAAGAGAACTGCATGAACTTTGCAGCCCATCGGCTACCTAATCCTCCACCCGTTTCTCTAGTCCCTTCACACGGATTGTCAGCGCTTTGATTGCCGCCAGCGCATCGAGTACAAGAGGGTTGAGGTCAAGCGTCATTTTCCCCGATTCCTCAGCAGAGTGAACATATTGCGGATCTATCATTTCGAGCTCCTGAGCAATGACACCGCGGCGAACCGTTTTATCCTCATCTGCAAGGTAATAGAAGGTTTTAAAATCCATTGCCTCAATGTTCGAAAGCGACTCGTTTAAATCAAGATTACCGGTTACCTTTTTGAAGTTAATGTCTGACGTTCCAGAGGCCTGGTAAAGTGTCCACGGTACATCGGTTTTTGGCGTTTGAGGGTTTGTGTTTGTCAAAAATCGGCTGTACCCCGCACCGTTAGATGTTACCCACATTTGCGCAATTCGCTGCGTATTGTAAGAACTTTGATAACCACAACCATTGGCTGGAGCCCACAGAGTTAAACCATCAGCGTCACTGATAAAAGATGCATTAGCATCGTTTGGCTTATTCTGCTGAGGTGAACCTACCCCAAAAGCCCCCACCTGCATGACGTTCCCAGCTGCGGTTCCGACATCCTTCGTGGCACTACTTCCCAAACCGAGGTTTGTGCGAGCGTCTTCTTTGGTCGTTGCGCCGGTACCGCCATCTGCGACAGCAAGTGCACCATTGCTTCCTTTCTGCAGTAACTTGCCGATCGCTGGAATGCTTACTGCCTTGCCGTTGATGGTGACAGTGATGCTCTGGTTTGCCGTGGTTGTGGCAAAAGTCTCCCACGCACCGATATTCTCGTCGTAGTCTTTGATGAGCTGAGACATCGCCTGCGCCAGGCCATCGACCGAGATATTGTCTGATATCAGAATGCCGTACTTCTGGCCGCTCAGCGCCGGTGAAGCAGCTGGCGTAACCGTCATTGACGTGGCGCTGTTTACTGCTGAAATCTGGAACATCTGGACCGGGTTAGACATGACGATAATCGTCTGGCCAGCGCGGACCTGGCTGGCGGGAGCCGTCCAGTTCGTGCCTGTGCCGGTGGCGGTATTTCCGTTAATAGCGATGGTGCCAGTGTTATAAAGCATATTTTCTCCAGGCAATAAAAAACCCCGCCAGAGCGAGGTTGTTATTCAAAATGGTTGGTTATTTGCAGGTGGTGTCAGTGAATGTGTTCGCACTTACCCAGCGCCAGTTGAAAGGGTATCCGGCTCGGTACTGCGTCTGGTTGTTTTGTTTGCGAACGCCGTAAATTTGAACCGTATTTTCCTGACCGCCAACGATGGCTGTGCCGCTGCAAACTGGCTCCTGTTTCTCAAGTACGCCAGCGCAGCCAGACAGCATGACAGCCCCAGCCATGCAGATGAGTAGCTTATTCATGTGATGGTATCCCAAGGTATTCATTAACTTAGACAATACCAACATGAAATAGGCGGGTATAATTGATTAGATAGATCAATTATCTGTTATTGATCGCTCAAAACGATCAATCAGTCATAGGCCGCTGTATTTATCGCTGTTAATGAAATTCCGGTATTTGTACCGCCTCCCGGCGCCCCTGTCCCCGTTGAAGTCCCGCCTGCGTTTACCCTCGTAGTTGTTCCATCGAATCTGCATGACGAATACGCATTGATTGTGTAAATGGTAGGAGGTTGGGTGGAGTTATTTACGATTATGGTCTGACCCAACTGTGCAGGAGCGACAGCCCACGAACCGCTGAGCGTCTGGTCAATATTGATCCCCCCGTTTGCGCCCGGCGTGCCAACTGTCTGCAGGTCTGATAAAACGCGAGACTCATTTGTCAGCACAAGCTTTCCGGCGGCGTCCCAAATAGCCAGACCCCATTTCGGTAATGTCTGCGGGAATACGGCAAATACATATACTGTCAGGGTGAAACTCTGGTTATAGGGGTTAACCCCGCCAACATAGATATTGCCGCCATTCCTGTAAGACATAACTGGCGTGGGCTGTGCTGTATTGGTGGTTTTAATAAATACCATCACAGGATAACTTGCGTTCAATGCAATATTCTGTGCGACCTGCTGAGAGCTGCCGTTAGCGGATGAATTAAAGGTGTACTTTCCGTAAAGACAAAAAGGCGTTGATTGTGGCGTTACAAAGGGATTCCCGTTATCCATTAATATCATTGCGCCAAATTCGGCCATTATGATTTCTCCATGAAAATGACCACCTCACACTTTGAAGCCGGATAATTCCCCAGGCCTACAGTAGAGGCAGCTGTTACGGTAATAGTGTTCCCCGATGCTACAATGCGCCGACCTACGCTGCTCCCTCCTTCATCGAGTGAAAGAACAAAGCCGACTTTCATTCCGGAGGGAATCGTAAAAGACCAACTGCCGGATGTTTGTCCGGCAGCCAGTTGTATACGCCCAACAACGGAAACTGGCTTGATACCGTAGTTATTAGGTTTCCCTGCCGCGTCCCAGGTTTGTATCCCGTATGCCATATCAGAACACTCCTGTTAACCTGCCAACCTGCACCCTCAGTACATTGCTGCCGTCTTTGACGCTGATTGTCTGGTTGGTCTGCTTCATGGCCCCCTCTCCTGCCGTCGAACCATAGTTTTCAAAAGTACCAGTCTTGTCCAACTTCCAGCCTACAGACCCTGCAACATAATTATTGGACTGGATGTAATTACCAATCTTGGCGTTAGATATTGTCCCGTCCTGGATGAATGTATCTCGGATAAAAGTCTGGCCGTTCTGGATCACAAAGGGCAATGCTACAGTGCTGCCAGCCTGCGTGGTTACAGCGAAACGATCTGCCAGGAAGATAACCTGCGACTGCATACCAGAAGGAGTGTTCTCTACGCCGATCCCCATCCCTGCAGCGTAATACTGCCCGTTAGCGGCCACGCCAACTTTGATGTTATACATCGCACTGATGTTGCCGTTAATGTCAGCCACCGCATTAGCGGTTTGCGTGATAGCAGCAGTCTGTTCATTCACCGTTACGGTCAGAGAATTGATTTTTGTTGCAGATGCCTGAGTGAAGTCAGCCAGGGTTTCGGTGAGATCGGTTGCGTTGGAAATATTGCCACCGGCAGATGCATCCAGCGTAACAAGTGCACGGGCAACCGCCGAACTGGTATCCGCAACCGTTGTATCAATGCGGTCGATGCTGGCGCTGTTTCCGGCATTCGTCACGGTTTGAGATCGACGCGAAGTAACCTGCGCCAGCCCGTTCTGGATTATGGCGATAGCGGAGTTCTTCACCCCTCCCGTCATGCCATCCATCGATACAGAAATCTCGTCGATCTTCACAGCTGCCTGAACCAGACCATCTGAGTTTTCCTGGATGGCCAGCGCCTGCTGCTCAATGTCGTCGGCATTCTGTTTGATGTCCTCGGCCATGCCAGCAATTTTTTCGTTGCTGTCGACAGCGTTCTCGATCAGGTCCTTAAACGTGTCCGATTCTTTAATATCCTCCAGGATGGCATCAGTAATGTCGGAAACATCGATGCTGGCCTGGCCCCGAACCCAGTCTGTGAACCCCGATTCGTTGCCGGTTCGGTCCACCAGCTGCGCCCGATACCAGAAAATCTGTCCCGCCTTGAGGCCCATCTGCTGATATTTGCGCTGCGGGAAAGGCACATCGGCCAGCAGCATCGCATCATCTTCGGCCCCGGTCAGGCTGTACTGGATTTCCGTCTTCAGCGTATCGTCGGTGTTCGCCGGGAACCCCCAGTTCAACTCGATTCCAAACACCACGTTTTCAGAAGCGATAAAGCCAACTGGTTTCGGCGGATTGCCCACTTTCCCCGTCAGCGTTTTCTCTTCTGAATATCCCCAGCCTGATGAAATTTCCGCAGCATTGATGGCGCGCACGCGCACCAGGTAGCGCCCGGCGTAAATGCCCGGTACATCAAAAGACGTGGTGGAGCTGCGCGGTACGTTCACCCAGTTCCCGTCGTTGCGGCGCCACTGCGCTTCATAGGCGATAGCATTCTGCGCCTGGTCCCAACTGACGCGCATTGTTTCAACGCTGATATTCTGCTGAACCATCGAGAAAGAGTTGATCACGATGTTTGCTGGCGGCGCCTGATTGCCCGGAGGAATAACACTTATCGGACGCTGGTCGATGATCGCCCCTATATCAATGCGGGCGTATTTATCCGGATCGTGATTAGCTCCGGCGATGGTAAATGTCCCATCATCGTTGTCCGTCACGCTAACTACACGGTATTGCTGCGAGTAAAGTTCATCACTCTGTAACAACCAGACAGCTTCAGCGTTTGGTGTTTCGCTATACGGCGTGGTGACAGTGACCGCTTTATCGGAAATCGCCTGGATAGTGCGTGACTGAGCAACACCGGAAGGCAGGTTAACGATTAGCCTATCTCCTGCCGTGGCACCAGGAGCTCGATCAAGATTGATAACCCGGCCATTTGCACTGGCGACTCTTCCGCCCAGATCACGTCCGGAAAGGTTCCTGTCCGCCACAGCGATGACATATCCAGGTTGTGGAATATTGCCGTCCAACCCGACATTAAAGGTCACTACACGGTCTTTGTTATTGGTGAGAATGCCCCAGCGCCCTTTTCGGTTCGCCTCCGATTGTCTGGTGCAACCTATGGCCGTCAGTTCGAGCTGGTTGAAGCCATAGCGCGCTACCAATGCCTGTTCAAAAACCGGCTCCATAGCATCAGCGTAGGCATTATCCGGATCGGACCATGAGACTAGCGCGTTTGTGTACCTGCTCTTGGTCGTGCTGCTGGAGTAGGTGAATTTACCGTCAACAACATTGGCGTGGGTGTAACTGAAATCGACATCACGCGGCATATCCGCGAGGCAGACAATCTGGTCATCACCCCAATAAGTCATACCGCGGAAAATGGCCGCAAAATCTCGCAGCACGGTGTAGGCGTCGTTTCTGTCCTGAATATAGACGTTGCAGGTATATCGCGGCTCGGTACCACTCCCGCCCTTGCCGTCTGGTACCTGCTGATCGCAGTACTGCGCAACCTGGTAAAGCGACCATTTGTCGATATTGGCCGCAGTGAGACGATTGCCTAAGCCGAAGCGGTCAGTGACCACCAGATCGTAAAAAATCCATGCAGGATTATCCGTCCACGCCCACTTAAACGTGCCCGTCCAGGTACCGCTGTAGGTTCGAGTCTCGGGATCGTAGGTATCGGGAACACGGATTACGCGTCCGCGAGGTTCGCAGGAAATCTGAGGGATGGAGCCGTTGAACTGGCTTGAGTCAAACTCGATATAGAGCAACGCCGTATTCGGATAACGCAGTTTGGCGTCAATCACCTCAGTAAAGCTTTGCAGCGTCATTACATCGCCGATTTTCGCGCTATTTGCGTCAGCGGTTATCTTGCGCAGACGAAGCGTCCAGGTGCTGCCCGCCTGCGGTAAATCGATACGGTGGCTGCGCTCGTAACCGGAGGTCGTTTTCCCCGTAACGCTGGTATTGAGCACGGTCTGCCATGTGCCACCGTCGGTCTGCAGATCGATAGCATAATTGATGGAATAGCCAACGAGATCGCCGTCGTCCTCTTGCTTAAAAAGAGAGGGCCATTTCAGACGCAAGCGCACAGCCGACAACTGGGTATTAGTGAATGTACGCGTCCAGGCGGTTGCACTGGAAACCTCAGCCCCCACGCTAATTTCATTTTCGGTTCCGGGAATACCCTGGATGTATTTCTGAGCCTGCGTTCCCGGGCGGAACTCCCACGTAACACCACTGAAGTTCTGCGATCCGTCGGCGTTCTCGAGCGCAGTACCATCCAGGTAAATATCCTTCCCAGTGAGGTGACCAGCGAACTCGCCCTCTCCAAGCGCGATGAGGATTTTCGCCTTTGCTACAGACTGCAGATCGTCCGGTTGTTCGGTCGGGGTTCGTGAGCTGGAGCTGCCGCCTTTTCGGCCTTTAATCGCAGTTGCTGTAACCATATTGCGCCCATAAAAAAAGCCCCCCGAAGGTGGCCAGGTTGAAAAGAGTGGAGTTACTGCTGATCTTCAACGTAGATGCCGGCAGATACAATGGCACCTCCAATGCGTCGCTTGCCATAGAGGAGTGGTACCGGATTTCCCTGAGCTGTGGTATTTGTCACACCGCCAAATGCGTAGCTAGCTTGGTTATCTGCTGACTGCTTACTAGCAAGACCCGCCGTCTGCGGCGACATCATTTGTACAACGCCGCCGATCATCATCGCAGCACCGAACTTCGCTACCCCATAACCTGCCGCTGATAGCGTGCCAGCAGAAAAGTAACCAATCGCAACGCCGACGACGACCAATACCGCTCCGAGTATCGTCTGGAATGCGCCAGCTTTTTTGCTACCAATGATTACTGGCGCGATACGGATATCATCGCAGCCTTTATCCATATCGAGCTCATCAGAAATTAGGTTGCGTTTCCCACTGAAAACAGCGTAAGTCAGGCCCCGCTGCTTACTGGTATTCAGAAAGCGCTCGAAGCCGGGAACAATCACGCAGAGTGCACGGATGGCCTCTTTGGGTGATGCGACTGAGAGCTTATATTCACGGCCAAAGGTAGCGCCGAGGATGCCATAAAGCCGAATTGTTCGGGCAGGCTCTTTATTGAGTAACGCAGTCATATTAACTCCATAAAAAAAGGCCGCCTGAGCGACCTTAAATTTATTTATGAATTTACTTAACTTTCCACATTCTATATTGCCCCCAGAAACCAACTTCTGCCACATATTCTTGTGGCGTGCCGTCGGCAACGAGATCAAGAGTTTTTCGCATACCCATGCTTAGAACATTACATTCGTTACTGACTCGTAATTTATGAGGACCATCAGTTAAATAAGCTGTAACGAATTGATTCTGTCTTAGAAGGGCGACATCTTTATCATCGATAGCAACCAGGAACTTACACATTCCTCCACTTCCGCCACCAATGAATTGTTTATTTCGTGTAACAGTAACCTTTGTCTGCTGTGTATCAGTTTTGGGTGTTACGATTTCTTGATTTAGTATCTTTTCTGCCTGCCCATAAGGACGTGCACATCCTGCCAATGTAAGAACAGCTAAAATAATTAGTAGTTTTTTCAAAATCTTATTCCCATTAGTATTGTTCGGATTAATCCTAACATGTAAATAAGTATCTTGAAAATCAATAACTAACACATTGAGTCGCGTTAGTTGGAGTATCTGTCCCCATCAGACTTAAAACGAACTATCTTCATTGTTCGCTCCCGCCAATACCCGCCATAAGGCACACGCTGGCTGAGGTGGCCGTACAGATGATGAAGTAGCATATTCCCTTCAAGCAAGATGCCGGCATGATTCCACTTATTGGCCTGTACCTGCATGATCACCATATCGCCAGCCTGCGGGGGACCGTCAAACTCGCGGAAACCACATTCATACCAGCATTCCTGATAGAAATTGTCCGAATAACTGTCCTCCCACCACGGATAATCCACACGATAGTCGGTCAACTCAATGCCATGGGTTTGGCGAAAATAGCTCATCACAAGCCCCCAACAGTCGTACACGCCCAGAACAAACGGACGCCCCACTAGCGGCAACTCACCACGCGGTTGAATGGTACACAGATCCCCTTCAGGCCAACTCACGATATGCCAAGGCAAAAGCGTCACGTCACACTGAGCTTTATCCAACTCGCTTGGTTGAGTCGTAGCGTCAGGATGGCTATGAACTATGGCAATCACCGTTCCCCAATCTTCAGCTTCAGCGTAATCCTCAGGTGAAAGATGGAATTGCTCCATCGGCTCAGCCGAGAAGTTACGGCACGGGAAATAGCGCTCCACTCTGCTTTTCTGCGCGACCACTCCGCAGCTTTCACGTGGGTACTCTGCAGCAGCATGAGCCATGATGGCGTTTATCGTTTTCTGACGCATGATTAGCTCCTGATAAGGGAAGTGCCCGGAAAACCACCGAAGGGCAATTCTTCATTCTCACCAAACCGCAACCTGCATGCGGTAAGCGTGCCATTGCAGACATCAAGCGACGGATCGTCTACCGGATTATTGTTCAGGTCGAAGTAACTGGTGCCGGCGTAATCGCACCCGTCACCCGAGCGATACTGGTTTCGGATACACCATGTGCATAGCGAGTGGAGTTGACGCGTCGGTATCATTAACCCCTGAAGATCCATAGGGCTAGTGAGAATAAACTCGACGCTTTCCCCCGCCAGTTCGTTGTTCTTACCATCGATGTAGAACACCCGTTTTCTGACCTGCAGCGGATCAGCAGTAGCATTTCCTTCAGGAAAGTTTCTGGCATCCAGATAATGGGCAAACGTATCGTGAATAGTAACCTTCGCCTGGAGCATGTCGTCGTAGGCCAGACAGAGCGCAGTGATCGAGCTGTCGATGTTTGCCACCGTCAGAGTCGGTTGTGCACTGCTGCCGTCGGTTGATGCCTCAAGCCCTTCGAGCTGATATGGCCAGGCGGCATATTCTTTCCCCTGCCACCAGATACTCTTTGCTGCAAGTTTCGTTTCATCCCCACCAGCAGCGGCAATTTCATCAGCTGCATGGGGCAAGTTGTAGGCATGAAAACGCAGTACGTCATCGACACCAAAAGTGGAGCCATCAACCTCAATGAGGCGAATTTTATTGCCCGGTTCGAGTCGTTGGTAATCTTGTGTGATCATGGTGCGTATGTCTGTTTGAAAGTAGCGGTTATGGTCATTACTTTGCTGGAGAGGGGCTGCGCTTTCACTGAATCTGCCTCAACGCGGTAAAGTCCTGCCTCGCCAATAGGTGATGTCCAGATAAACGATTTTGTGATGTGCGAACGGCAGAAATTCAGAGCGGTAAGCATCTCTGCTTTTTTACCCGTGAGGGTTATTGGCCAGGACTGCTTTTCGGAATTGATGCCCTCGCCGGCAATCTGCTCATAGCCATCACCGAATGATGCGGCGCGAGTGGAGTGACTAAATTCGCCCTCCATACCTGCCTGTATCTGGGTTCGCCAAGTGAATATTTGGATCGCCACGTTTCCTCCGGGCATAAAAAAACCCGCCGAAGCGGGTTAACGTAATAATGTGTTCTAAATCGTATTAACAACTTTTTTTAACAACAATTTGGCTTCTGATATCAAATCTTCTTTTGTTTGCTCAAGGGTTTTATTCATATCAAGTGGGATTTTTACTTGAACAGATATAGTTGAATTAAAATCCTCATCTAAATAGATATAAACTTTTCCCGTTGTGGCTTGACCATTAGCATTATCAAATGGGGTAATGTTCTCAACTTCGAATTTCATTTATCGCTTTCCTTTAATTGCGTTCCATAAAGGCGTTCCAGGCTTAGATGCCTGTTCTGAAATAACACTAAGCACGACTGGCTTAAGCTGACGCATGATAGCATTTGTATCAAGGGTGGGTTTGACTCCATCTTGACGCTTGCTGTCTGGCGCTATCTCAATCCCTCCCATATTTACCGTAAGCCCGCCTGAATGTGCATTCTGCAGCCCATACATAGCCGCATTGCCAACATAACCGCCGTTAGCATAACCCTGCGCGCCGCGCATCATTGCGTAGAGATTGCCAACACCAATCGCGCTGGTAGCCTCTTTGGTAAACACAAACTCACCACCATGAACGACACCTTTCGGCTGATATTTTCCACCATCGCCGGTATAGCCCCCGCTGTCGAATGCCGGGACCAGCCCACCCTGAGAAAAACCGAAAAAGGCCCCGACAGCCGTCCCTCCAAACGCTGATTTCATACTGTTGACCATAGCCAACTGGACCAGCATTTGCGCAATGCCCTTAAGGAACGTTGTCAGAAAATCCGTGAAGCTGGCTTTTCCTGTGGTGAAAAAATCTGTGAGTGTTGATGCCATTCCCGTGAATGCAGACTGGGAAATATTTTGCATTTGCCCATAAACATAGGTCGCGTTGTCCTCGAACTCAGTCCACCCTTTCTTCGCGCCGGTCAGCCAGTCACCGCGCAGACGATCTTCTGCATCGTAATAGTCACTAGCCGCCTTTAGTTGCTTCTGATAACCGTCGTCGTTCAGAGTACCACCAGCATTTTTCCAGCCGGCAGCTAGATGGCTGTTAGCAAGTTCACGCTGAGCTTGCCGATCACTCATCCCGGCGCCGCCTGTCAACGCTGCCTGCTTCTCGGACATCTGCGTGGTGTATTTCTGCGCAGTATCCATCCGCTTGTTCAGTTGCTCCTGAGCAGTGATCTGGTCGCCAAGTAGTGCTTTTTGACGCGCCAACTGAAGCACCTGGTCTTTGCTCGCCAGCAGCGACTGCTCCTGTTTGGTCAGCGAGCGAGTCCGGGAAGCCTCTTCCAGCACCTGGAACCTGGCTTCAGTGGTCCATAAGTTTTTACGCTGCTGACTGATCGTGTCGTTCAGGTCTTTATGCTTCTGCAGGGCATACAGCTGCGCTTGAAGCGCCAGCAATTCAGACTGAGCAGAATCCTCAGCTCGCATACCGGACGAGACTGTTTCCCCTTTCGCTGTTGGCGTTTTGGGGTCTCTATAAAGCTTCTCGATCCCGGCTCGCGCTTTGGCAACGTCCTCAGCCGTCCAGAGTGTAGCCGTCCCGTTTTTAGCAGCTTTGGCATTTTCAGCAATGGCTTTATTCAGTTCGTCCTGAGCCTGACGGCGCTTTTCTGCGGCTTCAGTCCCGGCATCAAGATAGCGATTCATGATCTGCTGGGCACTTATCGCATCTTCGTTAATTTCTTTACCTGCTGATATAGCACCGTTCAAATCGTTCTGAAGTGTGATGGCACCCAACATAGGGTTAATCTGGGCTTTCAACGATGCTATGGCCGCAAGCTGCGCTCTACGGCGATTATCGTAATCTCTGTCCTGTGAGCTGGTGTCGTAGCTGTAGCCGTAACCCATCTTCTGGCGTTCAGGCAATAGCTTACTCTCACGATCTGCCAGATCAGCCTGCATTCTCGCAAGCATGTCTTGCGGTGCTTCCGGGCGCCCAATATTAAGCAGCTCGTCCCACATCCCTTTGAAAGCATTGCGGGCTGCAAGTGCGGCTTTCTCAACCAGACCGAGATTAGCGAGGATCTGCTGGCTTCTGCGTTGTTCTGCCTGGCTGTAAGCATCAGCGGCTGCTTGCCCTGCAGCCTCTTTATCGCCCCGACGTTCCAAAGAAGCAATGTATTCAAACTGAGCCGCCGTCAGGTAATGCAGCTGATTGTTGAGCTCTTGCGATGCCTGGGTTGGCTCGGCATAAAGCTTCTGGAAATTAGCGATGGTCTTATCCACCGCCTGACCAGTTGCCTGCTCCATCGCAACTGCCGCGCGGCTCACTGTCTCAAGCTTGTTTGCATCAAACTTTCCAGAACCCACTACCTGAGCCAGAACAGAAGAAGCGGCGTATTGGTTAATCCCGCCACCGGATAGAGACTTTGCCAGTGCAGACAGCTGTGTGGCAGTTTTCCCCGCATAATTGCCGGTCAGTATCAGCTGTTTGTTATATTCGGATGCTTCTTGTGAACCTTTATACCAGGCAGCGACCAGCAGGCCAGCAACACCAATCATTCCCCCTAAAGCCAGCTTTGCCGGAGTTACTAGCGAGAGAATGGCTTTCAGCGCATTACCCACTCCCCCAAACGTATCGCGCAGCTGACCACCCTGCTGGATGGCAACCATGTATATCGGCATACCAGATGCCAGTGAGGTAGCAATATCGGTCATTTGCATCGGAAGGTAACGCATGGCATTACGGTACTGCCCCGCGCTGATCGCGCCATTCCTCCAGACGTTCTCTTGTTCCTTCAGTTTGGCGATCATCGGAGCGGCCTGTTGTGTTACTCCCAACTGCGCGGCTTTTAGCTCAAGGATTTCAGCGCGCGTTTTGCCGATCGTAGCAGTTTGCTCCTCCAGTGAGGCAATGAAGGTTTTCCCTGATGCCGCTGCCCGCTGGGCCGCCTGAGCCTGCTCGATGCGAGCCCGCCCCTCTGCCGTCTCAGCCTCCATGACCTGGGCCAGTTTCGTCCGGGTCGTCTCCAGTACGCTGTTATAGCGAGTGAAATCTTCATCATCCACCAGCCCTTTACCGCGATACTTCGCCAGGGTTTCCTGAATAGAGTCCAGCTCGTCCAGTGCTTTGTTAACCGGGCTGATTTTATTCAGCAGGTTCTGTAACTCCTGGCGCTGCTGCTTCAGGCTTTCGCTGTTTTTCTTCTGATTATCGACACCGGTGCGGAATGTACTGTTCAGGTCATCCGCTTTATCGGCGGCGGTGGTCGCAGTATCCTGAAAGCGCTCCAGCTCCCGATTGCCGCGCTCCAGTTCGCTGGTGTTGACGCGCAGCGAAATGGTGGCGATATCGTTACTCATTCCACCCTCTCTTTATGCATGATTTTCAGCGCTGCGCGCTCCATTATCCGGATATCTGAAAGCGCGGTTACCTCGTCGCTCACGTTATGCAAACGCATCAGCCAGGGCAGTACGTTGTAATCCAGCCCGGACGCGCCGCCCATTCCCGTACGCCATTGAGTACTAACGGCCTGGAACACGACAAACGAAGGCCAAACGTCGGGCCATACATCCACGATCTCATCATCGTAATCGTCAGGACTCAGCCCGTAGGGAGCAAGGTCGGCTGCCGTGGGTTCAGGCGTATAGAACGCCGAGGCAACCGCTATCAGTTTTTTTCGCGCTGGCCCATCAGTTCGCGGTAGTAGGTTTCCGGAATGGTCTTCATGGCCGCCGGGTAATTCTCCAGAAGTACACTGAGGTTGTCGGCATTGAACGCATCAGGTAGCGCCCAGCCTGCAATAATTTCCATCAGGAAATCAGTGGCCGTTTTTCCCTCCAGCTTTTCCAAATCTGCCAACTCTTTGAGCGGTTTATGATTAAAGGTGAAGGTCAGTACGCCGTCTTCATCACCGGCGCGCGGGATCGTGACGTTTGCTTTGAAGGTTGGTTTGGGCTGGAGCGTGAATTTAGTCGCCATCATGGCCTCGTATTAAAAATGCCTCCGCGCGGGAGGCATGCATTAAGGGAGCAGCCGCCGGTATTACGCGGCGGCCTCGGTCACTTTATAGAATGTCATCGCCGGCGACTGGAGGTTCAGTACCACACTCACCGTCTCCACCTCGTTGACTGCTGTGGTCGGCGTGTCGTCAAAGGATGCCGTGGCTGCCCAGTAACGGTTTTCTTTCGCTTTTGGAACGTACATGTAAGCCGCGACCGTCTCTTCGTCCTCATCCAGTTGGCGCAGCAGCGGGTAAATCGGAAGCGTGGAATCGTGGGCGATCGAGTAGGTCTGCGATACAGCAGATTTGTAGGTGTTGAGGTTGCGCTGGCGGTCATCGCTCAGGAACTGGATTTGTGTTGTGTTCTGATCGCCACCAGATTTCGATAACTCTGTAATCTGTGGTAGTTCAGTCCACTCCAACACCTTACGAATCGAGCCGCTGCCGCCTCCCACGGCATATTTGTTCTTGTTAATGGTATTGATATTTCGCAGCGTGACCGCGCTTTCAGCAATTGCGTCGATTTTCGCAATGACGTTATCAATTCCGGACCAGCTGCAGTTCACATGGACGATATCACCCACATCAAGCTCCTCCGCGGAACTGACGGTGATCACCACGTTTTCGGCGTTCGTCGCGCCCGTGAAAGCAATTGCCGGGCCATATCCCGACGCCAGATAGACGTGAGCGCCATTAGGCAGTGCAAAGCCCATAGGAGTTACTCCTTCGAAGAAAAGAAAACCGGCGCGCGGCCGGTCTGGTTTGAAAAGGTGAAAAGCAGGCTAGCTGACAATATCTGCCCGGTAGTTCAGGCTGACAGGGACCGTGTAAGAGACGTCGGTCGAAATAGCTCGGAAGATACCCGGCGCGCCGCTGATCGAAGTGATGAAGCCGTTACCTTCAACTTCCTGCCCTTCAGGGAAAAGCTCAGCCACTCGACCCGCCAGCGCCACAGCAACTGAGCGGCCAGTGCCAACGGGAGCCACAACGTTGATCTGGTACACACCAGAATAAACCCGACAGCGCAGACCGAGATCGAGCGTGCGAGGTGTGGCGGGCATGTCGTGTACCGCGAGGTAAATCGCATCGGCAGGCGGTGTGAACGGCACATTTTCCCAGGCGACCGCGATGCCCTCCGCATCGGCCCAGATACCAAGCCTTCCGGCCAGTGCCGCAGCAATATCTGGGATCACTTCGCCACCTCCCTGATCGCTTCATCAAAGAACCGCTGGAACTCTGCTGCCGTTATTCGCACCATACCGCCCGGCGCCTGAGTGGAATGCCCCATTTCAAGCGGGTAAGCGTAAGGAACGTTGTTGCAGAAGTAGATTGAACTCATTCCTACTTTGAATAGAGAAAGTGTGTAGTTTCCTGCGGCTTTGGTGAGATCGCCGGTCTTATCAATCCGACCGGTTTCCTCAGTAGTGGGCGCATCAAACGACACCTGCCAGTTGCCGCGAAACCGCCCACCGGTGTAGCCAGGCGGTGCTTTGATGTCCATCACATCGACAACCCGGGCCTTTTTCTTCAGTCGTCCGGTTTTTGTGAGATTGGAAGGCTCTGTTCTTTGCGCTTCGTTGTGGTCATACACAGCGCGGTTATAGGCAGCGGCTGTCTGATTGATTTCCCAAAGCTCAGGGTTTCCGACGGGAGACATCATTACCAGCTGATTAAGGATTCTTATTCCAACCGCGCGTACCACCGCATCTTGGTTGGCTTTCGCTCTGTCAACGAATGCATTGATATCAGCAATAAATCCGGCATTCTCACTCATGCTATGCCCTCAGTTGCGACTTGTAGCAAAGCACTAACGACCCGGGCTTAGCAGGGTTAGGCTTAACAACGCGGTGCTGTTTGCCGTCAATATCAATCAGATCGCCGGTTAAGATTTCTTCCTCAGCGGTGAATACCATCCTGACGTCACCGCTTTCGATCGCCGTACCGTCGATTTCTCCCGGCTGATATTCCGTTTTAACGCCAGTCGCCGTGAAATGGATATCTTCAGACCGATGCTCAACCCCGGCGATAACGGTCACCTGACCCTTGCGCGTGACGTTGTAGGCCACGCCGTTCTGCTTGATCATGCGCGTTGCCGTCGCGCGCATGCGCTGATAGTAGATCCCCATTAGGCACGCTCCGCAAAGGAATTGATGGCGTAGCCTCGCCCGCCGGCTAAATCGCCGAGGATAGCCATTACCGCCGGATAGGACGGCGTAAACACTTCACCTTCTGCGACCGCGTAAGTCATGGTGACAGCACCCTCTACGCGCTCAGTTTTTACCGCGGCCTCACGCACACTTGAAAGCAAATCGCCAGCATGCATTGTGCGGTGATAACCGGGCGTGGGATTTCATCTGATGGCAGGTCGTGTCCATCCAGAATGACATTCACACGCGGCCAGGCCAGAGGTTGTCGTGGTTCAGATTTGGCGCCAGCCCAATCAAGCCCTTCAAGGTAATCCATCGCCTTTATCAGCAATGGAGAGAGCTTCTCGGGCAGCTCAATGCCACGCAATTCGGCGAACGACGCCAGGTCTTCCTCGCTGGCGTAGCTGTTTACGCCACTACTGGTGATATCGGTATTGATCATGGAAATATCCCGAAGGTGGGGCTTTCGCCCCATGCGTTACTCGCCGGCAGGTGCGGTGAAACTGATTTCATTGCTGGTTTTCGCCATACCATCAACCGTACCAGTGACCGTAAAGGTCCCTGCCGCGTCAGCGGTAAGTTTCACCGTAGCGCCACCAGCAGAGCCGGTCTGCGAGCTCTCGGTGCTGAGCGTGCCCCCCGTCGATGACCAGGCAACAGTCTTGCCTGAGACGCCGGAACCGTTGTGGGTGTATTTCAGGGAGATGGTGACCGCGTCGGTGCTGTCAGCAGTTGCGGAGGTTTTATCCGCTGACAGCGTTACTCCCCCGCAGCGGATTCCAGCTTGATCAACACACCAGCCGTCGATTTGTTGCTGGTGAAGTGCTTCTTCCAGTTGCCGGCGGTGCCGATTTTGGTCAGGTCAGGGTTATCGCCTTTCGCCGTGTCCCAGCTGTAGCCAAGCAGGTCGACATTCACCACACCTTCTGCACGATAGCCAATCGCGAGGTTTTCCTGGTCATTGATGTCATAGGAGCGGAAACCCGGTGCCTGCGATTCGGTCACGGTCACCGCCCCGGTCACCAATCCCAGAATAGCGTCGGCGTCCATGGTGTCGGTAACCAGAACCGGTTTACCGAGGGTGCCCGGCTGGCCGCCGTACACAACCACGCCCGCTTCTTCGTAGATTTTATTGGCGATCGCCTCATCCACGATGTCGAAGTAAGTGGCGGAGTGCATGACGAACAGAACCACACGGTTAAACTTATCGCCGTATTTACGCAGGCCGCGCGTCAGGGTCTTTTTGCCATCCGTTTCGATGTCAGCGGTCACCACCATTTCAGCGTTGGCACCGATTGCAGCTGTCAGCGCCTTCAGACCGTACTTAACGTAGCCTTCCAGCGTTGCGTCAGCCACATCGGTGCCAATCACCTCAGAGAACTCGTCAACGGAGCGGCCACGGCGTTTGAATGCTTCTTCGGTGGTTTCGTAAGGGCCATATTTCCATGGCGCTTTAACGGATACCGCTTCGGCCGCGCCGATTTTTTTGCCCGTTACTTTGTCGGTAGAGTTCACATCGCGCGATTCGATGGAGCCGCCAACCGTGTAGAACGCGCGCTTACGAAAATCTCCGTCAATCAGTTCGTTGTCCAGCAGGATAGCCCCGTTGGAGGAGGCGTTGAAAATCTCCAGATTGTCCTGGCGGCGCTCCAGAAAAGCGGTTTGCGCCAGGTCGTCATAAATAATCAGATCGGTATTAACAGTCGTCATCGGGTAAATCCCTTATTTCGGAAGTTTGAGGAAGGCCTGCTGGCCATACTTGCGGATGTAGTCCGCCTTGTTGCTGGCGCTCATTTCGGAGCGTTTCAGGCTGCCGCCACCATTCGGTTTATGCCCGCCCGCGCCAGTGCCTTCCGCGCGAGGAAACAGATGTGGAGCCGTCTCCTTGAGAGACTCCGCCCACTCAAGCGGGCTAAGAGGGGTTTTCCCGTCTTTTCCGAACAGAACATCGCCATTCGCATCAACCGCTACGGCCTCGCCTTCGTCGTTGAGCTTGAAAGTGCCTTTGGCACGCAGGATCAGGTCGTCAGATGCTTCCGGTAGCGCGCCGGTTTTAGCGGCTGCTGAGCGGATAGCATCGCCAAGGACGCGATCCCGGAATTTGTTGGAAAACGCTTCGGCTTTATCCGCGCGTTCATTAGCCATCTTGATTTGCTTATCGACATCAGCACGCAGACGCTCGGTGCGCTTATCCAGCACCTCATCAATTTTCCCGGCGGCAATCAGCTTTGCCTCTTCATCGTCGGAGAAACGTTGAAGGATTCCGCGCACGGCGTCCGGATCGATACCATCAAAGCGGGACAGGTTTTCTTTCTGCTGCTTGATGGTCCCCAGCAGCTCAGAGTTTTTGGTTTTAAGACCGGTGACTTCGCTCGTCACGCGTTCGTCGATCAGCTTCTGGATTTCCGGCGTGATTTCGCCACCGCCTCCACCACCTCCTTCACCGCCGTTTTCTGGAGCGTAAAATTTCAGAAGCATATTTCGGATTAACATAATGTCCCCTCGGGATTTTGCCGGGCCTCGCCCAAAAAAAAGCCCCGGCGGGTGCCAGGGCATGATGTAAGTAATATTTGTCAGTTATCAGTCGCTGATAGCTGTTTGAGCCGCTCCAGAGTGATCCACTCGCCTTTATCGGTGTACATGTCGCTCAGGTCGATTTCGCCGGCGCGGAGCATGCGGCCGCGCTCCACGCCCAGCACCTGATCCTGCCACTGTGCCGACTGACGCTTGAGCCACTCCAGATACGTGGTTTTCGCCGGGACCTGCCCGTCCATGCTCGCGCGGGTGCCCTCGTCCATCTCATCAATATCAATGCCGAGTTCTCGCCAGGATTTGAGGATCAGCGTTTCGGTTGAACGACAGCAAAAGTGAATTTTCCCCGGTCCCTGCAGGTAAGGCACCTTATGCCCCATCGGCTTGTTGTCCAGGGTGTAACGCAGCAGATCGCGAACAATGCAGTCATGGCTGGTTTTGTTGTCCAGCGTGGACAACCACTGCTTGCCTTTCACGATATCGCTGTTAGCGCTGGTGAAGCTGTTACGCGCGGTCGCGGCCAGATGATTTACTGCAGTTTTAGCAATGCTGGCGGCATTCGCCCTGCTCATTTGCAGCGCGCCGTCGCGGTAGTCCTTATTGGCGTGGCCACGAACGTTTCGCGCGATCGTTTCCACTGTGTCGCCAGCCAGATAACCACGCCGCACGGCGTTCACGATGCGCGTTAGCCTGTCCGACTCCAGATTGCTCGCCCACTCGCTCAGGAGCCGCCCCTGAAAGGGTTGCGCCATCGCCGCGGCGTAGACCATGTCAGCCGTAATGCCCTGAAGCGGATATCGGGAGAGTACCTGCGAAGGCAGGAGGGAATCGAACAGGCTCAACTGATAGCTGGCTTCGTTCTTCGCAAGCGCCACCAGCTCACTTTCCAGCCCGGCCTGCATTGCAGAGACGGCCTGATGATTCAGTTGCCGCACGCTGCCCAGCAAGCTTTCAAGCCGGTTAACGGTGAAACTCTCCTGCGGCAATCTGTCCAGGGCATCGAGCAGGTGCGCCGACAGGTCTGCGTCCGTCTCGTTCAACAACTTAACCATCCGATTTGCCACGCCCGTGGCGTAGCGGCTGAGCCATACGGAATGCCCAATCGCCTCGTCACGCAGGCTTTCGTTGACGGTTGGCATGCTAGCCTCCTGTCATTGTGGGTGCCTGGTTGCGAAGCGCATCGATCACATCATCAGGATTATCTGCCGGGTCAATCAGATCGAGTTTCTGCAATGCCCGAATCATATCGGTATCGCGCAATGCGCCAGACTGCCAGGCGTTCACGATCGCGGTGACCATACCAGACTCAGCCACCTTCGCGATGAATTCCTGGTTGATGGTGTAGGCAGGAGACTCGTCTTTGAGCCCGAGGTATTTTGCGCACCAGCCCAGCGCCAGGGTATAGGCCTCGGATACGTTCGATACGCAGATACCGAGCACAGATGTGGATGAAGTTTGCTCCCCGCTCGCCTGCGTCGCGGTCTTCGCCGTGGCGTTCTGCTCAATCAGTCGGGCGCCCAGTTGCACCATGTAATCGCGCTTACTGTCCATAGCCTCTTTAGCCAGCATGTTCGGCTGCGCCTGGGCATAACCAAACGAGCCTTCTTTGGGAAGCAAAAGCGGTGATCGGGAACCAATTTTCACGCCCTTCTTCTCAAGGTGATCGCGCCAGTTAGTATCAAGCCCGGTCATATACGGCTGAACCTGCCCGCAGAACCACACGCTGTCTTCATAGTCCGCACTGTTGCGGTAATGACCGTGGTTAATCTCCACCAGCGCCGCCAGCGGGGAATCATCTATTGTCGGATCGTTATTCTGCGCGCCGACAAAGGTGAACGGAATTTCATCCCAGAAATCCAGACCTTTGGGCTTAGGGTGGTACTCGCTGTCGATGGTATAAGTCCCGCTGGCGGTGCCGCCGCTTCGGCGCCATACCCGGCAGATAAACTTCCCCTCTTCCAGCGCCAGCTCGCGATACTGGATTTCATCTTTGTAGGCGTAACCATCCGGCTGCTCAACACATTCACGCAGTACCACCAGCACCAGTTGATCGCGCCCATTAATACGCTTTGTTCGCCAGTTGATGATGTTTTCTGCCGGATAGCGAAGGATAATCGCCTCGTTGGTGGCCTCAGCGTAATCGACGTAAATGCCGTCGCGCGCAACCTCCAGCACGTTTTCGGTCACCAACTGGGACTGCTGATAAATACTCGTCCCTGCTCCGTCTGCATTGTTCAGAAGGTACATGAGCTTTTCAGGGCCACTGAACGTCGGATCTTTCCGGTACGCCAGCCCGAGCAGGCCGATTTTCGTATTGCCTGTTATGGCGTAGAAAACCGCCCGGCTCAGGTAGTCCTCGTTGCGCTTACGGTTGCGAGAGGATTTATCAGTCGGGTCGAGGAGCGGCAGATATTTATTGCCCGCATCCTTAACCGCCTCAGCCCCCTTGCAGAAGTCGCGATATTTCCGCCAGGCAGCAGAAGCCGCCCGGTGTTCTGGTCGAACCCAGGTGATGTCGTCGTTTGCCATATCAGAAAGTGGTGTCCATCGTGATTGAGTAGGCTGGCTTCACGATCGGGTAATCCTTCACGATGAAGTACCCGCCAGCGTCGTTGGGGTGATCGTTATCTGCTGATTTATCCGGTTCGCCGTTTGCCGCCCATATCTGCTGCTCGAGGCTTTCGGTATAGACCGGGCAGTTCTGGACGTTCACCAGATACCGGCGTTCACCGTTAGCGTTGCAGAACATGGCGTTCATCGAGTTGATGCGGTCTTTAACCGGCGGGTTAGCATCATCAACAATAACGCTGAACCCGGCGTCGTTAAGCTGAGCAATATCGGTCTTGCTGGCGTTCTGCGATTTACGCGAGTCGCCGGAGGCATCCGGATAGATGTAAATCTCTCGGCTTTTAACGTAGCGACCGTCCTCGTAGCGCCAGAACTCTTCCTGGATACGTTTGATCATCGCCGGGGTGTCGTAGACCTTCACCAGCTCACGAACGGCGCGCGGCAGACTGTTGCGTTTCACGTGAACAATCGCAGCCATTTTCCCCACGTTGAAGTCCATGCCGATAAACAGTGGATCGTTGTCCTGAATCTCGTCAGTACAGTTATTTAGCTTGCGGTTGAAGGTGTGATAAATCGTCCCGCTGTTCAGGTTAGTGAACTTGCCGCGCAGATAGGCCTGGATCAGTTCGTCCGGGTATGAGCTGAGCAATGACGGAATGTAATCGTCAGGGAGGTTCTTCGCATTGTCGAATGTGCTGGCCTGAATCAGCCCGTACAGCGCCGCCAGTTCCGGCTTATCCCGCACCGCCTTCACGAATTGCTGATAGACGAACTTGAAGCCTTCCGGCGTGGTAGTGACGTCGATACCGTTTCGCAGACCCGGAACGTTGTAACGCATACGCGCGATGATTTTTCGCCACGCCTGCTGCGCTTTTGCCGCCGGCATAACGTCCAGTTCGTCGACCATCGCATTACCGATTTTGAAGCCGACAATCGAGCCGGGTTTCTCCATCGATCTGCAGATCGTTGTTCCGCGATAGCGCCGCCCTTCGTAGAAATGGACCTCCTTGTTTCCCTCGTTGATTTTGACGGTCAGGCCCCAGTCATGGGCCACTTCCTCAACGGTAGGATAAAAGATGTCGCGGATCTGCGGGTATGTCGGCGCAAAGTAGCCCTGGTTGATTTTCGGGAACTCCCACATTCCCTTGCAGATGCCACCACAGCCCACCCACGTCTTACCTGAACCGAAACCGGCGACGTAGGCTTTGAACTTGTGCTGCATCGCCAGGAAGCGTGCTTGCGGAATGTTAAGTGTCGGGCTGATCCCCATCATCTGCCCTCGCATCCACTACGTTGATATTGATTTGTACTGGGGTTGGTTCATCATCCTCACCATCACCGGCCAGCTCTTTGCGGAGTTTCTCGATCTCCAGCAGCCGGCGGTCGATTTCGATCTGCTGCAGCCGCTGCGCGAACTCACTATCAGCCAGACCAAGACGCTTCATCACCGCTTCAAACATGCGCTCACGGCTGATGGCGGTAATCTCGACGCCATTCTTGCCGACTTTCACGCCGGAGTATGCGAGCCGTGAGACTGGAGGGAGTTTGCGGGTGTCCGGGAAATAAGGCTGGCCAATCCCGTCGCCGTTGCAGCGTGGGCATTCTGGATTTGGCTCTTTGTTGTGGTCGTAACCGTAACCACCAGAATCCTCTGGTTCACGTCTGTCACGTTCAACAGCCTCGAGTCTTTTCTCTTCGAACTCCACGGCATCACGCCACTGATAGTGGTGACCAAAGCCCCAGCAGTAACGGCACGCGCCGCGGCGGTATTGTGAGAGCTGATTTGCATCGAAGGTGGCCAATTGCCACATCTGAGCGAGGACTTCATCGGCATCAGAAAGAGTGCGCGCAATGGAGGCTTTCTGTTGCTGCGCAATAGCCTGCGCAACGTGAGGAATCGTGAGGAGCTGGCGGCCATAACTGGAATCGCTGTAACATGCCCTTGCAGCGGCTGCCGTGGCGTTCTGGTCTATGAGATATTCAGCCACAAAGCGCTTTTGCTGGGCGGTAAGCTTACTCTCCACCAGCTCATCGGCGATCTTTTCCTTCTGCGCAGTGCGCACTTTTTTCTGCGCAGGTTTTTGCGCACTTTGCGCAGCAGGCTTTTTGATATAACGACGGGCGGTTGCGTAGTTCAGTCCCTGCGCTTCGCACCACTCTTTCGGCGATATACCCGTTTTGGCATGGTCGGCGAGGAACTGGTCTTGCAGCGCTCCCCAGTCCGGTTTTGCCATAAGGCCCTCTTATATGTATTCTGATCGTTGAGCTTTTCAGATGTTTAACAACCAATCGGAGTGGAAACAATGGATGCTGTAATTAGTCGTTTACTTGCTTTGACCGAAGATGGTTACAACCAAGTTCGAGTTGCCGCTATTGAGGGTCTTGGAGAAAGTGGAGTCAAAGATCAAGCTGTAATTGATCGCCTGCTTGCCCTAACGGATGATGGATACAATGATGTCAGAAGTGCCGCAGCGAAGGCATTAGGCCGGCTTTATAGAGCCAATTAACACGTTTGCCATTACGATGGGTCTACCCATGGTGATGGCAATAAAAAAGCCACCAGCGGATGCCAGTGGCTCGAATACGATAATCAAGAATGATGCCCCTAGTGCGGCGGGCTATGTATCCAGTTCTTGGCATGCAATATTGCGTGCTAGCGTATGTTGCAACCAGAGCCCTGAACCCGGCTCTCTATGGTAACTATCATGATCTGCATTAAATGAATGCATTGTACCGTCACTCAACTACGTGGATAAGGCATACGTTAACAACAAAGCTGGCGTACCTAGCAGTAAAACTACAATCAGGAACGCAAATGCCAGTTTCCTGTAGCCCAGTTTAAAAAAACAAATCGACTGAGCAAGAAGTATCAGGCAAAGGATCGGAGATAAACCCAGAAAAAAAGTTGTTAATGGTGAACTATTAAGTACTGAAATCAACTCGCTATCCATTTGAAGGTGTTACGAGAATCAAAAAGTCATTATCGCAACCACACCGGAAATCATCAAAAGCACAAGACATAAAATCGTAAGCGATTTCATCTTCAGTCCATATGAAATCAGCGTTAAACTGAGAAAAACAACTACTAATGTAAGGCTCGAACTTAGTAAAAAGTCACTGATGTCTTCCCTTATGCTAATCATTTGATTGCCGCTCTTTTCCTGGGGAGATGCAGCTTATGATACCTTCCTTACCAAAAAACCTTAATACGTTCCGTACATTTAAATTGCCAACTTTAGACTGCTCCGGTTTTCCTCTTTTTGGTTTTTCTCTGGTAGGTAGTTGGAAGGTCTTATCCTCTTGCGAGGATATTTCTATTTTATCCCCGTAAGGGGATAACCATTATCAAGCCCACCAACTGATGAGCTTTGTAAGGGCTACCCGAGTTTCGCGCGAACCAGTGCATCTTTGGCTTCAAGCAGCTTTCGCAATCCTGCTGATTTTTCCGCACCATCAGGTAAAGTTTCATCCATCAGTGTCGCAAGATCGCCAATTGGCTTACTCACTTCCTGCAAGTGTGCGGGGAGATGCTGATAAGCAAAATACTTCATGATTGGAGATGACATTCTTTTTCCTCGTTTAGTAAAAAGCCCCGCTATTGCGAGGCTCTATTTCAAACACTGCGTATTTATGTATTCCTGCAGCGTTCTTAATGCTGTTTGGTCGCTTAGGATTCCGGATCGGATACCGAGAACGTTTCGTCCAGCAACATCAGAGAGTTCGACGGTGGCATCATTGCCCATGCCGGAGGTGCTGGCGGTTTCGGTTGAGGTTGGCACTGGACACTTGCCTTTGACGTGCACCCGACCACCGTTATCAAGCTTGCGCTGCAGAGCAACATTTTCAGCTTTTGCATAGGCCAGTTCCTTCGTGTATTTGGCATCCAGCGCAGCAACATCTCGCTGCCTGGTTGTCATATCAGTGATAGTGGCGTTAGCCAGGCTGAGCTTTTCAGTGGCCTTATCACGCTGGTCTTTGTAGGTGATGGCGTTGTCGCGGTAGTAATTAATCGCCCACGCCATCGATACCAACAGGCAGGCCAGTAATGCGCAGATAACAGCTGTGATTCTGCTCATTCCTGGCCCCACTCGCAAACTTCTCGCTCAATCTCACGACGGGTGATCAGCCCCTTCCACTGTTTTCCACCAGCATACGTCCAGCGCTGCAGTTCTTTGCATGCACCCGGAACATCACCGGCATTCAGTTTCCTCAGCAGCGTCGATCTGCTAAAAGCTCCAGTTCCCACGTTATAGGTGAAAGAGTAAAGCGCGGCCCGAGTGGTTTCGGGAACATGGACCTTAATCAGCGGGTCGATAGATGCAGCAACCTTGCGCAAGTCGGATTGAAGCAAAGCGTCACATTCTTTATCGGTATAGCGGTGGCCGCGTCGAATATCAGCGCCGGTGTGCCCATCGCAAACAGTCCAGACACCTACGACATCCTGATAAGCGTAATAGCGACGCCCTTCCAGACCATCCGCATTACCCAGCATTACTGCAGCAATGGTAATTGCTCCGGATCCGCCAACAATGGCGCCCACCAGCTTATTTCTGAGTGTCGGGTTCATCTCGGCTCCTGCTGCGGCGGTTGTCTTCGCGGATTTTGAAATAAAGATTTGTCAGGTATGTCAGAACGGCAACAATGATGCCCACCAGCACACCTATAGCGTTCCACTGCTCGGGGCTGTAGGCATTCAGCATGCCGTTGAGGATGCTCCCGGCAGAAGCGCCGTACGCAGCACCGGTGGTTAGTTTGTCCATGCGATACATACTCTCACCTCGCGTAGTTAGCGGGTGTTGAAAGTTTTTAGGCGATTAGCCGATATGACTAAAGCTGAATGGGTGTTCTACCGATAATGATATGAACATTTACTCTGGGAAATTTTTATGCAGACAGTCTCTACTTACAAAGACCTTGCAAACGCAATAGCCTGTGGTTCAAACAAAATAGAAGTCACTGGTGATATAACGAAGGGTACTGTAAAAATCGTCGCCAGCGGCGCAGTTACATGGGCTATTGCTATTGGCGCAATTAGCATCGCGTATGCAGCATTTGCTATGACACCCGCGACGGGAGGAACTAGCTCCGCATTATCAATGATTGCTGCACCGGCTGCAGTAGCCAGCATTGGATTACCAGCAACCACGGCAGCAATTGCGATTGCGACTGGAGCAGGGTCCATATCGGCCATTAAAAAATTAAGACAATATAAAATCGAATCACATGTAGATGGTAAAGCGATTTTAGTTAAAAGATAATTACGGAAGAATCACACAGGTACAGAAGTGTGCTCTGGAAAAACATAAAAAAGCCCCACGGTGTTAACCGCAGGGCTTTAAACGAAGGCAATAACCCATCGTTAGAGCAAAATTACCACAGATTCGGGAAAAGTAAATAGCTCACGATAAAATAACGCCCTATTTTGTTATCTGTTTAAGTTGCTCCTCTGCCCATGCCTCTTCGACATCGAACTTGTTGATTAGCTGATCGTAGAATGGCTTAACGGATTTCTTCCAGGTATCTAGCGTGATGGCATCAGTTATCTGGCAAACAGCTGCATACGCCTCAGTCGAAGGGATTCGCTCATAGCCGCGCCCACTGCAGCGTTTGCAATCGGCCAGAACCGGCACGCCCTGTTTATCAGTGAGAACCTTGTTAACCGCTTTACCGCGGCCCCGGCAATCGCCGCAAGCGCAGCTAATCACCTTTTTCCCATTGCAGGCTGAACAGATAACACGCGCAACCTCTTTCACCTGGCGTTTAACTTCAAAATCACTCGGAGACTGCTTGAGGTCTTTTGCCCACTGAGGGAGTTTCATGGTGTAGTGCGATTTCATCGTAAACACGTCAGCCTCAATGAACCCCTGCCCGGAACAGCAATCGCACTGTTTCACGCTAGCGGCACTGCGGGAATAGTCCTCAAAGGCGAAGGCGGCCAGCTGACGCATCACCAGCGGCTTAATCTCATCGCCGAGCTTGCGTAATGCGGCAACTTTGTCGCATTTGGTCAGGGCGTATTCCGCCAGCAGCGCGATCGCCTTCTCCCGGTCATTTTTACTGATACCCATTTTGCCGAGGAATGCACTGTACCCCATCGCTGCACGCTCCTGCGTCATACCCATCGCAGCCATGATATCCGTGCCGGTCAGTGAGTCTGAGGCAGTAGCGCGCGGGGAGTCGCTAATCAGCGTCGATTTAGCAAAGTGATATTTCACCGTGTTTTCGAGGTTCATGCAGCAGCTCCTGCTATCTGTTCAATGCGAAGAAAGTTACGAAGGATGCGGTAGTCCACCAGCACCGTTCCCGGGCGGCGATAAATGCGGAGGCGCTGCCAGCGCATGCGAAGCGATTCGATCATTTCTGGTTTCAAGCTGCCACCTGCTTTTTCAGTTCTTTGAGTTTTGCGCGGTACTCATCGCGGATCTGGATGTAGTCGTCGCGTTTCCATTTCGGTAAATCATGTGGCCCCATCAGGGCATCAAAGCGGGCCTGTCCAATCTTCTGAATGAGCGCCGGCCGATAGTTGATCAAGTTGCCTGAAAGGTGGTTATTGCAGGCGGAGCACTGCTTGTGGCAGTTATCTTCATTGAAGCGCAGCTCCGGATTGGCTCCGGTAGTGCGGAAGTGCCCGGCATGATATTGCCCTTCGTGATGACGGTCACAGCTGATGCATGGCAGATGACGATCCCGGTACCGAATGAAATCGTTAAATGCCTGCTGAGCCTGGCGGATGAAATAGTTTAAAGGCTTCACAGCCTGCCGGCGTTCTGCCTGGCGATGGCGCCTTGTCTTCTCCTCTTCGCGTTGGCGCTTTTTCTCAGTGCGCATAACCTCGGCCCTGTTCTTTGCAGTTTGCTCTTTGGCAACAGCGGTGGCGCACTCATAACAGCAGACCACCTGACCGTCACGAATCGGATGGAACCATTCACGGCAGCTCTGGCTTGCGCACTTACGGCGTGGTTTCTTGGCCATCATTACCCCCAAACCCGGTTTTGCCAGCGATTGTTGGGGCGTGGCGGATTTTTGCTTTCAGGTAATTTGGCGCTGACAGTCCAGGTGATGTAATCGGGGTTAAGGCTACGTTCCGCCAGCACGCCGCGACGCCTGTATTGCGCCAGGAGTTCATCAGCCTGTTGTGTGGTGCAATCCGAGTGGTGGAACCAGGATTCTTTCATAGTCATCACCCCGCGAAGCTCATCAGTTGCGAAGCGGCGTTCTCAGCCTCTCGCTGGTCTTTGAAAACCCGAGACAATATCCACCGCCACAGAACATCAAGCGCGGCTTTGTACAGCTGCTGGAACTCGAGTTCGTCCATATTGGCGAATGAAATACTGCGAGGGTGCTTCTGAAGTGTGCCGTCAGGCAGTTTGATAGCGTCGTAGTGGCCAGCCTGAACTGTTACCCAGGAACGGTATGCGTCGAAGGATTTACAGAGGCTAATCCCATTCGTTACACGGCGACTTGCCACCTGTTCCAGGTATTGCTCAGCAGCATCCATCAGCGCGGTTTCACTCCCGCCAAACACAGCGAGGAATTTAGCGTAACCGGTGACAAGTTTGCGTTCGTTGGATGATATGGCGCCGCCGGTTGGCTCCCAGTATTCGAAACCGAGATTCAGCAGAGCGAAGAAACGACGATGGAACGCAGGGTTGCGTACCTGCCTGAACTCAGCCACCAGCACGGCGCCGAGTTTAATTTTTGATTGTAGTAATTCGCTGGTCTCCGGCGTTGCGGGGATCAGGATGCCTGAGGACTGCTTGATTAGTTGTAGTTCGTGCGCCATGGGATTCTCCGTGGCGCATCAGGTTAACGGGTGTTCAGTCCGTTGAAATTATCATATCAGAGGGTTGCGATATGCGGTAGCCAAGATGCCGAAGAAAACGGGTTCCAGATGACAAATTAAAAAGCCCCTCATCTTCGAGTAACGGCCTACATGACACCAGCCCATTCTTCGAGTACACGAGGTATCTGCGCTCGAGTGGCATAGAGCACATAAGCATGCCATCAGAGCGTCTGATAATATCGTACCAGTCACCTGGCTCCTGACTTTCTTTCACACAACCCCCTTCTCTGCTATCAACAAAATCTATCCAACCGGCAGGGACGAATCCCCTCTATGAAGCCAACATATCAAATGGCTCAAATTTCCAAATAGGTTAGCCGGAAGGAAAACGAAACTTTCTGATTCAGTAAATAAACCATACATCAAACACCTGTACGGATAAACAGTATTTACTGATTTTGATAAAGTATGCACCTGAAATGTATCTTTAAGCAAGGTCATTTATCTGATTGATTTGAATAAATAATATTGCCACTTACGTGCAAAAAATGATCGTTATTTTTAACAGTGAATGTATACATGCGTAGGCTGGTAAATATCTGATTAGGATGCTTTCGCCAGGCACGGACGGGGTGCCTCTTGGGGAGTAAGAGTATATTCGGGCGGTGACACAGTGTGTCAGGTTGAAATTATGTTGCTCGCCTGTGTTTGTTAATTAATCGTTTTCATAGATCGATTTTACTCTATCGATCAGGTGTTTCAGAGGTGGCTTTTCTGCCTGTCATTGGACGATAAAAAGGCCTCCGAAGAGGCCCTGGCTGTCGATATGGGGATTCCCATATCGCTTGTATGGTCTGTTTAAGGCCTGACGCGACTAAACGCCCACTAAAAATGGGGGGTTGAGATACGCAGTTACTTTTGTGAAAATTAATGATGCACCTGAGTAAGATAGAGCAAGTACAGAAGCATAAGTGAATCTTGGGACTAAATAATAAGAATAAAAAATTGCTCATTAGTAAACGGTTTCCTTCATTAAAGGTGTTGTCATGTCTCAAGAGCCCACTGCAGGCCAATTTTTTTGGGGTATTATTCTTTTTGTTATCACTGCAATTCCTCTTGGATGTATCGGAGTTGCTATGCTGGTGATGGCGCAAGGGATAGAGCGTTGGTCTGGTCTTGTTTTCTTAGCTATTGCTTTTGGTATTAGCCAGGGCATCTGGAAAAAGCTGTCTGGAAAATAACTAAGAATCCACAGAATAAAGCAGGATTATTATCCTGCTTTTTTTTCGCGCGATATGTAGCCAATCTTCTGGATTAGTCCTTCACAAAAATTATCCAGTGGGTCTTGTCGTTCTTCCCGGTGCGCTGGCCTATGATTGGCTTTACGTCTGTCAGTGCCAGAACCTGACTAACCGGGATCTGCGTTTCGTTCCATTTGAAGATGAGAACCCCGTGTGGCCGCAACACCCGGAAAGCCTCCTTAAACCCGATGCTCAGGTCGGTACGCCAGGTCTCTTTGTTTAATCTTCCGTATTTCTTTCCCATCCAGGCCTCTTCACCAACACGCTCAAGATGAGGCGGATCGAACACCACCACAGGGAAGGTATTGTCAGCGAACGGCAGTGCACGGAAGTCGGCAATCACATCTGGACTGATGACCAGGTGGCGTCCATCACACAGGGTGTGTTCCTCGGCGCGGATATTGCTAAATACAGCCCTCTCATCCTGCTTATCGAACCAGAACATGCGGGAGCCGCAACACATATCCAAAACGGTTTGCTCTGCCATGCTCACTCCTCCTCCACGTGCAACCGACGCACCCGAATTAAATGTGGATTCTTCAACTTACATAGCTGCGTTGTCGCATCGTCCATCGTGGAAAATGAGAAAGCCTCCTCGATAGAACGTGTCCAATATTTTACTTTGTGTTCTCCCAAGTCTTTCTCAAAGTAGAGGCGATCTACGCCTACCCACTTTGGCTTCCCGTTCATCATCACGATGCCGCGCTCATCGAAAAGAATGTCATCGCCTTCGAATGTCATGAGGACAAACGGTCCCTCTGGCTTAACCGTGTTGAGTGTCATTGGGCAGCCTCCTCAAACACAACTTCACCATCAATGCCGCCGACCTGATAAAGCACTGAACCATCTTCACGGTATTCCATCGGTCCGGCACTCCATCCCTCTCCGTCCAGTTCTTCATCATCACCGACTAGAACGAAACCACCGGCAACTACACGGGCAGGATAAATATCCCCCTCAGTCCACCAACCTTCGGTATCTTTGGTGCATTTAAGAGATAGCAAGTTACTCACTCTGCACCTCCCTGGCGAAACTGGGCGGCGAACTCGTCGCATACGTGCGTTAAAGAGCAAAGTTTGATTGCTGGATGTTCGCGCAACTTCTCCACACCGCTGGCCCGCACTTCGGCAAGAAATGCGGCTGTGGCTGGGGTTTTGATAGTTGGCAGCAGCGCATAATCACAAACTGTATCGATCGCAGGATCACAACTGTCATCTTCTGTGCGTGGTCGTTCGCCTACCTTCGTTGATGACTGCACGATTACACCCCAGCAGATGCTGTCGACCTCTTCACTCCACCCATCACAGGCCTCGCCGCGATGGTCGTCGATTGCTGATTCCGCAGCCTCGACAGCCAACTCGGCGGTTTTGTGCCATTCGAAATTGTGTTCAGAGCCGTATGAAAAATATGCTGCCCCAGACTTCAGAGCCGCATTCTCAACACCCAGCGCATCACGCTGCTTCGTTGTTTCACGCAAAGCCGCAGTGGTGCAATCCAGACGTTCGGCCAGGCGCGACATCATCTTCGCGATTTCGATGATCGGGGTGTCACCGCTCATCGCTTTCGCAAAATCATGACCAACAGCGACAATCTCTTTGTTATTCAGTGAATCAATCATTCTGATGCTCCTCGGTGCGTGTAACGCTCCATATCGAAATCAATAACTGCGCGCTGGTCGCGGAAGATACCGCAGCGACCATGGCGGATGAGGTTGCCGCGTTCTACTGCGACCCGGATGTATTTTTCGGCGGTAGAGCGATGCAGGCCGAACATGGCAGCGATATCTTTCGTCGTTGCGTGACCATGCTTTTTCACCATCTCAATAATCCAGGCGATGAGCAGCGTGCGCTCATTATGCGTTTTTGGTCTTGGCATGGTCGCCCTCCGCATTTACCAGCTGTTGCACGAGATGTTTGTGGCGCCCAACTACGCGCACCGCGTCACGCAATATCTCCAGATTCGCCAACTTGCTTTTAGTCCGGCGGATTTCACGTGAGATAACCCGGACAGTCGGAACGGCCTGGAGGGTAGCTCGCCCTTCGGTGAACGAGGGGATCTCGCTGACAATTTGCGCGACATTCTTCGGCTGAGACGGAACGGTCAGTTCAGGTTCAGAACTGACTGCAGAAACTGGTTCGACAGCAGCAGGTACAGGAGCCGGTTCTGTCGGTGCCATCGGCAGTGACCAGGTTACTCCTCGGCCCTGTCCGTTCTTCACCACGATGCCCTTGCGGGCTAGTGACCCCATCCATGCGGTAATGCCCCGTGCGTTACGTCCAAACTCCCTGGCGATTGCCACCGTGTCGATGGCGCCGCGCTGCGTCAGCAGACGGGTGATCTCCTCAATGCTAATTGTTTTCGGCTCTTCGCCGCGCAGCGCTATCTTTCCAGCTGCCGGTGCCGGAACTGGCTCAGGCCTGCTCTTTTGGTCCTTCAGTTTGCCAACGAACCAGCCGCCGTCGGAGAAATCACATAGGCCCTGCTCGCGCTGTTCGCGCAGCATGTTCAGTGCTTCAACAGGTTCGATATCCAGACGGACTGCCACTTCGCGGTATGTTGCCCGGCCCATTTTTTCTAGTGCTTGAATTACGGTTTCCATTCGTTCTCCTGTTAAATGAAACCAGCGCCTTTGCGTTGTTCGTATTGAGCTTTCAACATTTCTGCGGGTGTCGGTCCACTTGCTTTTACCGGTGCGGCGATCGCGCGTCGAACTGGCGGAATAGGTTTACCTTCAGAGATACGTTTTTCCCAGCTTGAGAGGCATTTCGCGGCCGCCTGGTGCAGCTCCTTTCCTGTCATCTGCCGATCGGTGCTTTGGCGGCGCAGCTCAATGCAGATGTGATACAGCACCGGCGCGGACCATGGGTATTGCTCGCTGGTTGGGTAGCGGAATACGAGGCGGCGCCATTTCCAGTACTCGGTCATCAATTCATCAACGGTGATGCCCAGCAGGCAACGCTCCTCTTTGCACCAGGCAACGAACTGACCCGGTGATGGAAGGAAAGGTTTTTCCTGGCGGCGTGCAACGCGCATGCCGGCCGCGACCTGTTCGAGGGTGGTGATCCCGTTCTCCTGGAAAGCCATCACCCACTGGCGCCGGATTTCGTTCAAGTCCTCCTGGCTGCGATTAACCAAGCTTGCAGGGAACGCGGCCGCCAGCTGTACGAACAGACCATTGATAATCTGCGCCACCTGCTGCGTTTGTTCCCGTTCGCTGTACTGCTCAGGCAAGTTATGCGCCACACGGCGTGCCTGTTCGCGGTCAAAATTGCGAATACCCTCGGCAAGGTTTTTCATTCCAGCACCCCGTAAATCCAGTCGGTGTTATGCAGGTCGATACCGGCCCGGGATGGATTTGCCGTTCCGGTTGCGCGCAGTCGTTTAGTGGTGAGTTGATCCCACTGCTTTCGCAGGCTTGAGGGGCTCAGGATGTTGTCTTTCCAGAACTCGTCCCTGTTTGCCCACTGGAACAGATCGCAAATTTCATAGTGCGTGCGCTTGTCCTGGACACGCATCAGCCTGATGGTGTTGGCCCATTCAGCCCAGTTCGGTTCAGTCAGCGATGCGTTGACGGTGAGAAGCCTGTCGTAAATCCAGCGAGCGGCCTTGAGGTCGTCACCGGATCCCCATGATTTACCTGCCGGTGTGTATATCCCGGCGGCGGCTTCTGGATTGCGAGAGAGAAAATTTTGAGTTTTCTGGTTTCGGGATTCGTCAGAATTCCGAGACGAGGATCTATTAATACTGTTCTTGTTATAGTCTTGGGTGTCTACCGTTTCCGGGAAGGTTTTTCCCGTTTTCGGTAACACTTTTCCCGATTTCGGGAAGACTTTTCCCGTTTTCGGTTTGTCCAAAATCCAGGCTGAAAGGTCAGTATTTATACCGACAATTTTCATTACGCCCTGCTTTTGACTGAAGATAATTTTGCGTTCTGTGAGGGATTTGAGCGCATCGGAAACATGCGAATCACTCAGCCCTGTAAGCTCAGCGATCACCGTGTTCGTTACTCGGTCCTGTTTCTTATTCCAGCCGTAGGTAAGCCAGATCACCGCCTCAAAACACTGCCATTCTCGGCCTGATAATCTCAGGCGAGGCTTAAGCTTCTGGATCTCATTGGCGATCTTGGTATACCCGTTCGACAGGTCGGCCATACGACCTCCCGGTTGTTCGGTTTGATTGGGGAAATTGATAATTTCGGCGGTATTTGACATACTTAGCTCCGCATTTGCCTAACAACTGATGCGTAAGAAAGTCGGTTCTGTTCGCGCAGACCGGCTTTCGCCATTTTTGAAGTCTTCACATTGCCCCCAGCATGGTTGTGACCATTGCCAGCAGCGGCGCCGTTAGGTCCGGATCGACACGGAACATCTCAAAAATCCCCTCACCTAACTCCTTCAGCTTTTCCTTCTTCGGTGCATCGAGCATCAGAGCTTGCTTCGCCTCACTCACCTCTTTTTCCAACCTGGCCATTCGGTAGGCAAACGAGTCGTTTTTAACGACACGGTCGCGGTATCGAAGCGGTAATACAGACATGATCGCGGGCACCAGCTGTTCGACGTTCTTTCGGTAAGATGTGGAGTCTTCTTTGTTGTCCAGCCATCGAAACAGCTTCACGTTCCAGACATCAGCCTGGCCAGACACATCCACGCCATCAAGTTGGAGTTCTTCCGCCGCTTCCTGGATTTGAAGTGCAACAGCTACGCGCCCTTCTGCTGCCGCCCAAGCACGGACCGCAGAGCAAATATCGCGATGAGCAATATCCTGCGCTGCCGATTCGCTTTGATGACACGCGAATATCATTGGATTAGAGGAAGCTCTGTTACGCTGTTCATATGAAACAGTTTGCATTGTTAAGGTTCCTGTTTAGGTAAACCATCAGTGGGGTTTGGGTAGAGATCGGGGCGTAGCTCGTGAGGTGTTACACCTGTCATATTGAATATGGGTAGAATGTGGTTGGGCGGGACTACCCCGCAGTCACGGTTTTTCCAATGACTTACAGACATACTCGTCACGCCAAGCGCGAGACTGAGCTTTCGGGCTGAGCCAGCAGCTTTAATTGCTTTATCGAGTGCGGACATATGCTTCTCCTGTTCATTAATAACAAAAGTAAACCACAGATTTACACACCATGCAAACACAGGATTTATTGCACGTATAAACCAAATATTTACAATGACTCTATGAGAAAAGAAGAACCCAACCTCGTTTTGGTAGAACGTCTTACTGAGATCACTGATCGCGGCGTTACCAAAGCAGACATGGCACGCATAGCTGGAGTTACCCCTCAGGCCGTAAACGGCTGGTTCAAAAAAGGAGTAATTAGTAAGAAATCAGCGCTGGCTATAGCCGATGCGGTTGGTATTTCTGTCGCTTGGTTACTTGGTGAAGACGTTGATGAGAAAGACGGACTGAAGCCTGACGAACAGCGCTTGCTGGAACTCTATCGCCAGTTGCCCGAGGAAGAGCAAAAGAACATGCATCGCATCTTCGCAATTCGTCTAAAGGAACTGGATGAGTTATATGAAAAATATATGAGCAGACGAGTCAAAAGTGACAATAGCTAGCGGATGTAAATGGAGATGTCAAAAAAAGGAAAGTCCCTTTTAAAATTAAATTGTGATTCTTTGCATTTTGCACTTCATCCTCTGGTTCATATATCAGATTGATTTAACAAGAAAAAACATTCAGATCAGCTGCTGAACGTTTAAATTCATGGTGATGTAGGTTTCGTTTTGTAGCATCACCTTTATGATTTTTTAATGACACGGATTTATTGAGAAATTATTATGACAGAAAGAATACATAATGATTATTTCAAATGGTGGTGCGGTACGGTTATAGTAGGGGCAATCCCTATTTTCATAAGACTGATTGCATATACATTGACGAACAAGAATATTGAATTATTTAATATTACTGAATTGGTATGCTTCGGTTTTTCTATACAAATCTCCAGTATTTATTTCGGAATGGGGAAACCCAGCAAGTTAACTGAAAACAGATTAATATTAAACACCACTCTTTCTGTAGTTTTCGTTATGCTTTTCTCAATCATTTATATAATGAGCATAATGTCTTCTGAAACTTTAGAAGCATCTACAACTAAAATCTTCCTAGCTATCACGTGCAGCATTTCTTTATATGTTGGACAAAATTCAGTCAAATGTGCTATTATCAATAACTCAATACTGGCGGAGGAATGAAAGATGGATTTCGAATTTATTTCTCTAAGTTTGCTTGCAGCAGTTGTGCCAATAGTGATAGCTCTCATTTCAAATAAAAACCTTAAAGAATTAAAACAAAAGAAACTCGATTTCGAAAACACCAAAAATCTAAACAAAAAAAGATTTGAAGCCAAAAAAGACAAGCTCAAATTTCGCTAAATGGATAATGTATGTCGCTTAAAAATATTGTATACATAGATTACGAAAAAGTATATTCATTAAGCTCTCAACTTTTCGAAGGGATTGTCCAATCTGCCATTGAACAACAAGAATCAACCTTATCTAATGTCGATGCTTTAGAAGTAAAGACTGAAAAAAAATCTAGCAGTTTAAGCGACACAAGTAAACTATCAACAGTGGTTAATCCACATGATTACCATTACCTAAAATTTGAGAAAGAGTTGATTCGACTAGGTTTACTTAGCTCGATATCTTCAGATGATTTTTCAGCTGATAAAATTCAATCAGGTTCTTTTATAAAAATAACTGGCAATATTGAAATTATCGATTTTAATAAATTAAAAAATACAACAAAAGATTTTACCACATTAGGATATGCCATACATTATGTTAATAAACATGAACAGCTTGAGCAAATAGAAAATCTTCTTCTTGAGAAAAACATCACACAAAATAATAAAAAAGATTTAATGAATCTAAAGAGTGAAATTTTAAAAGGAATTGAAAAAGATTCAGCGAAAGAGAAAAAGAAATTTTTTGATAATTTATCAAACGTATTGAGCTACGCTTATGGTAATGAATTAGAGATATCTCAAATAATTAATAATTACAAATTCACATCATTTCTTATTCGTAATTTCTTCAAGCTTTCACCGGAAATGCTTGTCAAATTATACTCACGAAAAACAAAGTCCCCATTTACTGTAGTTGGCATAATTACGCAAAGTCATACTGATCAAAAAGCCGAAACAGAACGTGATGCTATCGATATAAGAAGCGCTGCATGGAATATGAATGATGCTATGGCAGATCTTGAGTCGACTTTTTGCATGCCACATGAAAATGAGTATTTTATAGAGCCAATAGCTCTTTACACCGAAATTTAAAATCTCCAACCGGCCTCTGTGCCGGTTTTTTATACCCTGACAACCACTTCGACAGCCAACACCTGCCCCAGCCTCCACTAACTTTTTGTAGGGATATCTTCCTACCCTTTGTCAACCATCTTACAAATTAAAGCAATATAAGTCACAGCTTTACAAACAAACCAAACCCATCATTGACACATCTATAAACCAGTGATTTAATAAATCTCACTAAGACGCATCAAAAACCACCAAGGCAGGACGCCCACGAAGTAGCCGCCGACGGCATATGAACAGTCGGATGAGGTGGAGAGATTAACGCGCATCAGGTGTAAACGTTCCGCTGGCCGGCGATAAGGCAAAAGAGGGTGAGAATGATTGATTTCGCACGCAAACCAGGACGGCAACAGGCAGTAAAGCTGAACTTCATCGAGGCGATTCTTCGCCGCATCTGCTACCTGCTGGCGCAAAAGGGGAATCCAGATGTGTAACTCAATGAAATGCGGCTACTGCAGCAAGCCGGTTGAACCGGAGGAAGTAGTCAAAAGTACCCTTCTCTATCGCAACGGCACACAGCTGGCGCGCAAGGAAAAAGAATACTGTTCTGAACGTTGCGCTTCGTTCGACCAGATGGCCCACGAAGCATAACGTAAAAGCCGCGCAAGGCGGCCCGTACGTCCGGTGACACCGACCAAAGTTACACCGGAAAACTACCTAAAAAACCAAAGTTCACCCAATGGGCGCTATCTCTGGCCCGGGGATCTTACATCCAAAAAAGAGGATCTCACATGGATTTTTTCTATGTAGTCAAAGCTACGCAGAAATCTGGCAAAGACGATGCAGTGGTTTGGTTCACTGCAAAATCAGAAGCACGAGCCAACCTGCAGCTCGATGTTGAGCTGGAAGATGCTGGTATCGAAACCGGACGCGGTAAAGATTACGCCAAACCTGTTCGCACCGATTTCCCGGTCTATAACGACCTGCCGGAAGAAGGCGCAGTGAATTACACCTGGCGCGAGCGCTACGAATTGCAGGACGACGGCCGGACCTGGCTGCCAAAGGCTGGTACTGAGTCAACTGAAGTAGTGGGCAATGTTGCCGCACCGGAAACGACTGTAAAAGTCGAAACTAACGTCGAGAGTGTCCCGCTTGAAAACCGCACTCCAGCGGTCCGTTTTGCCGTCCACCTGACCTGCGACAAATACCAATCACATATCACCAAAGAGCAGCAGCTGGCTGCCAGCGAAATGTCTCTGGATGAAGGCAATACTTATCTCCAGAACCTGCTGATGGCGAAGAACGACATCCCTGAAGTTGACGAACTCAGTCTGCACGCAGAGTGGAAACTGGTTCAGGCGATAAAGCAGGTCTTCGCGCCAGTTGAAGCGCACGAAGCTGAAATCATCTCTGCATTCATGGCCGACTGGGCGAGAGCAGATGCCGGCGAACGCAATCAGTTAGTTGAAGAGTGGAGAAGCGGAAAGCTTACTCTTCTCAAATCAGATAGCACCAGCGACGCCGACGTTACAACCGATCAGGTTCTAGAACCTGATAACGGTATCCAGATTGACGAGAATGGTGACGAAACCACACGTTATCCAGTCGTTCGTATGCCGTTTCGCAAGCAGCTGCTCGCCCAGTTCGCCGGCGACGTACTGCGCCACTACTTAACCCGCGAAGAATACGAAGGTATCAGCGCGCTGGAGATGGACACTGACAACAGCTACGTCCAGAACCTGCTGCTGGCGGCTGAAAACTGTGAAGAGATTAAGGGTTACGATACCAAAGACCTTTGGCGCTATACCGACGCCATTCGCAAGGTGTTCAGCCAGGAGAAGCGTCACGAACTCGCTTTGGTCCTCCGATTTACAAGAATGTGGGCGGCGACTGATTACATTGACCGTGGCATTCTCGTTCGCGAATGGGCTGCCGGTAATCGTACCAGCAGCGTGCAGCGTACTGATTCCGGAACTAATGCCGACGGCGGCTATGTTACCGACCGCGGCGAAGGCGCACACCATACACTCGACACCCTCGATCTTGAGATTGCCTGCGCACTGCTGCCGATGGACTTCAACCACTTTGAGATCCCGGGCAGCATCCTGCGCCGCGCCAAAGAGATCGTTACGAAGAAAGAAGAACCGTGGAAATCATGGAGCAACATCCTACGTAATCAGCCGGGCGTCCTGGGAGTTAACCGCACTGCAATCTTCAACCTGGTGCGCATCGCGCCGGAAAATATCCACCTGACACCAGCTGCACACCTCGAGTTCGTTTGCCAGACCATGACGACTGAATTTAATTCCGCAGGTGAGTTACTGACGCTGCCTGAGCCAGTGGCAGAACCTGAAGCGGCAGCACAACAGCCACAAGTTGAGAATCTCGGCAGCGGCATGTTCTCCATCGAAGGCTTGATGGGTGGAAATAACGACCCGGCCATCAATACCTCCTCAAATGAAGTCGTAAAAACGGAAAACACAACGGAGACCACCAGCGATGTGCAGATGGAAGCGGCTCAGCCAGAGAAAGTCGAAAATAATGATCCGGTACAACCAGGCGAAGGCGTTGATGCAGATGATACGCAAGCAGTTACCGTAGCGCCGGCAGAGATACTGGCAGCTGCCGCACCTAGCCTCGCTAACCAAGAACCGGGGGATGGCAACCAAAAAACGGATTCTGCCAGCAAGAATATCGATTCTGCACACCAGAATGTGCCAGAACCAACACAAAATGAGCCGGAAGTGCAGCGGGACGAACAAGCTGTCAAATACCCTGCCTACTTCGAACCGGGTCGTTATGAAGGTTTACCAAACAACGTTTATCACGCAGCGAATGGGATCAGCAGCACACAGGTTAAAGATGCCCGTGTGAGCCTGATGTATTTCAACGCGCGCCACGTCGCCAAGACTATCCAGCGCGCGCCGTCCAAAGTACTGGATATGGGTAACCTGGTCCATGCACTGGCCCTGCAACCGGAAAACCTCGTTGAAGAGTTCAGTGTGGAGCCGGAAATCCCTGAAGGTGCTTTTACCACCACCGCTACACTGCGCGAGTTCATCGACGTACACAATGCCAGTCTGCCAGCGCTGCTGGGTACAGACGATATCAAAGCGCTACTGGAAGAGTATAACGCCACACTACCCGCACAACTGCCGCTGGGCGCAAGCCTGGAGGAAACGGCACAGAACTACATGGCGCTGCCAGCTGACTTCCAACGTATCGAGGCAGACCAGAAGCAGACGGCAACGGCAATGAAGGCATGCATCAAAGAGTACAACGCCACCCTGCCCGTGCCTGTTAAAACCAATGGCAGCCGTGACGCGCTGCTGGAGCAGCTGGCTATCATCAACCCTGACCTGGTGGCGCAGGAAGCGCAGAAACCGGCACCACTCAAAGTTTCCGGTACCAAAGCGGAGATGATCCAAACGGTGAAGTCTGTGAAGCCGGATGCGGTATTCGCTGACGAACTGCTTGATGCGTGGCGCGACAACCCTGGCGACAAAATTCTGGTGACGCGCCAGCAGCTGGCAACCGCCCAGGCCATTCAGTCCGCACTACTGGCACATCCAACAGCTGGCATGTTGCTCCAGCACCCAAGCCGCGCCGTTGAGGTGAGCTACTTCGGCTTTGACGAGGAGACCGGTCTGGAAGTACGTGTGCGCCCTGACCTCGAGATCGATCTGGACGGCGTGCGTATCGGCGCTGACCTGAAAACTATCAGCATGTGGAATGTTAAGCAGGAAAGCCTGCGCGCCCGACTTCACAGAGAAATCATTGAACGTGATTACCACCTGAGCGCGGCCATGTACTGTGAAACCGCGGCGCTGGACCAGTTCTTCTGGATCTTCGTCAACAAAGACGAGAACTATCACTGGATCGCCATCATTGAGGCATCTGAAGAACTGCTGGAGCTGGGCATGCTTGAGTACCGTAAATCAATGCGCGCTATCGCCACTGGCTTCGACACTGGCGAGTGGCCAGCACCGATTACCGACGATTACACCGACGAACTGAACGATTTTGACCTTCGCCGTCTTGAAGCGCTGCGTCTGGCTTAAAGGAGGATCCGACCATGCAAAATACCAATATCATCACAACTGAGCAGGCTCCGAATACCATCTCTGCCAGCAATGCAGTATTCAACGTTCAGGCACTTGGCCAGTTGACTTCGTTTGCCGAACTAATGGCGCAGTCTGCCGTTACTGTTCCCAAACACCTGGTGGGGAAACCCGCCGATTGTATGGCTATCGTCATGCAGGCTATGCAGTGGGGCATGAACCCTTACGCTGTCGCGCAGAAAACGCACCTGGTCAACGGCGTGCTGGGCTACGAGGCTCAGTTGGTCAACGCAGTGATCTCCAGTTCCAGCGCAATAGTTGGCCGCTTCCATTACGAATATGGTGGAGACTGGGAAAAGATCGCTGGACACAAAGATGCGCGTGATGAGTCAGGTCTGTTTATCCGGGTCGGAGCCGTTTTGCGCGGAGAAGCTGATATCACTTGGGGAGAAAGCATCTATTTGGCTGATATCACCACCCGCAACTCACCTCTGTGGAAGACGGCACCAAAGCAGCAGATCGCATACCTCGCAGTGAAGTACTGGGCCAGGCTGTACTGCCCTGAAGTCATTCTCGGTGTCTACAGCCCAGACGAGGTTGAACCACGAACTGAGAGGGAGATCAACCCGGCACCACAGCGCGTGAACCTGGCGGATATTTCTGGTGACACAGTTACAACCACGCAAAGCGCGCAGGAGTCCGCCTCCAACATCAACACTCTGGCCGATGATTTCCGCGACCGCATCGAGGCCGCTCAGGATGTAGATAGCGCCAAAGCGCTACGCGCAGACATCGAAACTGCTAAAGCGGCGCTAGGCTCAGCTCTCTTCACTGAACTGAAAAACATAGCGGTGAAGCGTTACTACCTTGTAGATGCTCGCAACAAGGTGGAGGCGGCGATCAACTCCCTGCCCCAGCCCGATGAGCCGGATGCCGCCGAGCGGTTCGCGGAAGCCGAACGCGTGCTGGCATCGTCAAAGCGGCACCTGGGAGATGAGCTGCACGATCAGTTCAGCATCACACTGGCGGATATGAAACCGGAATACGTGGCCTAAGGATACTGGGAGGGGCAACCCTCCCCTTAAGGAGACTACATGCGACTGATCAATCGAGGCAGTAAGCAATCCCCTTTAGCTCGCCAGGCATGTGACATCGCGCTCGCCGCGCACCAGCAACGATACGGCGATTACGGGCGAAGCAAGATGAAAGAGACCTACACCGTGAGAGTTGAAGGTGTAAAAGTTTGGGTTGAAGTGGTGAATCGTAAGGCGAGCTATGTGGCTACAGCAATGACGGGCATGCGTCGGCTCCGTTCCTTACCCGGTCAGGCCTCCTGATATCGGAATATCAATTATTTTTAACCGGCATCTTTATACTGATGCCGGTTACCTGAGGTGAACTATGTCACAGGTAATTTTTAACGAAGAGTGGATTGTTGAGGCCAAACTCACCGAAAGAACCGGGCTCTCAAGTGGGCAAATCAAGAGCTACCGTCTTAAATCATGGGTCAACGGCATCCATTTTAAATACGTTACCGCCGATGGCAGAACAGAGTCCGAGAAAGGACTTGCCTGGTACAACTACCCCAAAATAAACCATTTCATTAAGGACGCGTAATGGCAGGCTTTCCTACCGGTGTTGAAATCCACAACGGTAAACTGAGGATATCATTCAAGTATAAGAATATTCGCTGCAGGGAAGTTTTGCAGGGTTGGGCGGTGAACAATTCCAACATCAAGAAAGCCGGCAATCTTAGAGCGCTGATATGCGCTGAAATTCAGCTGGGTACATTCAAATACGAAGAACGTTTTCCGGAGAGTAAGGCTCTTACGAAGTTTTCGACGCCCGTAAAGAGCGTCTTAACCTTTGGAGAGCTGTGCGATGCATATCACGCAGTGAAAGAGGTGGAGATCAGCCCGGCAACGATGATGATTACTCGCTCGGTCAGTACTCTCTTCACGAAAATTATCGGAGAAAGCACTTCTCTTGAAGAAATTCAGCTAAACGATATGTTGTTGTACAGGAAGAAATTACTTGAAGGGGAATTTAAGGCCAGATCCGATGGGCAACGCACCGTCAGAACTGTTAACGCCTTCATGGGGCAATTATGCAGAATGCTCAGCTTCGCTCACCAGAGTAACTACATCCAGCACAAGCCGTTTGAGAACATAAAGAGTCTGAAGACATCTGAACTTGATCCAGACCCATTGCTGAAAGAAGAATTTCAGGAGCTATCTAAGCACTGGCAGGGTCAGCATTTAAACCTTTGGTCGTTTGCCGTCTATACCGGCCTACGTCATGGTGAATTGACCGGTCTGGCTTGGGAGGATGTCGATCTAAAAAATGGCGAGGTCCATGTTAAGCGTACAATGACGCTCACAAAGAAGTTTGGTCCACCGAAGACAAACGCCGGGGTGAGGACCGTAAAGCTGTTAAAACCGGCGCTGGAAGCGTTAACGAGGCAATTCGAACTTACTGGCAATAAGGTGCCCGCAGAGATCGACTTTTACCACCGCGAACGTGGGAAAATTGAAAAGCAAAGCCTGAGATTCTGCTTCGTGCCCAACCATGATGAAGGGGAAATGAGCAGACATTATTCACAGAGCACGATAAACCTGACATGGCCGGGCGCCATGAGAAAATCAGGCGTAAGGTATCGTAGTCCCTACCACACCCGGCATACATATGCCTGCTGGTTACTATCAGCTGGCGCAAATCCATCGTTCATTGCCAGCCAGATGGGGCATAAAAATGCGCGTATGGTTTACACCGTATATTCAAAATGGATCGTGCGGATGAACGATGACCAGATAGACATGTTAAACGGGAAAATTTAGCGGAGTGCCCCCACGGTGCCCCCGGCGTTATGCCAAATTGAATAATATTCAATTATTACAAAGAGTTCAGCGACTCGCCTTTAATAGTAGCCAGATAAACACCGGCGCGCCCAGCGTGGCAGTCACAACACCGATCGGGAGTTCAGCGGCGCTCATCGCCAGACGAGCGATAATATCGGCAATCAGCAGCGTTGCCGCACCTGTAATAGCGGCTGCGGGCAATAACGTACGATGGTTGGTGATTCCACCAAGACGCAGCATATGCGGAATGACCAGGCCGATAAAGCCTATAGCCCCTGCCAGAGCAACGCTGACACCGACCATCCAGCCGATAGCCACCACCAGCACATTGCGCCACAGGCCGATCGGCAGGCCCAGCTGGCGGGCAGATATCTCCCCCAGCGCCAGCATGTTGAGTGGTTTGGACTGCAAAGAAGCCCACAGAATGACTGGAATCAGCAGCGCCATTAGCCAGCCCTGTCGCCAGTCGACGCCGCCAAAACCGCCCATCATCCAGTACATCAGCTGGCGTAAATCGAAGGATGTTGAGAAGTAGACCGCCCAGGTCATCAGCGCGCTACAGATAATCCCCAGCGCAACGCCTGCCAGTAGCAGGCGGCTGGTCGATAGGTGCCGCCGGGCGAAACGCAGTAAAATGACGGTGATCAGCAGTGCACCGGCGATGGCACTAAGGCTAATGCTCCAGCCAGACAGCGTTCCACCACCCAACATCAACGCCGCGATCAAGCCGACGCCCGCGCCATTGGAGACGCCGAGCAGCCCCGGCTCTGCCAGCGGGTTCTCAAATAACGCCTGCATGATAGTGCCGCACAGGGCCAGCGATGCGCCGACCAGCAAAACCGCCACGGTGCGCGGCAAACGAATTTGCCAGACAAACAGTTTGCCCTGCTCGCTCATCCAGCTTTCGGGTCCGATCCACTGCTCGCCTGCGCAGAGGCTCACCGTAAAAACGGCGGCCAGCAATGCCAGAAGCACCAGCATCCAGCGCAGGTCGGAACGGTGTTGTTGACGAGCAAAATCAAGCATGGGGTCTGTTTTCAGGTGAGTGATGCTATTGATTTTACGGTGGGTGTGCCTTCGCGCAAAGAAAAAAGGCCGCGAATGCGGCCTTTTTGGTTAGTTCATATTACTCTGCTTTGGGCGTTGCGTTTTCGACACGGCTTTTTAACTTCTGACCGGGTCTGAAGGTCACCACGCGGCGGGCTGTAATGGGAATATCTTCCCCCGTCTTCGGGTTTCGGCCCGGACGTTGGTTTTTGTCTCGCAAATCAAAATTGCCAAAACCGGAGAGTTTTACCTGTTCACCGTTTTCCAGAGCACGACGGATCTCTTCGAAAAACAGCTCTACCAGCTCTTTGGCATCCCGTTTGCTAAGCCCAAGCTTATCAAACAGATATTCTGACATTTCAGCTTTTGTAAGCGCCATAGGTTCAATCCCTCAATGAGGCCTGGAATCGCTCTTTTAATGCCTCTACACATCTGGCAACGGTAGCGGCAATCTCCTCTTCTTCGAGTGTACGGCTGGTATCCTGAAGGATAAGGCTAATAGCGAGGCTCTTAGAACCTTCTGCTACGCCCTTGCCGCGGTACACGTCAAATAAGTTTACGCCAACTACCTGATTTACGCCAACTTTCTTACATTCGGCCAAAATATCTGCTGCGGGAACGTTTTCAGCTACCACAACGGCGATATCGCGACGGTTCGCCGGGAAGCGAGAAACGTCCTGAGCCTGAGGAACCACGCGGTCTGCGACCTTGTTCCACTCCAGTTCAAACACCATTGTGCGGCCGTTCAGATCCAGCTTGCGTTCCAGCTCAGGATGAACAACACCAACGAAACCAACGCGTTCACCGTGTAAATAAATGGCTGCACTTTGGCCCGGATGCAGGGCTGGAATCGCTTCTGCGCGGAATTCAATTTCAGAAAGTTTACCGGTCAGTTCGAGAACTGACTCCAGATCGCCTTTCACATCGTAGTAATCCACGCTGTTTTTGGTCAGATCCCAGTGTTCTTCATAGCGGTTGCCACAGATGGCACCTGCCAGCATCAGATCCTGACGGATACCCAGATTTGCCTGGGTATCAGGCACAAAGCGCAGACCGGTTTCGAAAATACGTACGCGGCTCTGCTGGCGGTTCTGGTTGTATACGATGGTGCCGAGCAGACCGGTCCACAGAGAAAGTCGCATCGCGGACATTTCGCTGGAAATTGGGCTTGGCAGAATCAACGCTTCCTGACCAGGGTGGATCAACTGCTGCAATTTCGGATCCACGAAACTGTAGGTGATCACTTCCTGATAGCCTTTGTCGTTGAGCATGGTTTTCACACGCTTCAGAGACAGGTTGGCTTCGCGGTGGGAGCCCATCACCAAACCGGCCTGAACAGGCTCATTAGGAATGTTGTCGTAGCCGTAAACACGGGCCACTTCTTCCACCAGATCTTCTTCGATTTCCATATCGAAACGCCAGCTTGGCGCAACGGCCTGCCACTGGTCCTGACCCTCGGTGACTTCACAGCCCAGACGACGCAGGATATCGCTCACCTGCGCATCGGCAATGTGATGACCGATCAGACGGTCCAGCTTACTGCGACGCAAAGTAATGGTCGCGCGCTTAGGCAGAGACGCTTCATGGGTGACATCAATCACCGGACCTGCTTCACCGCCGCAGATATCAATCAGCAGACGAGTTGCGCGTTCCATGGCTTTGTACTGCAATGCAGGATCCACGCCGCGCTCGTAGCGATGAGAGGCATCGGTGTGCAGACCGTGACGGCGCGCGCGACCGGTAATAGACAGCGGGCTGAAGAACGCACATTCCAGCAGGACATTTTGTGTATCGTCGTTAACACCGGAGTGCTCACCACCGAAGATGCCGCCCATTGCCAGCGCTTTAGAGTGGTCAGCAATAACCAGCGTATCGGCGTTAAGCTTAGCTTCGCTGCCGTCGAGCAGAACCAGGGTTTCACCCTCTTTCGCCATACGCACCACGATCCCGCCTTCGATACGATCTTTATCGAATGCGTGCATCGGCTGACCCAGTTCGAGCAGCACGTAGTTGGTCACGTCGACAACCGCATCGATAGAACGAATCCCGCAACGACGCAGTTTTTCTTTCATCCACAGCGGGGTTGGCGCTTTGACGTTGATGCCTTTCACCACACGACCAAGGTAGCGTGGGCATGCATCAGCGGCTTCAACCTGAATCGGCAGCGTGTCGCTGATAGTTGCCGCAACCGGTACGATCTCCGGTGCGTTAAGTTCGACCTGGTTCAGCACCGCTACGTCGCGCGCTACACCGATGATACCTAAACAATCGGCACGGTTTGGTGTGACGCTGATTTCGATGGTGTTGTCATCGAGCTTCAGGTATTCGCGGATGTCAGTCCCGATTGGCGCATCAGCAGGCAGTTCGATGATGCCGTTATGGTCATCGGAAATACCCAGCTCGGAGAACGAGCACAGCATGCCTTCTGACGGCTCGCCGCGCAGTTTCGCCGCTTTAATTTTGAAATCGCCCGGCAATACCGCGCCGACCGTGGCAACGGCCACTTTCAGACCCTGGCGGCAGTTAGGCGCACCACAGACGATATCCAGCAGGCGTTCGCCGCCAACGTTCACTTTTGTGACACGCAGTTTGTCTGCGTTCGGGTGCTGGCCGCACTCGACGACTTCACCGACAACCACACCGTTAAACGCACCGGAAACAGGCTCAACGCCGTCCACTTCCAGGCCTGCCATGGTAATTTGGTTAGAGAGCGCTTCGCTATCGAGAGCGGTATTCACCCATTCGCGTAACCACAGTTCACTGAATTTCATTGTTCTGTCCTGCCCTTATTTAAACTGTTTGAGGAAACGCAGATCGTTTTCGAAGAATGCGCGCAAATCGGTCACGCCATAACGCAGCATAGTCAGACGCTCCATACCCATACCAAAGGCAAAGCCGGAATAGACTTCTGGATCGATACCGACGTTACGCAGAACGTTTGGATGCACCATGCCGCAGCCAAGCACTTCGAGCCATTTGCCGTTTTTGCCCATGACGTCCACTTCCGCAGACGGTTCGGTGAACGGGAAGTAGGACGGACGGAAACGAACCTGCAGATCTTCTTCAAAGAAGTTGTTCAGGAAGTCGTGCAGCGTACCTTTCAGGTTGGTGAAGTTGATGTTTTTATCAACGATCAGGCCTTCCATCTGATGGAACATCGGGGTATGCGTCTGGTCGTAGTCGTTACGATACACACGGCCCGGCGCGATAATGCGGATCGGCGGCTCTTGTTCTTTCATGGTGCGGATCTGCACGCCAGAGGTCTGGGTACGCAGCAGACGCGTCGCGTCAAACCAGAAAGTGTCGTGGTCAGCGCGTGCCGGATGATGGCCAGGAATGTTCAGGGCATCGAAGTTATGGTAGTCATCTTCGATTTCCGGGCCAGTCGCCACGGTAAAGCCGAGCTCACCGAAGAAACTTTCAATGCGGTCGATGGTGCGCGTGACCGGATGCAGACCGCCGTTTTCAATACGACGACCAGGCAGAGAAACGTCGATGGTCTCTTCAGCCAGGCGGGCATTCAGTGCGGCGCTTTCTAAATCGTATTTACGCGCATTCAGTGCCTGTTGAACCTGCTCTTTGGCTTCGTTAATCACCGCACCCGCTGCCGGGCGTTCTTCTGGCGGCAATTCACGCAGGGTGGTCATTTGCAGGGTCAAATGCCCTTTCTTGCCCAGATATTCGACGCGGACATTGTCTAAAGCGGCAACATCTGACGCCTGGTTAATGGCTGCCTTGGCACTGGCAACCAGCTCTGCGAGATGTGACATGGTTTTCCTCGTTATGTGGCGATATTCATAAGCGGTAGAAACAAAAAAAGCCTCCATCAGGAGGCTTTCTGGCGCTGTTTTTCGTTTCATCTTTCACGCGCAAGCCCCCTGAATTCAGGTGCTAAAGTAAAAGAAGAAGCGGAAAATAGCAGCATTCATGCTTGCGTTACCTTGTGTTTTAATCGTCCCGGATAGGGTGGAAATGAAAGAGGGAGCAAAGCCCCCTCTCTCAACTGGCTTACGCCAGTGCTGCTTTCGCTTTTTCGACCAGAGCGGTGAACGCTAATTTGTCGAATACTGCGATGTCAGCCAGGATCTTACGGTCGATTTCAACAGAGGCTTTTTTCAGGCCGTTGATGAATTTGCTGTAAGAAATACCGTTCTGACGTGCTGCTGCGTTGATACGCGCAATCCACAGTTGACGGAACTGACGCTTACGTTGACGACGGTCACGGTAAGCATACTGACCAGCTTTGATAACAGCCTGGAAGGCAACGCGGTATACGCGAGAACGCGCACCGTAGTAGCCTTTAGCTTGTTTCAAAATTTTCTTGTGACGTGCACGGGCAACTACACCACGTTTTACGCGAGCCATATGTGCTCTCCTGTATCTATTCTAAGTTAAAAAAGGTTAAAAAACGTTAAACGACTTATGCGTACGGCAGGCACGCGATTACCAGGCCCAGATCGCCTTTGGAAACCATGGCTTTAGGACGCAGGTGACGTTTACGCTTGGTAGCTTTCTTAGTCAGAATGTGACGCAGGTTAGCGTGCTTGTGCTTAAAACCACCTTTACCGGTTTTTTTGAAGCGCTTAGCAGCACCGCGTACGGTCTTAATTTTTGGCATTTTAATAACTTCCACTTCGCATTGTTAATAAACGAAACATAGGCGAACAAAACCTGCGAAGCCCGTAGGCTCCACAGGAATTGCTACTTGAAGGCCTTACTGTTTCTTCTTAGGAGCGAGCACCATGATCATCTGGCGGCCTTCGATCTTCGATGGGAAGGATTCGACCACTGCCAGTTCACTCAGATCGTCACGGACGCGATTAAGCACTTCCATACCGATCTGCTGGTGAGCCATCTCACGACCGCGGAAACGCAGCGTGATCTTAGCTTTATCACCCTCTTCCAGAAAGCGTACCAGGCTGCGGAGTTTTACCTGGTAATCGCCATCGTCGGTGCCAGGTCGGAATTTAATTTCCTTAACCTGAATAACTTTTTGCTTTTTCTTCTGTTCCTTAGAAGACTTGCTCTTTTCATAGAGGAATTTGCCGTAATCCATGATACGACAAACTGGCGGCTCGGCGTTAGGGCTGATTTCGACCAAGTCTACTCCGGATTCTTCAGCTTTTTCCAGAGCTTCTCTCAGACTCACAATACCAAGCTGCTCGCCTTCCAGACCTGTTAAGCGAACTTCTTGCGCGCGAATTTCGCTGTTAATACGATTCGGGCGCGCCGTTTGAACTCGTTTTCCGCCTTTAATACCTTATTCCTCCAGTTGTTGAAGACTGCGGCTGCGAATCTCTTGTCGCAGCTTCTCAATCACTTCACTTACGTCCAGGCTCCCCAGGTCTTTACCACGGCGGGTGCGAACGGCAACTTTGCCTGCTTCCACCTCTTTATCACCACAGACCAACATATACGGGACCCGACGTAAAGTGTGCTCGCGGATTTTAAAGCCAATCTTCTCATTTCTCAAGTCCGCTTTTACGCGAATGCCCGCATTTTGTAGTTTCTGCGTCAATTCTTTAACGTAATCGGCCTGAGAATCGGTGATATTCATGACCACGACCTGCACCGGCGCAAGCCAGGTTGGGAAGAAGCCAGCGAATTCTTCGGTCAGAATGCCGATAAAGCGTTCGATAGACCCAAGAATTGCGCGGTGAATCATAACCGGCACCTGACGCTCGTTGTCTTCGCCCACATAAGAGGCGCTTAAACGCTGCGGCAGAGAGAAGTCCAGCTGGACTGTTCCGCACTGCCAAGCACGATCGAGGCAGTCATACAGTGTAAATTCGATTTTCGGACCGTAGAATGCGCCTTCACCCACCTGATACTCAAACGGGATATTGTTTTCTTCCAGCGCAACAGCCAGATCCGCCTCAGCACGATCCCAGGTCTCGTCGCTACCGATACGCTTTTCTGGACGAGTTGAGAGTTTGACGACGATTTTCTCGAAGCCAAAGGTGCTATACATATCGTAGACCATACGAATACAGGCGTTGACTTCATCACGCACCTGATTTTCAGTACAGAAAATATGCGCATCATCCTGAGTAAAGCCACGAACACGCATCAGACCATGCAGCGCGCCTGATGGCTCGTTACGATGGCAGCTACCAAACTCCGCCATACGCAGCGGCAGGTCACGGTAAGATTTCAGACCCTGGTTAAAGATCTGAACGTGGCCAGGGCAGTTCATTGGCTTGATGCAGTATTCACGGTTCTCAGAAGAGGTGGTGAACATCGCATCTTTGTAGTTGTCCCAGTGGCCGGTTTTTTCCCACAGCACACGGTCCATCATGAACGGGCCTTTCACTTCCTGATACTGGTACTCTTTCAGCTTGGAGCGCACGAAAGTTTCCAGTTCACGGAAGATAGTCCAGCCGTCGTTATGCCAGAACACCATACCTGGTGCCTCTTCCTGCATATGATACAGGTCGAGCTGTTTACCGATTTTACGGTGGTCGCGTTTCGCGGCCTCTTCCAGACGCTGCAGGTAGGCGCTCAGGGCTTTTTTATCTGCCCATGCGGTACCATAAATACGCTGCAACATCTTGTTGTTGCTGTCGCCACGCCAGTAGGCGCCTGCGGTTTTCATCAGTTTGAAGTGATGACAGAAACGCATATTCGGCACGTGCGGTCCACGGCACATGTCGACATATTCTTCGTGATGATACAAGCCAGGCTTGTCATCATGCGCGATGTTCTCATCAAGGATCGAAACTTTATAGTTCTCGCCACGCTTCACAAAGGTCTCACGCGCTTCGTGCCAGCTGACTTTTTTCTTGATGACATCGTAGTTCGACTCAGCGAGCTCGTGCATACGTTTTTCGAGCGCGTCGATATCTTCCTGGGTCAGGGTATGGTCAAGATCAACGTCATAGTAGAAGCCGTTGTCGATAACCGGGCCGATCGCCATTTTGGTGTTTGGCCACAGCTGTTTGATGGCATGGCCTAACAGGTGCGCACAAGAGTGACGAATGATCTCAAGACCTTCATCGTTCTTCGCGGTGATGATGGACAGCTGTGCGTCGTTTTCAATCAGATCGGAAGCATCAACCAGTTCACCATTTACACGGCCAGCGATGGTGGCTTTTGCAAGGCCAGGACCAATGTCCAGGGCAACATCCATCGGGCTAACGGCGCGGTCGTAATGGCGTTGGCTGCCATCAGGAAGAGTAATTACAGGCATTTTATATCCTTATTTGCAGTGATGCCCCACACATAAGAGCATATACAAAGAAAATAATCGTATTTTAACAATAGATTGCGACACCATCTGACCAACAATCGTCAAATTGGCTCGCAGTCTGCTACAGGATCGAATCAGACAAAGCCTGATTTACGATCTGCCTTGCGATGGTAACACTAAAAAAAGGGTGAATGCACCCTCTGCGACCAGTTTGATGCCTCTCATACTTTTGTATGAGTTTCGCGGTTCAACGCTCGCATTCCCATTTTGCTGAGCTAATCTTGAAAAGGTCCTAACAACCGGGGGCATGATATGAACGTTTCCAGCAGAACAGTGGTGATATTGAATCTTGTTTCAGCAGCAGCACTGGTGATGATCCTTGCGGATAAATTTCACTGGTTCTGAACCCGAGGTGACGCCGTCTGATCGTTTTTGATAGACTCAGATTATCAACTGACGAAGGAACGGTTTATGCCATCAAAACGCTTTGCTCAAAAACACTGGAAAATGGTGGTGGTGTTAATCGCTATCTGTGGTGCCATGTTGTTATTACGTTGGGCGGCGATGATTTGGGGTGAGTAGATTTTGCTGAAGATGAAATGTATTAGCGGATTAATCATTCGGGTGAACGCTTTACTGTCCGTTCGTACGACATAACTATATCAATTCTGAAATAAGTTTACGCTACCTATAATGCGAAAAACCGGTACATCATTATCCGGTTTTTTCACTGGGGTGGCTATTGGCTAATTAAGACCACTCACCCGCAACCAGTTTGTGCACATCGAAAGCGTCATTCATTGACTGGCCTGTAGACTGAGAGCCTGGTGCGATGTTAGAGCCGGCTTCTACATCAGAGGCACGAGTAATGCCGATCTGGCTGGTGGTGTCACTGGCAGGTTGCGTTACTGAATCAGCAGCAAATACACCAAATGAAAGTGCGGAAAGCACCATTGCTGCTGCAGCGGTTTTGATTTTATTCATAATGATTCTTCTCTATCTGAATTAATGCAGAACACCTTGAGGCAATTAATCGCCTGTATTGTTAGTGTAGATCTGGATCACACTTTTGCATAGTCAATTTATTTATCAAATCGTGTCAAATAAACTGATTATTAATCTCGAAAGGTAATTATGAAGAAATTATGGAGAATACAGCTGGGGTATTAATTTAAAACGCTGTTCAATATTTAATAGCACAGTTTGTTAAAATAAAAATGCGGGCCGATAATATATCGGCCCGCTGATATTACATTTTATACCCTAAAGAGATCGTCGTTCTGCGATCGGTGTGCTCTGGCGCAGAAGCCGGTGGCTCCGAGTTCCAGGTCACGTTGTAGGCGACTTTCAGACCAAAGTGTTCATTGATCGCCACGTTCAATGCAGTTTCAGAGTTCAGTGTCGTGTCGTCTGCACCAAACACGGAAACGCCCTGAGTAAATTTAGCATTATCGGTAAATTGCCAGGCGTAGGTACCGGACGCATAACCCAGCGGCTGCGTTTTGGTATCACCATCGGTGTACTCGTCATAACGTACACCAGGACCGAATTCGAAACGGAAACTGTGGACGGGACCGTTCAGGAACTGGCGACCATAACCTGCTGTGAAGACGTCACGCTGGCGATAGCCGTTGTAGCGGTCAGTTAGCCAGCTTGCCTGGCCGAAAAGATAGTCATAATCCGTCATGTTGTAACGGCTACGGCCACCCACTGCATACTTCTCAGAGGAGCGCTCGTCGTTAGAGGAGGTGTTGCTAGCGTTACCCCACAGGGACCAGGCGGTGGTATTGCCGTACCAGGTCATGGTGGTGTCTGCGGTCAGGGAGGAGCTTTTGGTGTTACCTGATTGCGCCAGATAGCCAGCGTTAAGGTTACCTTCAAACGGTTTCTGCGCAGTGGATGGGTCATCCATGACAGTAAAAACGGTATCGTCAGCGGCTGCGTACATCGAGGCAAACACGCCACCCGCCAGCATCATTGCGGCAGGTACTGTCTTCAAGAGCTTCATTTATAAAGGAGTCCGTACAACAAAAAAAGAGACCATCACGGTCTCGGAAACTTTCTTGAGGATCAATGACAAGGCATCCTTAGAAAGGTAACAAATTATAAAAAGGCTCATTTAACATAGCAATGATTTCTTATTTCAATTTTTGAATAAGAACGATCTTAAATCGCTATTTAATTCATAATAAAAAGGCACTAACGGCCTAAACATTTATATTTAAAATCATACTGTTATTTACTTTCTCTTCCGGCTATTTGTGCCATGCTTAGCTGAGTCCATATAAAAAGGAGGTCATAATGGTACCGATTTATACGCTGACGCTCTCCCCTTCTCTCGACAGCGCGACCCTCACCCCACAAATTTATCCTGAAGGTAAACTCCGCTGTAGCGCCCCTGTCTTTGAGCCAGGCGGCGGCGGGATTAACGTCGCACGAGCCATCACTCATCTCGGTGGGACAGCCACGGCTATTTTCCCGGCGGGCGGTGCGACCGGTGAACATCTGGTGGCGTTGCTGGCCAATGAACACGTGGCCGTCGATACGGTGGAAGCCAAAGACTGGACACGACAGAACCTGCATGTCCACGTCGAATCGAGCGGCGAACAGTACCGTTTCGTCATGCCAGGCGCCATGCTGGAAGACAATGAGTTTCGCCAGCTGGAAGAGAAAGTACTCGCAATCGAAAGCGGTGCCATTCTGGTCATCAGCGGCAGCCTTCCGCCGGGCGTTAAATGCGAAAAACTCACCCACTTGATAGATGCAGCCAAGAAGAAAGGCCTGCGCTGTATTGTCGACAGTTCCGGCGAAGCGCTGACCGCCGCGCTGGAATCCGGCAATCTGGAACTGATCAAACCGAACCAAAAAGAGCTGAGTGCGCTGGTCAATCGTCCGTTAACCCAGCCCGATGACGTTCGTTCCGCCGCCCAGGAGCTGGTGCGTAACGGCAAAGCGCGTCGCGTCGTAGTGTCACTGGGGCCACAGGGTGCGCTCGGGGTCGATGAAACCGGTTCGGTGCAGGTCGTCCCGCCGCCAATGAAAAGCCAAAGCACCGTGGGTGCCGGTGACAGTATGGTCGGCGCAATGACCTTAAAACTGGCACAAGGCGCGTCACTGCTGGAAATGACACGCTATGGCGTTGCCGCCGGTAGCGCAGCCACCATCAATCACGGTACGCGGCTGTGTTCACTCGACGATACGCAAAAAATTGTCGATTACCTTACCCGCAGCTAACGCAGCAGGCTTCCCCTCAATGCGAGGGGAAGTGCTCATTGAGTCGCCAAACTGGCGCTATCGACTATGCTAAGAAAACTTTCGCGATAACAAAGAGGTGAAATATGAGCAGTGGTGACATCACCCGCTACGTCGTAACCATCAAAATTCATGAAGACTCGCTGACTGAACTCAACGAGATAACCAACCACTTTTCTCGCGGCGGCTTTTTGCTGACGCTAACCGATGACGAGGGCAACGTTCACGATCTGGGTATCAATACCTTCGGTCTGATAAGCACTCTCAATGCTGATGAAGTGAAAGCACTGGCCAGCGGGCTGGTCGAGAGCGCAACAGGCAAAGACGCTGACATCGCCGTGAACACCTGGGAAGAGTGGCAAAAGATAGAACAATAAATGCCCTGTAACGATCCATACGGCTCAGGTGTGCGTTAGCTCGTATTAATTGATAGCGGTTATGCGCTAACGTTATGATCTGGCGGACAACATGGGAGAATCATCATGTGGCAGGCTATCAGTCATCTTTTAAGCGAGCAACTGGGCGACGGAGAAATTGAGCTGCGAAACGAGTTGCCGGGCGGTGAGATCCACGCCGCATGGCATCTACGCTTCGCGGGACACGATTTTTTCGTCAAATGTGATGAGCGGGAATTGCTTCCTATCTTCACTGCCGAGGCCGATCAGCTGGAATTATTGTCGCGCAGCAAAACCGTCTCAGTCCCTCAGGTCTGGGCGCTTGGCAGCGATCGCGACTACAGCTTTCTGGTGATGGATTATCTCCCTGCCCGTCCGCTGGACGCGCACAACGCGTTTCTGTTGGGCCAGCAAATTGCTCGTCTGCATCAATGGAGCGATCAGCCGCAGTTTGGTCTTGATTTTGATAACGATCTTTCCACCACGCCACAACCCAACGCCTGGCAGCGCCGCTGGTCTACATTCTTTGCCGAACAACGCATCGGATGGCAGCTGGAGCTTGCTGCGGAAAAAGGGCTGGAATTTGGCAATATCGACGCCATCGTGGAACATATCCAGCAGCGACTTTCCTCGCATCAGCCGCAACCTTCGCTCCTGCATGGCGATTTATGGTCCGAAAACTGTGCATTAGGGCCGAACGGGCCTTACATTTTTGATCCGGCCTGCTACTGGGGCGACCGCGAGTGTGACCTGGCAATGTTGCCGCTGCATCCGGAACAGCCGCCGCAAATCTACGATGGCTATCAGTCAGTTTCCCCCCTGCCCGCAGGATTTCTCGAACGACAGCCAATCTACCAACTCTATACGCTCTTTAACCGGGCGATTTTGTTCGGAGGCGACCATCTGGTGAATGCGCAGCGTGCGCTTGAGCGGGTATTAGCGGCGTAACAGTAGAAACGGGTGGCAAAAACCACCCGTTTTGCTTTATAGAAAACCAAGCAATGAAAAGAAGAAATAGCCGCCAACGATAATAATCACCGGCAGGACATACAGCGGGAAAATCTGCAGGAAAATGGTGTGATGTGGCACCACAATGCGCGATTCAATCTGCTCGCGAGTGAGCCCATCTGCACCTTTCGCTTGTTCCAGAATCAGCTGGTCTTCCACCCCTTCACGCAAGAATCGAGTTTGACGGCTCATCCGCGCGCCGGATGCCTGTAACGCCAGCGCGATGAATATCAGCGCAAAGATAATCCAGAACACAAGATTCAGCTTTTGATGAAAATCAGGCGTCGGTGAGTTGTACCAGAAGACATTAAGAAACGGCGTATTAAAGCGCATCATCTCGATCATGACATGCGCAAAATCAAGCATAACTGCATTGATACCCGCCTGTTTTTCACTGTGCTCATACATGAATTTCAGCACAGAGATCAGCGTGGAAATCACGGCCGGAATAAAAATCACCCATCCGGCAATGCGTTTTAGTACCGCTATGCGTCCAGCTTGTTGATACGTCATCAGTTCCCCTTCATTAAGACGCTCTTTAAGAGCCTAAGTTTACCTTCTGCTTACGAATTTCGCCCGTTCTTTAAGGCCAATTATGCTAAATTGCGGGGTAACTTTAGACTGCTCTCGTCTTGAAAACCTGTGAATGGAGATATCGTTATGTCGACCCCGCGCCAGATTGTTGCTGCCATTTTCGATATGGATGGATTGTTGATCGATTCCGAACCACTGTGGGATCGTGCCGAACTGGATGTCATGGCCAGCATTGGAGTGGATATCAGCCGCCGTAGCGAACTCCCGGACACGCTGGGACTGCGCATCGATATGGTTGTTGAACTCTGGTATGCCCACCAGCCGTGGAACGGCCCAAGCCGCCAGGAAGTGACCGACCGTATTATCAGCCGTGCGATTTCTCTGGTCGAAGAAAATCGCCCCTTGCTGCCGGGCGCGCGTGAAGCCATCGCCCTGTGTAAAGCGCAGGGGCTGAAAGTCGGTCTGGCATCCGCGTCACCGCTGCACATGCTGGAAAAAGTGCTGGAAATGTTCGATTTGCGCAGCAGCTTCGACGCACTGGCTTCGGCGGAAAAGCTGCCGTACAGCAAGCCGCATCCGCAGGTTTATATGGATTGTGCAGCAAAACTCGGCGTTGATACGCTGGCCTGTGTGGCGCTGGAAGATTCGGTCAACGGTATGATCGCCTCCAAAGCAGCGCGGATGCGTTCCATCGTGGTCCCGGCAGAAGAAGGCCAGCACGATCCGCGTTTTGCCCTTGCAGACGCTAAACTGGTGACGCTGAACGACCTCACCGTAGCCCATTTGCGCGACTAATCACTCCCCTTCGGGCAACGTTCAGTTGCCCGAAAATATGACTCTCGGTCCATTTTTAAAACATCATTTCATTTTTATTTGTATTTCTGCGAAGTGCCTCCTATTCTTACTCTCAGAACGATAATAACCCTACAATCTGAGGTAAATATGATACTGGATGCCTTTAATCTGGCGGGAAAAGTGGCCATCGTCACCGGCTGCGATACCGGTTTAGGCCAGGGAATGACGCTGGGACTGGCGCAAGCAGGATGCGATATCGTGGGCGTTAACCGCAAAATTCCCGAAGAAACTTCAGCAAAAGTGAAAGCCCTGGGCCGACGTTTTACGGCGATTCAGGCCGATCTCAGCCAACAGGAATCCATAGAAACCGTTGTGGCTAAGGCGATATCGGAGATGGGGCATATCGATATTCTGGTGAACAACGCCGGGACAATCCGTCGGGAGGACGCCCTGTCATTCAGTGAAAAAAACTGGGATGACGTCATGAACCTGAACCTGAAATCAGTCTTTTTTCTCTCTCAGGCCGTCGCACGTCAATTTATTGCCCAGGGTGAAGGCGGCAAAATCATTAATATCGCCTCGATGCTCTCTTTCCAGGGCGGGATCCGCGTGCCGTCCTATACCGCATCCAAAAGTGGCGTATTAGGCATCACGCGCCTGCTGGCAAACGAGTGGGCTGAACACGGCATAAATGTGAACGCGATTGCGCCAGGCTATATGGCGACGAACAATACGCAGGAACTCCGTGACGATGCCCAGCGTAGTCAGGAGATTTTGGAACGCATACCCGCCGCACGCTGGGGACGACCCGAAGATCTGCAAGGCCCGGTGGTTTTCCTGTCCTCCAGCGCATCGGATTATATCAACGGATATACGCTGGCCGTTGACGGAGGCTGGCTGGCGCGGTAACGCCAGTTTGTGACAAAGAGTTACACCGTAACCTCTTCCGCCTACTGTACAAAAACCCTATACTGTATGAATTGACAGTTTCATGGGTTTCATCATGACGGCGGAAGGCCATCTCCTATTTTCTATTGCCTGCGCAGTGTTTGCCAAAAACGCTGAGCTAACCCCTGTTCTGGCGCAGGGTGACTGGTGGCATATTGTTCCTTCTGCGGTTCTAACCTGTTTGCTGCCGGATATCGATCATCCGAAGTCTTTCCTGGGTCAGCGTCTGAAATGGATAGCAAAACCCATCGCCAGGGCGTTCGGCCATCGTGGTTTTACCCACAGTCTGTTGGCGGTATTTATACTGCTGACCTTCTTCTATTTAAAGATCCCCGAAAGCTGGATTGTTCCCGCTGATGCTATTCAGGGTATGGTGCTCGGCTACTTGAGCCATATTCTGGCCGATATGCTCACACCCGCGGGCGTTCCGCTGCTGTGGCCGTGCCGCTGGCGTTTTCGCTTTCCGATTCTGGCCCCGCAAAAAGGCAATCAACTGGAGCGTGTATTGTGCATGGCCCTGTTTGCGTATTCAGTCTGGATGCCGCAAACGCTGCCCGAAAATGGTGCAGTTCGTTGGTCATCGCAGATGATTAATACGCTGCAATTTCAGTTTAATCGTTTTATTCATCACCAGATTGAACAATAAACCTACAAAACAATATCATTTGTCATAATCCATTCCATTTGGATATAAGCGCTACATCACACTTCTGCTAACCTTGCGCCAACAGGATCGGAATATACCGGTCGGAATAGAGATCAGGAGAACGGGGATGAATTTTCCACTAATTGCGAACATCGTGGTGTTCGTTGTCTTGCTATTGCTGCTGGCGCAGACGCGTCATAAGCAGTGGAGCCTGGCGAAGAAGGTACTCGTCGGTCTGGGAATGGGTGTGGTATTTGGTCTGGCGTTGCAGGCAATTTACGGCTCCGATAACCCGGTTCTGAAAGATTCTATCCAGTGGTTTAATGTGGTCGGTAACGGCTATGTGCAACTGCTGCAAATGATCGTCATGCCGTTGGTCTTCGCCTCCATTCTGAGCGCCGTTGCCCGTCTGCATAACGCGTCACAACTGGGCAAAATCAGCTTCCTGACCATCGGCACCCTGCTGTTCACCACGCTGATTTCCGCGCTGGTCGGTGTGCTGGTCACAAATCTGTTTGGTCTGACCGCTGAAGGTTTGGTGCAGGGCACCGCGGAAACCGCACGTCTGGCCGCCATTCAAACCAACTACGCCGGTAAAGTGGCTGACCTGAGCGTGCCTCAGCTGCTGCTGTCCTTCGTACCGAAAAACCCGTTTGCTGACCTGACTGGCGCGAACCCGACGTCGATTATTAGCGTCGTGATTTTTGCCGCCTTCCTGGGTGTGGCTGCGCTGAAACTGCTGAAAGACGATGCACCAAAAGGCCAGCGCGTACTGACCGCTATCGACACGCTGCAAAGCTGGGTGATGAAGCTGGTACGTCTGGTGATGCAGCTGACCCCCTACGGCGTTTTGGCACTGATGACCAAAGTCGTTGCAGGTTCTAACCTGCAGGACATCATCAAACTGGGCAGCTTCGTGATTGCCTCATATCTCGGTCTGGCCATCATGTTTGTAGTGCACGGCATCCTGCTGGGTGTGAACGGCGTGAGCCCGCTGAAATTCTTCCGCAAAGTCTGGCCAGTGCTGACTTTCGCCTTCACCAGCCGCTCCAGCGCTGCGTCTATTCCACTGAACGTGGAAGCGCAGACCCGTCGTCTGGGTGTGCCGGAATCTATCGCCAGCTTCTCCGCCTCTTTTGGCGCGACTATTGGTCAGAACGGCTGTGCCGGTCTGTACCCGGCGATGCTGGCAGTGATGGTGGCACCAACGGTTGGTATCAACCCACTTGATCCAGTGTGGATTGCAACGCTGGTCGGTATCGTCACAGTCAGCTCCGCCGGTGTTGCTGGTGTCGGTGGTGGAGCAACCTTCGCGGCACTGATCGTACTGCCTGCGATGGGCCTGCCGGTCACGCTGGTTGCCCTGCTGATCTCCGTTGAGCCGCTGATCGACATGGGTCGTACTGCGTTGAACGTCAACGGTTCCATGACCGCCGGTACGCTCACCAGCCAGTGGCTGAAGCAGACTGACAAAGAAATCCTCGATAGCGAAGAGAACGCTGAACTGGCGCATCGTTAATCGACTACGAACGATAAAAGGCCCTCATCGTGAGGGCCTTTTTTAGTTTTACTGAGGTGTTAATGCTCTTTAAACATTTGAGACTTCATAGGATATATTACCCTGAAGGTCGGCAGGAACATCCCATACCTGGTATCTCATTCCTCTGCTTCCGCCCCAAGCCAGTACGGAATGGTCATTCTTAAGTACGCAAAAAGCGGGGTCATATGGACTCCCGTAGACCGCACAAATATTATTTAATTGTGGCTCAATAAAGCGGATATCATCAAACCCAACCAGATCGTTTCCCCACCGGACAACAGTTCCATCACTTCGCAAAGCAGCAAATGCTCCACATGAACTAGCCAATATCACCACATCGGACAATCCCTCAGGAACCACTAAATCTTTCGGGTTTACTGTATTACCCCAGAGCACAACGGTACCATCAGACCTTAATGCACCTAAAACAGTGCCATTGGACTGTACATCGACAATATCTGTGAGCGCCGCAATATCTGCAGGTAAAACACTGCCATTTCCCCAGTAAACAATATGCCCCGTGGAACGAAATGCTACATTATCTTTACAGCCTCCCCAGGCCCAATTGCGCACTTCAACAATATCGGTTAATGCCGCGATATCATCAGGTAATGCCATATGACCTGCCGTTTCCCCCCATTGAACAATAGAATGATTACTCCTCATCGCAATGAAAATATCATTGCCACCTTCACTCACAGATACGATATCTGTTAGTACAGCAATATCATCAGGCACCGAGGTACTTTTATAACCGTTCTCTCCCCATGCGACAACTTGCCTTGTGGTACGCAGGGCAGCATAAGATCCAAAACTCGATGTGTATATATCGACAATATCACTCAGTGCAGCAATATCTGGCGGTAAAGTAAACGGTGGCAAGAGGGTATCACTCTTATTCCATGTCACGACAGATCCATTAGCACGTAAAGCTGTAAATGTGTTCCCACTACCGATAATTTTAACCACATCGGTTAATGCTGCAATACTGGCAGGAATGACATACTTATTTTGACCAAACCAGGCAAACAATTGCCCGGAAGCGTTGCGAGCACAAGGAGCAAAAGAATTGGAGCCAATTTCCAGTACATTTTTATTTCGCACATCAGTCGGGGTATATCCACCTGAATCATCAGTTCCCCAAGCAACTACTTTGCCATCCTTTTTTATTGCGGAGTAACTCCACTGCTGACAAGCAACATTCAGTGCATTTAAAATTACGGGAGCAGAGTTATCTATTTTGATTTCTAAACGTTTTGCCCATCCGGTATCAGTGAAATATTTCCCCGTAAATACGCTATCTTCACCGACGTAGCGCCAGTTAGCTTCGACTGGCAGTAAGGTTTCAGGATCCAGAGCCACTAAACGTTTCATAACCATGTGGTTCGATCTTGCCCCCATCACCTTGAGCTGATCTATTGGCGTGGTATAACTAATGTTCCCCTGCAAATCTTTCGGCACATCGGCCATATTTCCGCCGCTACCTTTGTTGCCCCAAACAACTAGTTCGCTATCTGCGTTGATGGCAAAAAAACTGTCGCGATTGGCATAGACCGCTGCGATATTCTGCAATTCCAGTAGCAGACCTTCCGTGGAATATTTTCCCCAGCCGACGACACGACCATCACTTTTTAAGGCCGCAACAGAATTGGTTGAGGTCGTAAGTGCAACAACATCGCTTAATGCTGTAGGTAACGCAGCCCCTGATGCAACATCGCCCCATGCGACAACGTGACCATTAGCACGGAGCAGAATTACCGCGCCGTCTGTCATTTGCACATCAACTATGTCGTCTAGCAGCGCTATTTCCGCTGACAGTTCAGCATTAACACCCCAGGCAACCACATGACCCGTCGCGCGACGCGCAACAAAGGTGTCAACGGAGCCTGCAATATCCTTGATATCGCTTAGTTCCGCCACCATCGCTGACACCTGGCCGCCTTGTGCGCTATTCCCCCACGCAACAACCTGGCCATTTTCACGGCGTGCGGCAAAGGCGGAAAAGGTGGATTGCACATCAACGATATCGGTGAGCAATGCAATTTCCGCTGACAGGCTACCGCCATATTCGCCTGAACCCCACGCAACAATATGGCCTGTAGCCCGGCGTGCGACAAAAGCGTCATCACTGGACACGATATCGACAATGTCTGTCAGGGCAGCGATTTCCGCCGGCACGATGGCCGCAGGAGTTTCACTTCCCCAGGCAACAACTTGACCTGTCGCACGCAATGCTACCATTGCGTTTTTAGCCCCCCGAATGCTCACGATATCGCGCAACGCGGCGATATCATCGGGAATAGCAAGTTGCCCACCCTCGCCCGTCTCGAAGCCCCAGTCAAACACCTGCCCCTCTGTATTCAGGGCACACAGTGCCTGGTTAAAACCGGCAAAACTGATGACGTCATGATTGCGGGTACTGACGGGAGGTACACCGCCGCAACTATCCAGGCCCCATGAGGTTACGGTACCGTCATTTTTCCGCGCGACAGCAGCGAAAAGATTCCCGTCAATATTGGCAGGATTAAGCGGAACCCGGCCCATATAGCCTGCGGCACGGGCATACAGTTTTTTTTCTGGATGAATATCTGTGAAGGCGCTATTGATGGCTGAAACAGTCTCCCCTTCGTAATTCCATTCAGCGACAACTGGCAATAATGTCAGGCTATCAAGCGCCACCAGACGATGACGTGCCGCTAAATAACTCGTAGAGTTTTGGCTACGAGCACCCATTATTTTTAATGATGAAGCCATTTCTAATTCCTTATGTGATAGAGCTTTAAATTTAATCCTCGACGATACCGTCTAGAATCTAAAGCAAGGTAACCACGCTAAGTAACGCGAAACGGTATCAAAAATCACACAAGATAAAAAAACATCATTTAATTATTTATTCAGTGAGCTTAATTAATAATACGAAAATGCGTGTATTACTGATAAACGAGATGATTAGGTTATGCTGTCCCTGAACACTCAAAGCATCTATTAATTTTTGTAATGGGGAAATGATGTATTAATGCGGAAGATAATAATGAGAACATAGAAAAGTCGGACAGACGCAGACATGTTTTACCGGAGTTTTACTTCTTCAGCTAACACTCCGTCGCTGCACCTGTTATAGAACATTATTCCTGAATATCGTCTTCCTGGCGGATTTGCGCCGCCCAGCGCTGCGCGGCTTCCGGAACCGTAAACGTCGGCGAGCGGCGGAAATGTTCCCCCATCAGGACAAACGCCACGTATTTTCCTCGTAGCTGCCAGACATCACGAAAGCCGTCCACCTTCAGAGCGTGATCGGGCGGCGCAGGTTCGACGCGAGGCACGTAGCTAATGACACGACGGTTTTGTTGACGAAATGATTTCATAAGCGACTGGTTCACTAAAGCAAATTCTGGAAACAGGAAAAACCAATCATAGCCGATTCCGCCCCTTCGCGTCGCGCCTTGCGTGCGACATTCCCGCAAGCACACGCCCCGAAAACTCTCAGTTTGCCTGTCTGTATAGCGCATTGCTCTATAGTTAATGGGGCCTTTCGCCACAACGACCGTATTTCAGCAATGAAAACAGGAGACGCGTGCAATGTCGAAGAACGATAAAATCAAAAAGTTAGAGCCATTTCGCAAAAACGGGACGGACTCTCCGCTCACCACTAATCAGGGCGTACGTATCGCCGATGACCAGAACTCCCTGCGCGCGGGGAACCGTGGCCCAACGCTGCTGGAAGATTTCATCCTGCGCGAAAAAATCACCCATTTTGACCACGAACGTATACCAGAACGCATAGTACACGCCCGTGGCTCTGCCGCGCATGGATACTTCCAGCCATATAAAGCGTTAAACGATATCACCAAAGCCGACTTCCTTTCTGATCCGAACAAAATCACTCCGGTCTTTGTGCGTTTTTCGACGGTTCAGGGCGGCGCGGGTTCGGCCGACACCGTGCGTGATATTCGCGGTTTCGCCACCAAATTCTATACCGAAGAAGGCATTTTTGATCTCGTCGGCAACAACACGCCGGTGTTCTTTATTCAGGATGCGCACAAGTTTCCTGACTTTGTCCATGCGGTAAAGCCAGAGCCTCACTGGGCTATTCCGCAGGGACAAAGCGCGCATGACACCTTCTGGGACTATGTTTCGCTCCAGCCGGAAACGCTGCATAACGTGATGTGGGCGATGTCCGATCGCGGTATCCCACGCAGTTACCGCACGATGGAAGGTTTCGGCATCCACACCTTCCGTCTGATTAATGCCGAAGGGAAAGCGACATTCGTGCGTTTTCACTGGAAACCGGCAGCCGGGAAGGCCTCTCTGGTCTGGGACGAAGCGCAAAAACTCACCGGGCGCGATCCCGATTTTCATCGCCGCGAGCTGTGGCAATCCATCGAAGCGGGCGATTTCCCGGAGTACGAACTGGGGCTTCAGCTGATTCCTGAGGAAGACGAGTTTAAGTTTGATTTCGATCTACTCGACCCGACCAAACTGATCCCGGAAGAACTGGTCCCGGTACAACTGGTCGGCAAAATGGTGCTCAATCGCAATCCGGACAACTTCTTTGCCGAAAACGAGCAGGTGGCATTCCATCCGGGGCACATCGTTCCGGGGCTGGACTTCACCAACGATCCGCTTCTGCAGGGGCGTTTATTCTCGTATACCGATACGCAGATCAGCCGTCTCGGCGGGCCGAACTTCCACGAAATCCCGATCAATCGCCCAACCTGCCCGTACCATAATTTCCAGCGTGACGGGATGCATCGTCAGGATATCGACACCAATCCGGCCAACTATGAACCGAACTCGATCAACGATAACTGGCCGCGCGAAACCCCGCCGGGGCCAAAAAGTGGCGGATTTGAGTCCTATCAGGAGCGTGTTGAAGGGACAAAAATTCGTGAACGCAGCCCATCGTTCGGTGAACATTACGCCCACCCTCGCCTGTTCTGGCAAAGCCAGACCCCGATTGAGCAGGAACACATCATCGGCAGTTTTAGCTTTGAATTAGGCAAAGTGGTGCGGACCTATATTCGAGAACGCGTGGTGGATCAGCTGGCGCATATCGACATTCAACTGGCCCAGGGCGTGGCGGATAATCTTGGGGTCACGCTTAGCGACGAGCAACGTAATACCACCCCGCCGAAAGACGTTAATGGGCTAAAAAAAGATGCATCACTGAGCCTGTATGCCGTGCCGGGCGGAACGATCAAAGGGCGCGTAGTGGCGGTACTGCTCAACGACAAAACTTCCGCAAAAGATGTGCTGGCGATCCTGAAAGCGCTACAAGCCAAAGGCGTGCATGCCCAGTTGCTCTATAAGCGTATGGGGGAAGTGGAAGCGGACGATGGTTCCACGCTGCCGATTGTCGGCACCTTTGCCGGGTCTCCGTCCCTTACCGTCGATGCGGTGATTGTACCAGGCGGGGACATTCAGAGTCTGCTCGACAATGGCGATGCGGCTTATTACCTACTGGAAGCCTATAAGCACCTGAAGCCTGTTGCGCTGGCAGGTGATGCGCGTCAGTTTAAATCGCTGCTTAAAGTGGCGGATAAAGGCGAAGAAGGGATTGTGGAGGGTGATAAAGCCGCTGGGCCGTTTATGGATCAGCTGTTCGAGCTGCTGGCGGCACACCGGGTGTGGTCGCGCAGCAGTAAAATCGCTCAGATTCCGGCGTAAAACCGCCGGACGCGCTGCGCTTATCCGGCCTACAAGGTCAATGCAAAACGGCAACCCGAAGGTTGCCGTTTTTGATGTTTTCTCCCTCTCCCGTGGGAGAGGGTTGGGGTGAGGGCATCAAACCGCACGAACCCCGTAGGCCGGGTAAGCACTAGCGCCAACCGGCAATGCTTACAGATCGCTAAACGTTCCTAATCGATACCCACGTTCCGCAATCGCATACTTCAGCGACGGCGACGTTAGCACGTCCAGCTCCGCCAGACGCGGCCAGCAATAGGCGCTTTTACGCACCGTATTATCAACAAACGCCGGGTGAGCCATGATTTCCAGCGAACGTTCTCCGCGGGCAGCAGAAGCATCCAGCTCCTGTAACAGCAGCGCTTCGCTGATCTCGTCCCCGTAGAAATCGCTGCTGAAACCGTCAGTGGTCGGCGCATCACTCAGAGTAAGAGCGTGCAAAGCTTGCACCTGACGGTCAACGCGCATCGCCACACCTTTACGTGCTGCAAACTCTGCCACCAGTGGGAAAATCGCCGGGATCATATGCACATGATGATGGCTGTCGAGATGCGTCGGTTCACGGCCAAAGAGGTCGACGAAACGGTTAAACTGGCAGTCAAGTTCACGCGCAATCTCGTCGAGCGGCAGCGTGCCCTGCTCTGCCATCTCCCAGATCCATTTCCCCAGCAGCCCGTCACGCGTCAGTCCAGGCATCGGGGAAAGCGGCATACCAAGCGTCAGCACGAAGTGCATCCCCACGCCGAGCTTCGGCAGATCGCGACTCAACGCCGCCGCATGTTCCACCGCCTCGCCGTTGACCAGCGCAGTGGTGGATGTCACGACGCCGTGACGACAGGCTTCGGCAATACCGTAGTTTTGCCCTTTTGACAGGCCAAAATCATCGGCATTAACGATCAACAGATTTTCCATTTCTGTTCCTCTTAGCGTTGTTTGAGTTTCTCAGTCGCTGCCGCAAAGTTTGGCAACCATTTCTCATGCGCAAGAATCATTTCGCGGGCCAGCGATTCCGCATCGCGGTCAGAATGCACCAGCGGGCTGAGGTTCAGCGCCAGCAGCACATCGTTGAACTCACCGCTCAGCGCCGCGTGGCTGGCTGCAATTTCGAAGCCTTTAATGGTGTGAATCAGTCCCATTACTTTGTCATCGAAATGGGTGATGCGGGAATGTGGCTTCGCACCGTCGCGCCCCAGGATGCAGGTCATCTCAACTGCCCAGTCTGCCGGGATATTGTCGATATGGCCGTGATGCGGCACGTTCACATAATGCTCAGCCTGTTTGTCATTGTAAATCGCATTAATGACCTCACAAGCGGCATCGGAATAGTATGCCCCGCCGCGCTGTTCCAGCTCTTTCGGTTTGACGTTGAGATTAGGATCTTTATACAAATCAAAGAGCTGTTTCTCAACCTTCTGCACCACCTGCGCACGCGCACCGCCTTTATAGTACTCGCCCATTTCGATGGCCAGCATCTCTTTCTGCTTGAAGTAATAGAGCAGATAAGAACATGGCAGCAGATTCAGCGAGCGAATCAGCCCTTCGCTGAACGGCAGGTCGAAGATGTTTTTCACCGAACCGGCGGTCAGACGGCCAGAAGCCACGCCGTCCAGCAGTTCAGCAAAACGGGATTCGCCATTCACAATCACATCTTTGATAAACACCATGTGGTTCAGGCCGAACAGATCGATGGAGAGATCGTCGCTGTCGGTCAATTTCAGCACATCGCGAATAAACATTTTCATGCCAATCGGGATATTACATACGCCGATAAAGCGTTTGAAACCGGTGTGGCGATAGACCGCTTCCGTCACCATCCCGGCCGGGTTAGTGAAGTTAATCACCCACGCCTGCGGGCAGATCTCTTCCACATCTTTGATGATATCGAAAATCACCGGAATCGTGCGTAAGCCTTTAAACAGGCCACCTGCGCCGTTGGTTTCCTGGCCCAGATAGCCGTGGCTCAGCGGAATGCGCTCATCGAGTTCGCGCGCTTTCAGCTGGCCGACACGCAGCTGGGTGGTAACGAAGTCCGCGTCTTTCAGCGCCAGACGACGATCCAGGGTTTTATGTACAGTTAATGGAACACCGGCTTTCTGCACCATGCGCTGGCACAGGTCGAAAATAATATCGAGCTTCTCCTGCCCTTCTTCTACGTCAACCAGCCATAATTCGCTGACCGGTAATTCATGATAACGTTTCAGAAAACCTTCGAGCAGTTCCGGGGTATAGCTGCTGCCGCCGCCAATTGTTACGACTTTCAATTTCTTTTGCATAATATCTCCCTTCGCGTATCAGGTTAGCCGCCTGTAAAGTATAGCGTGACGTTCCCGCTATTTTGGGCAAGCTTTTAAGTCAATATTCCTGGCGAATAAATTCGCCACGAGTGAATTAGTTATTCATTACCGTTAAATTCTTCCGATAGCTATTCGGCGTGAATGAGGTGAATTTTTTAAAGGTTTTAATAAACAAGCTCGGACTACTGTAACCCGACTCGTAGGCAATATCGGTGACCGAATAGTTGGTAATTTCCAGCTGTTTTTTGGCAAAATTAATACGAATACCGTTAATAATTTGCACCGGCGTTTTTTGATAATAGCGCTGGGTGGCGCGGGTAAGATATTCCTGCGATTTACCCGACAAGGCGATCATATTTTCCAGCGCACTGTCACCAAACTGACGTTTGTCGTGCATTAACTCAACGGTGGTCCGCAGCCATTGCGGGATATCATCGATCACCTGCTGCTCATCACGATGATGGCGCAGGCGGTTCATCACATAAAAGGTGACCGTTTCAATAAACTCATCAAACTCACTGTCACGGAAGTTAAGTGAGGCGATAACCGTTTCGATCCAGGTCATGAACCCATTTTTAATGCGATAGACCTGCGAGGCAACAAAACAGAATGGCACGAGCGGTAAGTAGTGTTTTTCGAAGAAACGTCTGCTCACGCCGACGTTCAGAATGCGCGTGGCACCAAATTCATAAAAGCTCTGGTGATACGAACCCATCGGCAGGAACACAAAGTCACCGCGCTCCAGCAGGACGCGTTTGCCGTTGATCTCCTGGTAATAGCGCCCGGTCAGCACAATGGTGAACTCGTAGTAATCATGCTGGTGCAGACCACTCACGCTTTCAGTTTTGTTGTAGATAACCACGTGAAAATTCTTGCCGTTAAACAATTGCTGCTCAAATGCGGTTTTAATTTCCATCGTGATTACCTCCTGGGGCCTGACTTACTGCATTTTCTCGTGAAGCTCGATGAGCTCAGCAACCAGCTCACGCGCCAGCATCGAGGTCATTAAATGGTCCTGGGCATGAACCAGCACCAGACTGACCTTCATTTTACCTTCACCCTGGTCGCTTTCGATAAGCTTAGTTTGTACCAGATGTGCTTCATTCAGTGCGGTGCGTGACTGATCCATCATACGTTTTGCAGCGGCAAAATCACCCTGCTTGGCTTGCTTAAGTGCAGCATATGCCAGGCTGCGTGCCTGTCCAGAATTGATGATAAGTCCCATCACCACTTCTTCCAGATCGTTCTCTACCGCTTCTTCTGCTGCAATGTTATCCAAATCAAACATCTTACGTCTCCTTTTACAGGCGCGGGTTGCCCCGCGCCAGACAATCTTAGAACTTCAGTGCATTCGCGATGTCTTCTTCGCTTTCCTGCTCATCAAGTACCGCCTGCGCCTTATTCGATACCGCCACGAATGGCAGGTAAACCAGCGTCGAGACGCCCAGGTTGAACAGGGCTACGCAGAGTGCTGCGATGCTACCGTTACTGTTGAAGAAGGCGCCAAGACCAGTAGGCATTGTCCACGGTGCCAGGTTGGTGACCGGCGGGATAATCCCCATCGAGTAAGCGGCCAGGGTAATGGCGGCCAGAATCGGCTGAACCAGTACGAACGGGATAAACATCACCGGGTTCATGATGATCGGCAGACCAAACAGAATCGGTTCGTTAATCTGGAAGATACCTGACGGCAGCGCCAGTTTTGCTACCTGACGGTGATCCGCGCGGCGTGAACCGATGAAGATAGCGATAATCAGACCCAGCGTAGCCCCGGAACCGCCCAGCAGGATGTAGGAATCCAGCATCGGTTTCGCCCAGAAGTGGAACTCTTTACCAGCGGCAATCGCTGCTTCAACAGAACCGTACTGGTTGTAGAGCGCGATGTTTTCCAGTGCCCACGGGGTCATGATGCCGTTATCCAGCGCGGTCAGCGCCAGTGAACCGTGCACGCCGAAGAACCACAGCAGGGAGTTAAAGATAACGTAAGCCCAGCCCACTACGCTGCCCATTGATGCCAGCGGCGTGGAGATTGAGTCCATAATGATCTGGTGGAAGTTGCTGCCGTGGTTGGCCAGCAGCCAGGAGATAATGCCGAAGATAGACAAAATCAGGAAGCCAGGAATCAACGCGGAGAAAGAGCGTGAAACGGAGGACGGCACGCTGTCCGGCAGAGTAATGACCCAGTTGCGACGAATCACAAAGGTAAACATTTCTGCCACGATCAGGCCAATCACCATCCCGGAGATAATGTTCTGACCACCGAGCCAGTTGGCACCGACTGCATAGGCTTCACCGACGCTGTAAGGGGTCACGGTCATAAAGGCCGCCACCGCTAAAAGACCGGCGGCCATCGGGTCAACTTTTCGTTCTTCAGCTAACGCGGAACCAATGAAAAAAGGTGCCATCAGCGACATAATGCCCAACGTACCGTTGTACACGTTGCCGCCGATGGCTTTAAAGCCATTCAGGGTTTCAATGGTGGAAGCGTCTAACCGAATGCCCATAGAATAGAAAAACGAGCCTTCGCCGAAACTTAAAAAGACGTTATTGATTAAAACAAACATCGCCCCTGCGAGAGTCAACGGCATTAATTTAATAAAGCCGTTTTTGATCGCATTAATATGCGGCTGCTTTCCTATTTTAACAGCAAAAGGAAGGAGGACCTTTTCAAGAGAGCTAATAACTTGACTCATAGAAATTACCCTTAAATGCCGCAATGAAAATATTGCGGCGTAAGTGTGTGAAATAACTCTTTGACGGGAAAAATTTAAATTTTAATTAGCGGCAGCTTTTTTAATTGATGCGACTGCAGCTTTAAGCACACCCAAACCATCAATTTTGCCGTACAGCGCAGAATCGATCACTTCAACAGGCTTGTTCGGTAATAAACGTTGGATCTCAGGCAGCATGTATGCGATTTGCGGCCCCAGCAGAATGACATCTGCGTTTTGGCCTTTCTCGCCTGCCAGCGTTTCAGGAAACGCTTCGATGATGACAGGAACTTCATACTTTTCGGCCTGCGCACGCATTTTGGAAACCAGTAGCGACGTTGACATGCCCGCAGAGCAGAACAGATAGATATGTTTCTTTTCCATAGCAACTTCCCTCTTGTATGACCCTCACCATCGCCCTTCAGCCCGCTAGTGAGTGTTACTCTTGTTTGTCATTGAATAGGAGTATACGGCATGGCACAGGGAGGGGATAATTCCGAAGGAGTCACAATTGTCTCTCCTTGACCTGTCGTTTTGACTGCCCTCACATTTTAGGCAAATAATTCGCGCAAAGAAATAAGATTATTACAGACACAAAAAAACCGGCTCATTGGCCGGTTTGTGATATTGCTCAGGCAAGCAGGTAATTACGCTTTAGGGGCCTGCGGGTCGGTGTCGTACTCAGCGCAGGTCTGGTAACCGGAGTTGATTACGTGTCCGGTATCATCCAGTGCAACAAAGTAGGTTTCCGCTTTACCATCCCGTTGACCCAGAATATAGGTCTGACAAGTACCACGTGCGTGGATCATCGTGACTTCAGAAGAAGGTTTACCCGCGACCTGCGCAACCTGCGCACGGCTCATGCCTTTCTTCACATCTTTTACGACCGGCTGTGTAAATTGATCGGATGTACGATCGTAAGCTGTACAGCCTGCCAGCATAGTCAATACCGCCGCTGCACTTAGAATTCCCGCTACATTCTTGTTCATATTCCGTCCTCTTGTTTATCAGCGTGTTATCTAAGCATGGAACAAAAATTCCTATTCATCAACTTTGACGACGAAGCGGTAGGTTTTTCGGAAAATTCTAATAAAACAACGATAACCTGCTAAATCGTCGCAATTTGCCGCACTCGAAACTGTGATCCTTGTCGTTTTACGCCCAAAGGGTTAGTTTTAACGAATACTCATTCTGCTTCGTTTTTGCTAATGGAGGGCGTAATGGCTCTGCAACAAGAGATTATTCAGGCGCTTGGCGTAACGCCATCAGTCGATGCCAATCATGAGATCCGCCGCAGCATCGATTTTTTGAAATCGTATCTGAAAACCAATTCGTTCCTTAAGTCTCTGGTGCTGGGGATCAGCGGCGGCCAGGACTCGACGCTGACCGGCAAACTGTGCCAGATGGCTATTTCAGAATTGCGTCAGGAAACCGGTGACGATGCGCTGCAGTTTATCGCCGTGCGCCTTCCTTATGGTGTGCAGGCCGACGAGCAAGATTGTCAGGATGCGATTGCGTTTATCCAGCCGGATCGTGTTCTCACTGTGAACATCAAAGGCGCAGTCTTAGCCAGCGAGCAGGCGTTGCGTGACGCCGGAATCGAGCTGAGCGATTTCGTTCGCGGTAATGAAAAAGCGCGCGAGCGCATGAAAGCCCAGTACAGCATCGCCGGAATGACCAAAGGCGTGGTGGTCGGCACCGATCATGCGGCAGAGGCCGTCACCGGTTTCTTCACCAAATACGGCGACGGCGGGACCGACATCAACCCGATTTTCCGCCTCAATAAACGCCAGGGTAAGCAACTGCTCGCCACGCTTGGCTGCCCGGAACACTTATATAAGAAAGCCCCAACCGCCGATCTCGAAGACGATCGCCCTTCTCTTCCGGATGAAGTTGCCCTGGGTGTGACATATGAAAACATCGACGATTATCTGGAAGGTAAAACGCTCGATGAGAAAATCGCTCGCACCATTGAAAGCTGGTATCTGAAAACCGAGCACAAGCGCCATACGCCGATTACAATTTTCGACGACTTCTGGAAACGGTAATTTCCGTACCTGTTGCCGGATGGCGCTGCGCTTATCCGGCCTACAAGGTAAATGTAAAACGGCAACGCAAGTTGCCGTTTTTAATGTTTGCGCCCTCTCCCGGTGGGAGAGGGTTGGGGTGAGGGCACCAGTCCGCACCGGTCAGCCAGGCTGGGTAAGGCGAAGCCGCCACCCGGAATTTGTCTCTTTTTTAACCGGCACCTCTCTGTTACACTGTATACCTGAACAGTATCAGGAGTCTTTTGTGAGCAGGCGTCAATCCGCCCCGCGTCTTGAATTTGAAGCGGCGGCTATCTACGAATATCCCGAACATCTTCGCCCCTGGCTCGAAGCACTGCCAAAGCAGCCTGGCGTCTATTTTTTTCATGGCGAAAGCGATGCAATGCCGCTCTATATCGGCAAAAGCGTCAATATCCGCAGCCGGGTGCTGTCGCACCTACGCACTCCTGACGAAGCCGCCATGCTGCGCCAGTCACAACGAATTACCTGGATACAAACCGCAGGTGAACTGGGCGCGTTACTGCTGGAGGCCAGGCTCATTAAAGAACAGCAACCGTTGTTCAATAAACGTCTGCGCCGCAATCGTCAGCTGTGTTCGCTGCAAATCACTGACGGCAAACCGCAGGTGGTGTATGCCCGCGACATTGATTTTTCTCACGCGCCAAATTTATACGGGCTGTTTGCTAACCGCCGCGCGGCGCTACAGGCTCTGCAAACCCTCGCCGACGCCGAGAAGCTGTGCTACGGATTATTAGGCCTGGAATCGATGACGCGCGGACGCGCCTGTTTTCGCTCAGCGTTAAAACGCTGTGCCGGCGCATGCTGTGGCAAAGAGAGCGTGGAAGATCATCAGGCGAGATTACAAGCCGGGCTGGCTGCGCTGCGCGTGACCTGCTGGCCGTGGGAAGGCGCAATTGCGCTGAAAGAAGGTAGCCAGGCGATGACGCATTACCACATCATTCACAACTGGCTGTGGCTGGGTGCCGTCAACACCTTAAAAGAGGCAACGGCCCTGCTGAAAACCCCCGCCGGATTTGATCACGACGGCTACAAAATTCTCTGTAAGCCGCTGCTCTGTGGCGAGTATGAAATTATTGAGCTTAATGCCCCGGCAGCCATGTAATTTCACTGAACAGCAACGTACCTTCGGATTCCAGTAAGCGCAGGGTGTGGGTTCCGTCCTGCCAGCTTGCGCCCTGGTCGGCAGTCAGGAGTTTGTCACCTAACTGCCATGCCCCGCTCAGAACAAACGCCACGCCGCCGCGCGAGGCAAAAGTCGTAAAGGTGCGATCGGCCACCCGCACTTTGGCCTGGCAGTAATCCCGCTTCGTCATGATATTAAAATCCATCGACATCTGCCCTTCGGTGAGTTTCGCTTTCACCGGATGATCGCCCGCAAAGCTGAACGGCTGGTGACGCTTCAGGGTATGGCAAAAGGTCTGGCCTGCATCGAGGGTCACTTCGCCGCCTTCAATCAGGGTAATGACCCGATCGACGCCTGGAAAGAGAGAGAATTCGCCGTTGCTGGCGATAGAGGCAATACTGGCACGCCAGTGAAAATCACGGGTCGCAGTGGGAAAGCAACAAATCTCGCGGGTTTCGCCCGCGCCGTTTCGCCAGAGGTTCACCGGCATCTTGCGGATATCAAAAAACTCCATCACCACTCCTGAAAGACGCAATCAGCGCCAGAGCGACGATACGTATAGCGTCGCTGTCTTGATTGTTATCGTTGGGTAATCACAGACGTATTATCGGCAGCGTTGCTTTGATGCCTTAGCGAAGAGAGAAAAAAAACGCTAACGCGCTGACTCTTCAGACAGTTCTTATTACCGACTACAGGAGCATACCGTGATGGCGGCGGGTGACAAGAGGGTATGAAAGAAAAAACCGCCGGACCTGTCCACAGCAATTGCGCTTATGTGAACAGGTGTCCGGCGGTCTTAATATGATGTGCTGTTTATTCAGCAGGCGGAGCCATTTTACCTTCTGGTGCCGGACGTTCTGTCAGACGCTTCTCAAAATTGGCATTAAATTGCTTTTTCTGTTCCGGGGTCAGAATGTTGTAGATCTTGTTCTGAGTCTCCATGCGGGCCAGCATTCCGGCTTTGTGCTGCTCGGTCATTTTGTCGATCTGCGCTTCAGCTTTTGCTTTATCGAAGCTGTCGCTGGCAATCAGGTCATGCATGGCGCGGCGTTCTTCCAGCGGTGGACGTTTCATCTGGTCACGCTGGCTTTTCATGATGTCGCGAACCTGCTGTTTTTGGGCATCGGTCAGGTTCAGATCTTTAAACATCATGTCGTGATGCATACCCGGCTTGCCCTTGTGATGCATCATCTTGCCTTCGGTCGGTGCAGCGGTGGTCGTCGCGGTATCCGCAGCGAACGCCATGCCGGTAGCGCCCAGAGCCAGGGTAGAAGCAACAAACAGTGCAGTTAATTTACGCATAATTGTTTTCCTTTCTTTCAGTTATTCTTCGGCGCTATGCCGTGTTGACGAGATTAACTTTACGGGGTTTATCGTCAATTAGTCAGAGCAACAGTAAAACAATGAAAGTGTAAAAAACAATTTATCGCCAAATGTGGAGAAATTAAGGATAAAACATGGAGAGTTGAAACGGAAATATTCAATATAATGATTTTAAAGAGATTTTGAAGAAGTATAGCGAAGTGCAGATTAATAATAAAGCAGTTAACCAGGAATAATCTGTAAATTTTATGTGACCAGCGTAATAGATAATTTCCCTCCCGCGAAACAGAGAGGAAAATTACACTTCAGGTTATTTTTTCGAGCATCAATCCGGCCCGTAAGCCGAACGCTACCGACGGATTAGGGAATAACACATACTCCGTGGTTTTCTGCACCTCGTAACGATCCTCTCCGTCTTCAGCCAGCAAAATCCCATGTCGGAACGGCGTGAAGTTCAGAGTGTGCGCCGCCATATGCAACCGGAACGCCTCGCTGCGACGGGTGATCTGCTGCACCACCCGATAGCGCTCAACGGGTTCCGTATGTGCTTCAGGCTCGATGCCAGAAAGCAACGCCCGCAGCGCCAGATGCGTCGGCGCAAAACGCGTCAAATCGTTGTGACCAAACGGTAACGCTTTGCCTAGCTCCAGCGTGCAGGCCAGTGCGCCGAAATGCTCGCAGGTAAAGTGGGTAAAGGTGCCGCCCGGTGACTGATGGAACACCAGCGCCTCCAGCCCCGCATCGCCCAACCATTGGAGGAAGCTTTCATCCCACGGCTGCTCGCGCTGCGGCAGAACGCCAAAGCGAACATGATACGAGGCGCGAATTGCCGTATGCAGATCAAGATGCCAGCGATCCTCTCCGGCTGCTGCATAGAAATCGCTCACCGCCTTTTCCAGCACGAGCACACGTTCAGTTTCTTCGCACGGCGCAAACTGCGCGGCACGCCCACCAAACATCCGGTTGATGTCGCTGTTCAGATAGCGCTTGTTGTTCGCCAGTGCCACAGGATTCCCAAGTACCACCAGCACGCGGCAGCGCAAAGGAATATCCCCGCGAAACAGCGCACGAAGCAGCAAATCGACAATCTCGACCGGCGCGGTTTCATTCCCGTGTACGCCCGCCGAAAGCACCAGAGAACGCGAGCCCTCCTCGAAAGGCGTCAGTTCGAGCAGCCCGCGTCCCCACCATTGCCAGCGAAATGTCGCACCTTCACCCTCTGTTTCAACAGGTGTTTCGTCCGCCAGGGTCAGCGCCAGTAAATTCTCCATACCCTCTCCTTAGCGCTGGAACGGATAAACCGATCCCAGTTGCAGGATCGTCGTCAGAGCGTCCAGCGCTTCACGACCTTCGCGCAAAAGCTGCGGGTCAACCAGATCGGCCTGCGTCAGCTGGTCGCGATAATAACGATCCACCCAGTTATTCAGCGTGTTAAACAACGTGTCATTCATCATTACCGCCGGATTCACCGCCTGCATTTCGGCTTGCGTCAGCACCACGCGCAGACGCAAACAGGCCGGTCCACCGCCGTTAGCCATACTTTCCCGCAGATCGAACACCTTCAGTTCGCTGATTGGGTTATCTGCTTTCACCAGTTCGCTCAAGTATCGCCACACGCCCTGATGATTTTCCGACTCCTGCGGCAGCACCAGCATCATGCTGCCGTCGTCACGGCTCAAAAGCTGGCTATTAAAGAGGTAGGTTTCGACCGCATCCTGCACGCTGACGGCGTGCGTTGGCACCTGAATCGGCGTAAATCCCGGCACGCGATCAGCCAGGTTCGCCAGCAATTTATCCTGCTGAGCAAACGCCTGTTCGTGACAGAACAGCACCTGGCGGTTCGACACGGCGATCACGTCGTTGTGGAACACGCCCTGATCGATAACATTTGGATTCTGCTGAGCAAAAACTACCTGCCCCGGATTAACCTGATTAAGCCGCGCCACCGCCTGGCTCGCCGCCAGGGTCTGACGCGCCGGGTAACGCACAGGCGCGTTGTGCCCGCTCTCGTCGCGTCCGTAGACAAACAGCTGTGTCGCCGGGTCGCCGTAGTGGCCACCCAGACGGTTATGGTTCGCTGCCCCTTCATCGCCAAACATCGCGACCTGAGGAAGTGCCTCGTGAACGCTAAACCGTTCTGCGTTGTTGAAAATCGCACGCAGCACGCGCTCTGTGGTTACCGCCTCAGTCGCACGATGGAATTTGTTATTCAGGTTCGCGACGGTGAGATGCACTTTGCCATCCAGCGTATCCGCCGAAGGGGCAACGGTGGCCGCATTAGCGACCCACATGGACGAAGCCGAACTCGCCGCCGACAGCAGGTGCGGCACCTGGGTTCCGGCTTTTTCTACCACCTGTTCGTCGCTACCGCTAAACCCGAGCTGGCGCAAAACCTCAACGTTCGGGCGCTCCTGCGGCGGGATCACCGCCTGCGGGAAACCGGCATCCGCCAGGGCTTTCATCTTTTGCAGGCCCTGCTTCGCCGCCAGTTTCGGATTGGAAATCTGGAAGCGGTGCTTCGTTGAGGCCTCATTGCCAAACGACAGCCCGGCATAGTGGTGAGTCAGCCCCACCAGCCCGTCAAAGTTGACCTCATGCGCTTTCATGACGATCCCCTTGCGTAAAATCGAGCCCCGGATTGAGACTTTCCGGCAGGGTCAATGCAGGCGTTTCGAGGCTCGCCATCGGCCACGCGCAGTAATCCGCCGCATACCAGGCGCTGGCACGATGGTTACCCGAGGCACCCACGCCACCGAACGGCGCGGTACTTGCCGCACCGGTCAGCGGTTTGTTCCAGTTCACAATCCCGGCGCGCGCTTCAATCAGCAGCGTGTCGAACTTCTCACGGTCCGGGGAGATCAGCCCGCTCGACAGGCCGTAGCGGGTGTTGTTCGCCATCGCAATGGCTTGATCGAAATCATCGTAACGCCAGACGCAGAGCAGTGGCCCGAAAGTCTCTTCATCCGGGACATTGCTCGCCCCGCTCATCTCCACAATCCCCGGCGTCAACAGCGACGTCCCCGATTGGACAAGCTTCGGCTCCAGCAGGCTTTTCCCGCCGCGCGCCACGTGTTCATGCCAGGCCTTAACCACGTTGTTCGCCGCCTGTTCAGAAATCAGTCCGCCGATAAACGGCTGCGGATCGGCGTCCCATGCGTCGGGAACCAGACGCGCACTCACTTCCACTAACCGCGCCAGGAACGCATCGCCCTGTGCTCCGCGCTTGACCAGCAGACGGCGCGCGCAGGTGCAGCGCTGTCCGGCGGTGACAAACGCCGACTGGATGGTCAGATGCACGGCGGCGTCGATATCGTCCACGTCGTCGACAATCAGCGGGTTGTTGCCGCCCATCTCCAGCGCCAAAATTTTCTCCGGCTGCCCCGCCAGCTGGCGATGCAGCTGATAACCCGTGCCTGCGCTACCGGTAAACAGCAGTCCGTCGATATCACTCAATGCGCTCAGCGCCTGACCGGTTTCGCGTCCACCCTGCACCAGGTTCAGCACGCCCGGCGGCAGACCGGCCTGCTCCCACAGTTTGACTACCGCCTCGCCGCTCCACGGCGTCAGCTCGCTCGGTTTGAAAATCACGGTATTGCCCGCCAGCAGCGCAGGCACAATGTGGCCGTTCGGCAGATGGCCAGGGAAGTTATATGGGCCAAACACCGCCAGCACGCCATGCGGGCGGTGACGCAAGGTCGCCGCGCCGTCGGCCATATCCGTGCGCTGCTCGCCGGTGCGGGTGTGGTAGGCCTTCACCGAAATGGCGATTTTGTTGATCATCGCCGTGATTTCGGTCGCCGCTTCCCAGCGCGGTTTACCGGTTTCGCGGGCGATTATGCTGGTCAGCTCGACTTTGTTGGCTTCCAGCAACGTCGCAAATTTCTCAACCACCGCCTGACGCAGGCTAAACGGCTGTTTCGCCCATGCCGGGAATGCGGCACGCGCCGCTTTACACGCCTGTTCCACCTGCGCGGCGCTGGCATCGGTTCCGGCCCACAGCGCTTCTTTACCTACCGGATTGGTTTTCTCGCGGCGTTCGCCTTCGCCCGTCACCCAGTCGCCATTAATCCATAAACTCATGCTGTTTTCTCCTCGGGGCAGAGTCGCACCAGGCGAACCGTGTCGCCTGCGCTACATTTCAGGGCATCCAGCTGGGCTGCGGTCAGCACCAGACGTTCACATTTTGGATTCGCGCGGATCAGCATGGCGCGAAAATGGTCGTATTGTTCATTCGCCACCAGACAGGCCGGCCATTCACCTGGCGCTGGCTGCCCTTCGGCGACCGTCACCAGGCGGCTTTTGCGGATCGCACGCACGCGATCGATATCGCACTCCAGCGTCGGGCCGCCATCAAAAATATCGACGTAATTACGGTAGCGGAAACCCTCTTTCTCCAGCACCGCACGCGCCGGGGCGGTTTGCGGGTGAACTTCGCCAATCACCGCCTGCGCTTCGGGGCTGAGGAAATCGGTATAAATTGGATGTTTCGGCATCAGCTCGGCGATAAACGCTTTCTGCCCGGTGCCGCACAGGTAGTCCGCACGAGCAAACTCCATCGAGAAGAAGCGCTCGCCGAGGCTTTCCCAGAATGGGGAGTAGCCTTTCTCGTCGATCACGCCGCGCATCTCTGCCACCACTTTTTCGTTAAAGCGATCGCGGAAGGCGGCCATAAACATGAAGCGCGATTTGGAGAGCAAATAGCCATTGCCCTCTTTGCGCCATTCAGGATCGAGGAACAGTGTGCAAAGCTCGCTGCTGCCGGTGTGATCGTTGCTGAGAGAGAGCGTCGGCAGCGCATTGTAGATGTTCAGCTCCTTCGAGGCGTGAACCAGCGTGCCGACCCGGTAGTTGTACCAGGGTTCGTTGAGGCCGACCGCCACTTCGATGGCGCAAATTCCGGCCACGGTTCCTGTGTCAGTATCTTCCAGAACAAAGACGTATCCCTGTTCGCTTTTCGGCACCGTCCCAAGCCATGTGTTAATGGCGCGCTCAATACGCGCCGACAGCGTTTTTTCGTCGGCAGGAAGCGAGGTCAGCCCGCCTCCCGTCTTACCGGCAAGCTGCATGAGCCCGGCAAGATCGCCGCGCTCAACGGGACGGATGACCATCATGATGACACCCCGGATTTCACCTGTTCACAGGCCAGCGCAAAGCGGTCTAATCCGGTGGTGACTTCTTCTTCACTGACCACCAACGCGGGGGCAAATCGCACCACGTTGGCGCCCGCGATGAGCACCATCACACCCGCTTTTGCTGCTTCCTGTGAAATAAGTTTAGCTTTTCCGGCAAATTCAGCCGTCAGTTCGCAGCCAATTAACAGCCCCAGACCACGAATTTCTTTGAACATGCCGACCTTGCTGTTGATCGCATTCAGGCGCTCAACAAACCAGTCGTGACGCTGCTTCACGCCGTTCAACACTTCTGGCGTATTGATGATATCCAGCACCTGCCCGGCGACCGCGGAGGCCAGTGGGTTACCGCCGTAAGTGGTGCCGTGGGTGCCGACAACCATCACGCTGGCGCATTTGTTGGTGGTCAGCATTGCGCCAATCGGGAAGCCGCCGCCCAACGCTTTTGCCGTCGACAGCACGTCAGGCGTGACGCCGTAGTGCATGTAGGCATACAGCTCGCCGGTGCGACCCACGCCGGTCTGGACTTCATCAAAGATCAGCAGCGCGTTGTGCTGATCGCACAGCTCGCGCAGACCTTGCAGGAAGGCTTTCTCCGCCGGGACCACACCGCCCTCGCCCTGCATCGGCTCGACGATCACCGCACAGGTATTGTCGTTAATCAGCTCTTTGGCGGATTGCAGATCGTTAAACACCGCGTGACGAATATCCGGCGGTAACGGCGCGAAATCCTGCGAATAGGCCGGTTGTCCACCGGCGCTGACGGTAAACAGCGTGCGTCCGTGGAAGGCATTTTTGAAGGCCACAATTCCGCTTTTCTGCGCGCCGAAGTGGTCGTGAGCGTATTTACGCGCCAGCTTCAGGGCCGCTTCGTTGGCCTCCGCGCCAGAGTTACAGAAGAAGATTTTTTCGGCAAAGGTGGCGTCGATCAGCTTTTTCGCCAGCCGCAGCGCAGGCTCGTTGGTGTAGCCGTTTCCGGTGTGCCAGAACTTCGCCGCCTGATCGTTCAGCGCCTGGCGCAGCGCCGGGTGTGCGTGTCCCAGCGCGTTCACCGCAATCCCGCCCGCAAAGTCGATATACTCTTTGCCTGCTTGATCCCACAGGCGTGAGCCCTCCCCGCGTACCGGAATAAAAGCCGCCGGAGCGTAAACCGGCATCATCCATTCATCAAAATTTTCACGCGTAATTGACAGAGACATAGCGACCTCATCCGGTAAATAATAAGTTGTTTAAATGTTAAATAATTGAGTGTTTGCACTGTGAATGTAGATTGCAGAGTTCGTGCCAGCCAGCGATAAAAATGCATAAACGGGATGAGGTGACAGAATATCAACATGTTAGGACATGGAGTTATTCACTGTTAGTGCATAATAAGTGAATATTTTTACCACAAGCGGCGGTTGGCGGGACGAAAACAAGAAATATTATGCACAGGCAAAATATAATTCTGGAATTGTGATCGCTGGCGAAATTTATCGACCGTTTACGCCCTGTTTGAGGGCAAGGCGCGTCGAAATGGTGCAAAAATTGCACCAATGGGACGATCTGTTGCAGTTATTGGCCGAACCCGATAACAGGCGGCGCAAATTCTGCTACCATCCATGCACTATTCACCTTGCATTGGCAGCGACTATGAAATTTGTCTCTTTTAATATCAACGGCCTGCGCGCCCGCCCTCACCAACTGGAAGCGATTGTCGAACAACATCAACCAGACGTGATCGGCCTGCAGGAGACAAAAGTTCACGACGATATGTTCCCCCTCGAAGATGTTGCGAAGCTGGGTTACAACGTCTTTTATCACGGGCAGAAAGGCCATTACGGCGTCGCGCTGTTAACGAAAGAGACGCCGGTCTCCGTGCGTCGCGGCTTCCCAGGCGATGACGACGACTCACAGCGTCGCATTATCATGGCGGAAATCCCTTCACCTATTGGCAATATTACGGTGATCAACGGTTATTTCCCGCAGGGGGAGAGCCGCGACCACCCGACCAAATTCCCGGCGAAAGCCAAGTTCTACCAGGATCTGCAAGATTATCTGAACACCGAGTTGAACAAAGACAATCCGGTGCTGATTATGGGCGACGTGAATATCAGCCCAACGGATCTGGATATCGGCATCGGGGAAGACAGCCGCAAACGCTGGCTGCGCACCGGTAAATGCTCCTTCTTGCCGGAAGAGCGCGAGTGGATGGACAGACTGAAGGGTTGGGGTCTGGTGGATACCTTCCGCAGCGCAAACCCGGATACACAGGATCGTTTCTCGTGGTTTGATTACCGTTCCAAAGGTTTTGACGACAACCGTGGCCTGCGCATCGACCTGCTGCTGGCAAGCCAACCGCTGGCTGAGCGCTGCATCGAAACCGGAATCGATTACGACATTCGCAGCATGGAAAAGCCGTCCGATCACGCGCCGGTTTGGGCGAAATTCAAACTGTAATTACCGGTGAAAACGCAAAAAATCCTCTTCCTGTGCGCCCTGTTGGGCGCATTTGCTTTGCTTATCGCGCTCCTGCCACCGGGCTTTCTCTCTCTCGAATCACTCCGATCGCACCGGCTGATGCTGGTTGATTACGTCCATCGCGCCCCGGTGCAAAGTGCGATGCTCTATTTTGCGCTTTATGTGGGGGTCTCTGCGTTTTCGATTCCCGGTGCGGCGCTGTTGACGCTGCTGGGCGGAGCGCTGTTCAGCTTCTGGGAAGGGATGGTACTGGTGTCGTTCGCTTCCACGCTGGGAGCAACGCTGGCGATGCTTGCCAGCCGCTATGTGCTGCGCGAATGGGTACAACGCCGCTTCGTTAAACCGATGCGGACGGTGAACGAAGGCGTGGCGCGCGACGGCGCATTTTATCTGTTTGCCCTGCGCCTGATGCCGGTGTTCCCGTTCTTTTTGGTTAATCTGCTTTCAGGATTAACGTCTATTGGCGTAGCGCGCTACTGGTGGGTTAGCCAGCTGGCGATGCTGCCTGCGACGGTGATTTTCCTCAACGCCGGGCGCGAACTGGGGGAGTTGACGTCCCTGCGCGATATTCTGTCGCCGGGAATGCTTATCGCCTTTACACTATTAGGGCTATTGCCGCTGGTCACCCGCTGGCTCTTCACTCGTTTTTCCCCTTCATCTCATTAACAGGGAGGCATTATGCGCCGTGTGCGTTCTTGCATGTTTCTGACCGGGCTGCTGCTGGCAACCCCGGCCCTCGCCGCCAGTGACTGGCAAACTATTCAACAGCAAGCCAAAGGTCAGACGGTCTGGTTCAACGCCTGGGGCGGTGACCCTGCGGTGAATCGTTATATCGACTGGGTGAGCGAGGAGATGAAAACTCACTACGCGATTAACCTGAAAATTGTGCATCTGGCTGACGCCGCCGATGCGGTGAAACGTATCCAGACCGAATTTCAGGCCGGACGCACGACCAAAGGTTCAGTCGATTTGCTGTGGGTCAATGGCGAGAACTTCCGCACGTTAAAAGAGGCGAATCTGCTGCAAACGGGCTGGGCGCAAATGCTGCCAAACTGGCAGTATGTCGATACCACCAAACCGGTAACCGAAGATTTTGCCATCGCCACTGACGGCGCAGAATCCCCGTGGGGCGCGGCGCAGCTGACCTTTATTGCCCGCAAATCTACGCTCTCAGCGTCACTGCGCGATCCTGCTACCCTGCTCGACTACGCAAAACAACATCCAGGCAAAGTGACTTATCCGCGCCCGCCTGATTTTACCGGCACTGCGTTTCTGGAACAGCTCCTGCTGAACCTGACAACAACGCCGGATGCGCTGAAAACTGCGCCCGACCCGCACACCTTTAACGCCGTCACCGCCCCGCTGTGGCGTTATCTGGATCAGCTTCACCCGCAACTCTTGCGCGAAGGCAAAGATTTCCCGCCGTCACCCGCGCGCATGGACGCCCTGCTCGCCAGCGGCAATCTGAATCTCTCCCTGACCTTTAATCCGGCGCACGCACAGCAAAAAGTCGCCAGCGGTGAACTGCCTGCTGACACTTTCAGCTTCGGCTTTGCCGACGGAACGATTGGGAATGTGCATTTCGTGGCGATCCCGGCCAACAGCAGCGTCAGCGCGGGGGCCAAAGTGGTTGCCAATTTCCTGCTCTCACCCGATGCGCAAATTCGCAAAGCTGACCCAAAAATCTGGGGAGATCCGAGCGTGCTGGACCCGCAAAAATTGCCTGCTGAACAGGCCAGCGCACTGCGCCAGTTTATTCCGGCGGGCTTACCGACCATGCAGCCTGAGCCGCACGCGGCCTGGGTGAACGCTCTGGAGCAGGAATGGTTGCGTCGCTACGGCACCCGCTAGGCTGGCTGGTGTGGCTGGCGATAGTGGCGATTTACGCGCCGCTGTTCCCCGCCACCGTGATGCTGTTGGAACCGGCGTTATCCATCGCCGGATGGCAATCCCTGTTTAGCGATCCGCAACTGCCCCAGGCGCTGCTCGCCACCCTGGTCTCCACGGCAATCGCCACCGTCGGTTCGCTGTTTATCGCCCTCTGCATTGTGGCGGCGCTGTGGCCCGGAAAGCGCTGGCAGCAGATGAACGCCCGTTTGCCGTGGCTGTTGGCCGTCCCGCACGTCGCGTTCGCCACCAGCGTGCTGCTGCTGTTCGCAGAAGGCGGCGCGTTTTATCAGCTTTGCAGCGCCTGTTCGCCTCTGTTGGATCGCTACGGAATCGGCCTCGGCCTGACGCTTGCGGTCAAAGAGAGCGCCTTTGTGCTGTGGGCGATCTACGCCGTGCTGCCGGAAAAGACGCTGGCGCAGAAAATGGTGGTGCTGCAAACCCTCGGCTATTCGCGCCTTCAGGGGTTGCTGTGGCTGGTGTTGCCGACAATTGCTCCGGCGCTGGGTGCAGTGATGCTGGCAGTCATCGCCTGGTCGTTGTCGGTGGTGGATGTCGCGATAATTCTCGGACCGGGCAACCCGCCGACGCTGGCGGTGCTGGCCTGGCAGTGGCTCAGCCAGGGCGATGCGGATCAGCACATCAAGGGGACATTGCTGTGTCTGGTTTTATTTCTCCTGTTGGGTGCGTTTGCCGCCGTTGGCGTCGCTCTGTGGAAACGGTGGCGACGCGCGATCCCTTCGGTGTCTGGTCAACGCCACGAAGCCGGGCCGCCGATCGTGGGAACGGCGCTGGGCTGGCTGCTGCCCCTGAGCGGGCTGATATGCGCCGTGGTGCTGCTCGTGCTGGCAAAACAGAGTGATTTTGACGTTGCACCGTTTAGCGCCAGCCTCTCTTTTGCCCTGTTTTCCGCCCTGATTGCGCTGGGCACAGTTTTGCTGTGGCTCGAGTGGGGGCCATCGCGCGGCACACTCTGCTTATGGTTGCCGCTGGCATTGCCCGCCCTGCCGCTGGTGTCCGGGCAGTACAGTCTGGCATTGTCTCTTGGCTTTGACGGGAGCTATGCTGCGGTGCTGTGGGGACATCTGCTGTGGGTGCTGCCGTGGACGCTTCTGGTGTTACAACCCGCCTGGCGCAGGCTCGATCCTCGACTTATTTTGATCGCCAAAACCCTCGGAATGCATCGAGGTAAAATATTCTGGCGCATCAAATGTCCGCTGCTGGTGCGCCCTATTCTGATCGCTTTTGCCACCGGGTTTTCGGTGAGCATGGCGCAATACATGCCGACGCTGTGGCTCGGGGCCGGGCGTTTCGCCACGCTCACCACGGAAGCCGTGGCGCTTAGCAGCGGTGGCAGTAGCGCCATACTTGCGGGACGCGCGCTGTGGTTGCTGGCCCTGACTGCGGCAGCATTTGCCCTCGCGGCAGGATTATCCCGCCTCGCAGGACTCTATCGACAAGGGCTACGCTGATGTTGACCGTCAAAAATCTTACTCTTAGACCGCTTCTGCGCGAGGTGAATTTCAGCGTTGAACGCGGCGAAATCCTCACCCTGATGGGGCCTTCGGGCAGCGGAAAATCGAGTCTGTTTGCGTGGATGGTCGGCGCACTGTCCACCGATTTTCACGCGCAGGGCGAGCTGTGGCTCGACGATGAGCGTCTGGATGCGCGCCCGGTCGAAAAACGGGGGATTGGGATTTTGTTCCAGGACGCGCTGCTGTTCGATCACTTTAGCGTCGGACAAAATCTGATGCTGGCGCTCCCGGCGCACGTTCGAACGGCGCGGCGTGAGCAGGTTGAACAGGCTCTGGCAAGTGCAGGTATGGAGGGGTTTTATGCCAGCGATCCGGCGACGCTGTCGGGCGGTGAGCGCGCTCGCATAAGTCTGCTCCGCGCCCTGCTGGCGCAACCGCAGGCGCTGCTGCTGGACGAACCCTTTAGTCGCCTGGATAAGAAACTGCGGGAAACATTCAGAACCTGGGTGTTCGGACAAGTTCACGCACTCAATATCCCGGTGGTACTGGTGACGCACGATGAAGACGATATTCCGGCGGATGGCCGGGTAATTCAGCTCGCCGGGTGGCAATAAACCCTGTGCTAACGCAAGGAATTCTGTTTAGGGGAAGACGAAAATGACGCACCTTTTATTTCACGTCAGGTTCTTCGATGAAACGTGTTTCTCAACTGACCGCGCTGGCGCTTTGTCTTGCCAGTTTCTCCACTTTCGCCGCTGATATGGCCTCTTCTGTGACGCTGGCCCAGCTGCAACAGCAGCATGGCGCGGTGATCGACACCCGTGCCAGCGCCTTCTATAACGGCTGGCCGCAGACGCTGTCCGGCACCTCCGGGCATGAACCCGCCGCCCTGAATCTGTCAGCCAACTGGCTGAAAATCATGAGCGATGAGCAGCTCGCCGACTGGGCCAAACAACATAATCTCGCGCCGGCTTCCGCCATCGGCCTGTACGGCAGCGATGCGGATAACCAGGCGGTGAAAGCACGCCTCGCCAAAGCCGGGTATCAGCACGTTTCCACCCTGGGCGATGCGCTGCAAAATGCCGATCGCCTGCAGCGCCTGCCACATTTCGAACAGCTGGTGTATCCCGAGTGGCTGCATCAGTTGATGCAGGGCAAAAAAGTCGCTGCCGCTCCTGCAGGCGATTATAAAATTATCGAAGCTGCCTGGGGGGCACCAAAATTCTATCTGCTGAACCACATCCCGGGCGCAGGCTATATCGATACCAACGACGTGGAAAGCGAGCCGCTGTGGAATAAAGTTTCTGACGACAAACTGAAAGCGCTGCTGGCAAAACAAGGTATTCGCCACGACACCACCGTGATTCTGTATGGTCGCGACGTGTATGCCGCGGCGCGTGTGGCGCAGATTATGCTCTACGCGGGAGTGAAAGATGTGCGTCTTCTGGATGGCGGCTGGAAAACCTGGTCCGACGCCGGTCTGCCGGTCGAGCGCGGAATGCCAGCGAAAGTGACACCAGCCAATGATTTCGGCGCACCGATTCCAGGCCAGCCGCAGCTGATGGTGGATATGGAACAGGCGCGCGGGATGCTGCATCGCAAAGACGCGTCGCTGGTGAGCATTCGTTCATGGCCGGAATTCACCGGCGAAACCAGCGGCTACAGCTACATCAAGCCAAAAGGTGAAATTGCGGGCGCACGCTGGGGCCATGCGGGCAGCGATGCCACCCATATGGAAGATTTCCACAACCCGGACGGCACCATGCGCAGCGCCGATGATATCGCCGCGATGTGGAAAGAATGGAATATCCTGCCCGATCAGCACGTCGCCTTCTACTGCGGCACTGGCTGGCGCGCGTCAGAAACCTTCATGTACGCGCGTGCGATGGGCTGGAAAAACGTCTCAGTCTATGACGGGGGCTGGTACGAATGGAGCAGCCACCCGAGTAACCCGATCACCACCGGTCCGTTGACGCCGGAAAGCACCCTTTAAGGTTTGATCGCTTTCAGGGTCTGATACCCGCTCCAGATGCGCGTTGTGGTGGTGAGCCAGCACAACGCGCCAAAGATCCAGGCGAACAGCGTAAAGTGCGCCGGAAACAGGCAGCACAGCACGAACAACGCGATGGTCTCCGTCCCCTCCGTTAATCCCCCGATGTAATAAAACGACTTATGCGCATAGCCTGGGTTATCAATATCGTGCTTTGCAGCCAGCGCTGCAAAGGCCAGAAAACTGCTGCCGGTGCCGATAAACGCAAACAGCAGCCAGGCGGCGGCCAGCGCATTTTCCAGCGGCGCGGCGAGCGCAAAACCAAACGGCACCAGGGCATAAAACAGAAAATCGAGTGCGATATCGAGAAATCCGCCCGCGTCCGATAATCCGCGACGCCTGGCCAGTGCGCCGTCCAGCCCGTCGAATAAGCGATTCAGTATAATGGCGACCAGCGCGGCGACATACCAGCCCAACGCCAGAAAAGGCAGGGCCAGTACGCCGATAGCAAAACCCGCCAGCGTCATGCCGTCGGCGCTGATGTACGGCTTATCAATCAGCGCCACCAGGCGGTTGAGCGCAGGTTTAAGGCGAGGATGAAGATGACGATCAAACATGCGGTTTTCCTTTGGATGCGTCGCAAAGGCCCTGCGATGGGATCTCCAGCGCGGCGTTAAAACGCGCCGAGAGATTCTGAAAAGCAATCAAGGCCGTCATTTCGGTGATGTGTTCATCGCTGTAATAGCGCTTCAATTCGGTTTTGATTGCATCTGTGACCTGCGGCGGCGTGGCGGTCACTGCTTCGGCGTAATCCAACGCGGCACGATCCTCCGGGCTGAACAGCGCAGACTCTCGCCAGTCGCTCACCGCCTGAACCTTATCCAGCGCGCCGCAGCGTTCGGCCAGACGCAGGCTGTTTGCGTCAATACAAAACGCGCAGTGACAGAGCTGCGAAATGCGGGTCATCAGCAGCGCACGCAACTTAGGTTCCAGTCGTGCATTTTTGCGTTCCAGGAAACCGACAAACAGCGCCACCAGCCAGAAAAGACGCGGCATTCTTCCCCACCAGCGGGTGGGATTGAGCACCACACCGAAGTGTTTTTTCTGCACTGCTGCAATGGGCTTTAGGCTAGCGGGGATGGATTTTACGGGCTGGACCCAGGCGGATGTTTCTTTCACCGAACACTCCTGATGGCTGGACTCTTTGCAAGTCGACGATAATATGTCGTTTTTAAACTGCAATTATTGACGACCATGCTGAAAACTCTCGATGTTGTTGCCGCCATCCTTGAAAAAGAAGGCAAAATTCTTCTCGCCCAGCGTCCTGCACAAGCGGATCAACCTGGAATGTGGGAGTTCGCTGGCGGTAAAGTGGAAGCCAATGAAACGCAGCCTGAAGCGCTGACCCGCGAGCTGCGCGAAGAGTTAGGGATAGAAGCGCAGCCGACGCAGTACGTCGCCAGCCATCAGCGGGAAGTCTCCGGGCGGCTGATTCATCTGCACGCCTGGTACGTCCCGACCTTCAGCGGCGAGCCGACCGCGCACTATCACAGCAATCTGGTGTGGTGTACGCCGCAGGAGGCGTTCGCGTATGATCTCGCGCCCGCCGATATTCCGCTGCTGGAAGCCTTTATCCTTTTACGCGCCGCCAGACCAGCGGATTCGTGCTGATGGTTTTCTCATCGCGCTGACACTGAAGCAGCACGCCGTCGGCTTTCACCACTGCCCCTTCCGAATAGTTCTGATCCTGATAGATGCAGCACTGATTGCAGGGCTGCGCGCGCTGACCACTGGAGCTGAAGACTTCAGGCGGTACGTTAACTTCGACGTCCGGGCGAATGCGGTCGGCCTGAGCCCCTGCGGATAAAAGAGCAAACAGCGCGGTAATCACGTAACGATTCATAGACGTCTCTTCCTGTTGTGTCCTGATAATGACTATAACGGCTCTTCAGCGTTGAACCTTTAATTTCTCGCGTCATCGTTTTTAGTTATGACGCAGGGCCGCTGATTAATTTCACTTTCATGACCAATTTTCCCTTGCCTCGCAAAGCGGAACGGGTGGTATAGTCGAAAACGACCACAAATCACCCACACAACACACAAAATTAGAAAAATTTTTATAAGAGGTTCTTATATCTATGGATCAGACACGCTCTCTGGAATCGTTTCTTACCCACGTTCAACAGCGCGACCCGCATCAGAGCGAGTTTGCCCAGGCCGTTCGGGAAGTCATGACCACCCTTTGGCCTTTCCTTGAAGAAAACCCGCGTTATCGTCAGATGTCCCTGCTTGAACGCCTGGTTGAACCCGAACGTGTGATTCAGTTCCGCGTGGTGTGGGTGGACGACAAAAATCAGGTGCAGGTGAACCGCGCGTGGCGCGTCCAGTTCAGTTCCGCGATTGGTCCGTTCAAAGGCGGAATGCGCTTCCACCCTTCCGTGAACCTGTCGATCCTGAAGTTCCTCGGCTTTGAGCAGACCTTTAAAAACGCGCTGACCACCCTGCCAATGGGCGGCGGTAAAGGCGGTAGCGATTTCGACCCGAAAGGCAAAAGCGAAGGCGAAGTGATGCGTTTCTGCCAGGCGCTGATGACGGAGTTGTATCGCCATCTCGGCCCAGACACCGATGTGCCTGCGGGCGATATCGGCGTGGGCGGACGCGAAGTCGGCTTTATGGCCGGGATGATGAAAAAACTTTCTAACAACAGCGCCTGCGTGTTTACCGGGAAAGGGCTGTCGTTCGGCGGGAGTTTGATCCGCCCCGAAGCGACGGGTTACGGCCTGGTGTACTTCACCGAAGCGATGTTAAAACGTCACGGTCTGGGCTTCGAAGGAATGCGCGTGGCGGTGTCGGGCTCCGGCAATGTGGCGCAATATGCTATCGAAAAAGCAATGCAATTTGGCGCACGCGTGGTGACGGCGTCGGACTCCAGCGGTACGGTCGTGGATGAATCGGGCTTCACAGCCGAAAAACTGGCGCGCCTGTGCGAAATCAAAGCCAGCCGCGACGGTCGCGTAGCGGATTACGCGCGCGAATTTGGCCTGACCTATCTGGAAGGCAAGCAGCCGTGGGCGGTGCCGGTGGATATCGCCCTGCCGTGCGCAACGCAGAACGAACTGGATGTGGACGCGGCGCGTACGCTTATCAAAAACGGCGTGAAAGCGGTGGCGGAAGGGGCGAATATGCCGACCACTATCGAAGCAACAGATCTGTTCCTCGAAGCAGGTGTGTTGTTCGCACCGGGTAAAGCAGCGAACGCCGGTGGCGTGGCAACGTCAGGGCTGGAGATGGCGCAAAACGCCGCGCGTCTGGGCTGGAAAGCCGAGAAAGTGGATGCGCGTTTGCATCACATCATGCTGGATATTCATCATTCGTGTGTGGAGTACGGTGGTGAAGCGGAGCAAACCAACTACGTGCGCGGCGCGAATATCGCCGGATTCGTGAAGGTGGCGGATGCGATGATCGGGCAAGGGGTGGTTTAACGGGGTAATCCGTGCGGCCGGGTGCCCTCACCCCGGCCCTCTCCCACGGGGAGAGGGAGAAAACACTAAAAAGGCAACCTTGCGGTTGCCTTTTGCTTTTGACCTCCGCCACCGGGCGTTTTAGGCCGCACTCTTCTTCTTAAACTTTTTCCTGGCGTCACCGCCGCCCGGTGCCACCATCCCTCTGAACGATTTCACCGGCGTATTCCGCGCCTGATTAATCAACTCAAATAGCGTCCCCACCAGCGGCTGCATAAAGTCCTGATAGCGACACTGCTTCTCGCTGATTTGCGTCAGGATCGACTCCCAGTGCGCCGTCATGTCCGGTCGCGCAGCCAGTTCCGGCAGGGAGTGAATCAACGCCCGCCCCGGATCGGTCGAATGGATATAGCGCCCTTTTTTAATCAGGAATCCGCGCTTAAACAGCAGCTCGATAATCCCGGCGCGCGTTGCTTCGGTGCCTAATCCGTCGGTCGCACGGAGGATCTTTTTCAGATCCTTGTCCTGCACAAAACGGGCAATTCCGGTCATCGCCGAAAGCAACGTGGCGTCGGTAAAGTGGCGCGGCGGCTGGGTTTGTCGCTCGATCACTTCGCCCTTTTCGCACAGCAGTTCGTCGTCTTTTGCGACCACTGGCAGCGGCGTGCCGTCGTTTTCTTCGTCGCGCTCTTTATTCCCAAGCAGCGTGCGCCAGCCCGCTTCCGCCAGGAAACGCGCTTTAGCAACGAATTTGCCTTTGGCGATCTCCAGCTCAATCACACATTTGCGGAATACCGCATCCGGGCAGAATTGCATCAGATACTGACGCGCCACCAGGTTATAGATCTTCGCTTCGTTCTCGCTGAGATTAACGTTGCTGGCGCGCGCCGTCGGGATAATCGCATGGTGCGCGTCGACTTTTTTGTCATCCCAGCAGCGGTTGCGGGTGTCCGGGTTCACGGCGGGCTGCGGGAGCAGGTCCGGCGCGTGAACGCCAATCGCATTCAGCACCGCGTGGCGCCCGGCGAAATGCTCTTCCGGCAGGTAACGGCTGTCTGAACGCGGATAGGTAATCAGCTTGTGGGTTTCGTACAGTTTTTGACAGATATCGAGCACGTTCTGCGCACTCATGCCGAAGCGTTTACCGGCCTCAATCTGCAACGCAGAGAGAGAAAACGGCAGCGGCGCGGGTTCTGATTCCCGTTTATCGTTATAGCTGGTGACTATTGCAGGCTGGCCGCCGATACGGTTGACCACATGATCCGCCAGCGGACGATGCAGCAGTCTACCCTCTTCATCCTGGTACGATTCGCAGGCATCGCTCGGCTGCCAGGTGGCAGTAAAACGTTCGTCTTTCGGGGTGACGATATGCGCTTTCACCTCGAAGAAATCTTTCGCCACGAAGTTTTCGATCTCTTCATCGCGGCGCACCACCAGCCCAAGCACTGGCGTCTGGACGCGCCCGACGGAGAGCACGCCCTGATAACCGGCGTTACGCCCCAGAATCGTGTAGGCACGTGTCATGTTGATGCCGTACAGCCAGTCGGCGCGGGCTCGCGCGAGGGCCGAAACGCACAGCGGGATAAATTCGCTGTTGGCGCGCAGACGCGTAATCGCACGCTCCACCGCCTGCGGGTTGAGATCGTTGATCAGGCAGCGCTGAACCTGCTGACGCTTTTCCGGCGCCAGTTCGAGGTAGTCGAGCACCTCGTCCACCAGAAGTTGCCCTTCCCTGTCCGGGTCACCCGCGTGAACCACTTCTTCGGCATCGTGGAGAAAACGTTTGATGACGTTAAGCTGTTTGGTGACGGAGGGACGCGGCTGCAGTTTCCACTTTTCCGGCACGATCGGCAGATCATTGAGATTCCAGCGCGCGTAACGGCTGTCGTAGACATCCGGCTGCGCCTGTTCGAGCAGGTGACCGATACACCAGGTGACCACCTGTCCGTTTCCGCATTCGATAAAGCCGTCGCCCTTGCGATGCGGCTTGGGCAGCACATCGGCAATCGCACGGGCCAGGCTCGGCTTTTCCGCAATAAACAAACGCATCGAATTAACGGATCTCAATCATCGGACGACCGCCGCGCGCGCTGACCAGCTCGCCAATGGCGCTCAGGCTGATGCCGTATTCGGCGGCGGTGGCTTTGACTTCAGCTTCCGCGTCAGGGGTAACGGCCAGCAGCAGACCGCCGGAGGTTTGCGGATCGCAAAGCAGATCGCGCCACTCTGTCGGCATGTCGCCCATCAGATGACCGTAGCTGGCAAAGTTACGCTGCGTACCGCCCGGCACCGCGCCCTGCGCAATGTACTCTTCCACGCCAGGTAGTTTTGGAATGTCCTGATACCAGACCTGCGCCTGAACGCCCGCCCCCTGGCAGACTTCGCTCAGGTGACCGAGCAGACCAAAACCGGTGACGTCGGTCATCGCTTTGACGCCGTCGATATTGGCAAATGCCGCGCCCGCCAGGTTCATCTGGCACATCACTTCCGTGGCGAGGCCGATATGTTCTGGCTTAAGCAGGGATTTTTTCTCCGCAGTCGTGAGCACACCAATCCCCAGCGGTTTGGTGAGGAAAAGTTTGCAGCCTTCCTGCGCGGTACTGTTGCGCTTCACGCGCTCGGTCGGCACCACGCCGGTAACGGCGAGGCCGAAGATCGGTTCTGGCGCGTCGATGGAGTGTCCACCCGCCAGCGCGATGCCCGCCTGCTGGCAGGCAAAGCGACCGCCTTCGATCACTTCGCGTGCAATTTCTGGTGGAATAGTGTTGATTGGCCAGCCGAGAATGGCGATCGCCATAATCGGTTTACCGCCCATCGCGAAGATGTCGCTGATGGCGTTGGTCGCCGCGATACGCCCGAAATCAAACGGGTTATCGACAATGGGCATAAAGAAGTCAGTGGTGCTGATGATGCTGGTGCCATTACCTAAATCGTACACTGCCGCATCGTCACGCGTTTCGTTGCCGACAAGCAGGTTCGGGTCGACAAACTTCGCCTGTTCGCTGTGCAGGATGGTTTCCAGCACTTTAGGGGAAATTTTACAACCGCAACCCGCTCCGTGGCTGTATTGCGTTAAACGAATGGTTTGCTCGCTCATGGACATCTCCTGTCATTGCAATCGCGCTATGGTAGCGCTCATTCCGTGATGAGGTAAGTATGACTGTCTGAATTATGCGACGCTTGCTCATAATCCAGACAGTTTAGCGTGATTATCAGAAACGGGTGACGAACGGAGCGGTGTCTGGCGTTGAGATTGTGGTCGAGGCTTTCAGCTGCGGCGTGCCTAAATAGAGGAAGCCGACGATTTTATCGTGCTCTGCGCAGGAGAATCCTTCACGCACCACCGGGCTGTCGGTCAGCGGGCCGGTGCGCCAGACGCCGTTAAAGCCCTGGGCGACGGCAGCCATTTGCATCGCCATCACCGCGCAGCCTGCGGACATTTCTTGCTCCCAGACCGGTACTTTATGCTCAGGCTGGCATTTTGCCACCACCGCAATGATCATCGGCGCGCGAAACGGCGCATTGCGCGCTTTATCAATCGCCTTTTCATCCTGCTCGGCGGCCATCGCGCCATTCTCAAGCAACGTACTGAAGCGGTCGCGACCCGCGCCTTCGATAATGAAGAAGTGCCACGGGGTGAGCGTGCCGTGATCCGGCGCCCGCATACCGGCGCGCAGAATGTTTTCCAGCTGTTCGCCCGCAGGCGCAGGTTCCGCCAGACGTGAAGCGCTACGACGGTTAACAAGCAGTTCGAGTGCGTCCATTGTTTAACTCCTGTCTTGAAATTTATTCACAAAATTAACACGAGAGCAGAATTTGTTACAGCGCAGTGGGCGATTCCTGCTGACAAGTGGCGGTTGGGTCATTACGATAACCCCACATTGCCGTCCAGTCGCGACGGAAACGGTCATTATCTGGTTTGGGAGAATACATGCGAACCCTTTGGCGAATTTTTGCCGGTTTCTTTAAATGGACGTGGCGGTTGCTCAATTTTGTCCGCGAACTGGTGATGAATGTCTTTTTCATCTTCCTGATCCTGGTCTGCGTAGGGATCTGGTTGCATATCAGTAGCAGCAATCAGGCCCAGCATTCCGGACGCGGCGCGCTGCTGCTGGATATCACTGGTGTGATTGTCGATAAGCCTTCCACCAGCAATCGTCTGGGCGTCATTGGCCGTCAGCTGCTCGGCTCTACGTCCGATCGCATGCAGGAAAACTCCCTGTTTGATATCGTCGACGCCATTCGTCAGGCCAAGGACGATCGCAACATTACCGGCATCGTGCTGGACCTTAAAAACTTCGCCGGGGCCGACCAGCCTTCGATGCAGTACATCGGTAAAGCACTGCGCGAATTCCGCGACAGCGGCAAACCGGTGATTGCGGTCGGGGATAGCTACAGCCAGGGGCAATATTATCTGGCGAGTTTTGCCAATAAAATTTGGCTCTCCCCACAGGGCACCGTCGATCTGCACGGTTTTGCCACCAACGGTCTGTACTACAAATCGCTGCTGGATAAGCTGAAAGTCACCACCCACGTCTTCCGCGTCGGCACCTATAAATCCGCCGTTGAACCGTTTATTCGTGATGATATGTCCCCTGCCGCGCGTGAAGCGGACAGCCGCTGGATCGGCGAACTGTGGCAAAACTATCTCGCTACCGTGGCGGCAAACCGACAAATCACGCCTGAACAGGTCTTCCCTGGCGCACAGGCGATGCTGGATGGCCTGACCAAAGTCGGCGGCGATACGGCGAAATACGCGTTGGATAACAAACTGGTTGATACGCTTGGCTCCAGCGCGGAGATCGAAAAAGCGCTGACCAAACAGTTTGGCTGGAGCAAAGAAGACAAGAATTACAGCGCCATTAGTCTCTACGATTACACACCGAAAAAACCGGATGAATCGGGCGACAGCGTGGCCGTGGTCTTCGCCAACGGCGCGATCATGGACGGCGAAGAAACGCCGGGGAACGTGGGCGGAGATACGACTGCGTCGCAGATCCGCGATGCGCGTCTGGACCCGAAAGTGAAAGCCATTGTCCTGCGCGTGAACAGCCCTGGCGGCAGCGTCAGCGCCTCGGAAGTGATCCGTGCCGAACTGGCTGCGGCGCGTGCGGCGGGCAAACCGGTGGTGGTGTCGATGGGCGGGATGGCAGCATCCGGGGGTTACTGGATCTCCACGCCAGCGAACTACATCGTAGCGAACCCAAGCACCTTAACCGGCTCTATCGGTATCTTTGGCGTGATTAACACCGTCGAAAACAGCCTCGATTATCTGGGCGTTCACACGGATGGCGTGGCAACATCGCCGCTGGCGGATGTGGCGGTGACCAAATCGCTGCCGCCGGAAGTGTCACAGATGATGCAGTTGAGCATCGAAAACGGCTATAAGCGCTTTATCAACCTGGTAGCGGAATCCCGTAAATCCACGCCGGAACAGGTCGATAAAATTGCGCAGGGCCATGTCTGGACCGGTCAGGACGCGAAGAGCAACGGTCTGGTCGATAGCCTGGGTGACTTCGACGACGCCGTCGCCAAAGCCGCTGAGCTGGCGAAACTGAAACAGTGGCATGTGTCTTATTACCAGGATGAGCCGACGTTCGTCGATATGGTGATGAACAGCATGTCCGGCTCAGTACGCGCGATGTTGCCTGCTGCCATTCAGGCGTATCTGCCTGCGCCGGTGGCGACTGCGGCAAGCGTAGTGAAAGCCGAAAGCGATAAGCTCGCCGCCTTTAACGATCCGCAAAACCGTTACGCGTTCTGCCTCACCTGCGCTAACGTACGCTAAACCCCGTCCCCTCTTCTCGCGAAGGGGGGATTTTTCTTTGAAGCACAAGAATTGAAAACCATGCAGAAGAAATCGATTTATGTGGCGTATACCGGCGGTACTATCGGTATGCAGCGCTCTGAAAATGGCTATATCCCGGTTTCCGGTCATCTGCAGCGCCAACTGGCGCTGATGCCTGAGTTCCATCGCCAGGAGATGCCGGACTTCACCATTCACGAGTACGATCCGCTGATGGATTCGTCAGATATGACGCCGGAAGACTGGCAGCATATCGCCGAAGATATCAAAGCCCATTACGACGAGTACGACGGCTTTGTGATCCTGCACGGCACCGACACGATGGCATTTACCGCCTCGGCGCTGTCGTTCATGCTGGAGAATCTGGGCAAACCGGTGATCGTTACCGGGTCGCAAATCCCGCTGGCCGAACTGCGTTCCGACGGGCAGATTAACCTGCTGAACTCCCTGTACGTGGCGGCCAATTATCCGATCAACGAAGTGTCGTTGTTCTTCAATAATCGCCTCTATCGCGGGAACCGCACCACCAAAGCCCACGCCGACGGTTTCGACGCCTTTGCGTCGCCAAATTTGCAGCCGCTGCTTGAAGCGGGCATCCACATTCGTCGTTTGGGTACACCACCTGCCCCGCACACGGCGGGCGAACTGATTGTTCATCCGATCACCCCGCAGCCAATTGGCGTGGTGACCATCTATCCGGGCATTTCTGCCGACGTGGTGCGTAACTTCCTGCGCCAGCCGGTGAAAGCACTGATCCTGCGCTCTTATGGCGTGGGCAATGCCCCGCAGAACGGCGAGTTCCTGAAAGAGCTACAGGAAGCGAGCGATCGCGGCATCCTGGTGATTAACCTGACCCAGTGCATGTCCGGCAAAGTCAATATGGGTGGTTACGCCACCGGCAACGCGCTGGCACATGCGGGCGTCATTAGCGGGTATGATATGACGGTCGAAGCCACGCTGACTAAACTTCACTACTTACTCAGCCAGAATCTGGACGTGCAATCCATGCGTGCCGCGATGATGCAAAACCTGCGCGGTGAGCTGACGCCGGACGAATAAGGAGTTTCTATGAAGCAACGAGCCCTGCTGCTGGTCGATCTGCAAAATGATTTCTGCGCCGGTGGTGCTTTGGCCGTCGCCGGTGGCGATAGCACCGTGGATGTCGCCAATACGCTCATCGCCTGGTGTAAAGCGCGCGGCGAAGCGGTGGTCGCAAGCCAGGACTGGCATCCAGCGAATCACGGCAGTTTTGCCAGCCAGCATAACGTCGAGCCTTTTACTCAGGGTGAACTGGACGGGCTGGCACAGACCTTCTGGCCGGATCACTGTATCCAGCAGACCGAAGGGGCGGAACTGCATCCCCTGCTGGATCAGAAGGCTCTCGACGCGGTGTTTCATAAAGGCGAAAATCCGAATATCGACAGCTACAGCGCCTTTTTCGATAACGAGCATCGGCAAAAAACCGCGCTAGACGCGTGGCTGCGTCATCACGAAATCAGTGAGTTGATTGTGATGGGGCTGGCGACGGATTACTGCGTGAAGTTCACCGTGCTCGATGCGCTAAAATTGGGGTATAACGTCAGCGTGATCACCGACGGCTGCCGCGGCGTAAACATTCAGGCGCAGGACAGCGCGCTGGCCTTCATGGAGATGTCGACCGCAGGCGCGACGCTGTACACGCTGGCAGACTGGCAAGAGACGCAGGCGTAAACGCATTTTTTAATCTATTCAGGAGTGCCAGTGTTATGGCTTTTATCCCTAAAAACTATGCCCGACTGGAAGTCGGTTACCGCGAAAAAGCGCTGAAGCTTTTCCCGTGGGTGTGCGGTCGCTGTAGCCGTGAGTTTGTCTACTCTAATCTGCGTGAGCTGACGGTGCACCACATCGATCACGATCACTCAAACAACCCGGAAGACGGCAGCAACTGGGAGATGTTGTGCCTGTTCTGTCACGACCATGAGCACTCCAAATACACCGAAGCGGATTTGTACGGCTCAACGGTGGTCGCGGGCGAAGATGCACAGAAAAGCGTTGGTGAAGCGACGTATAACCCTTTTGCTAATCTCAAGTCGATGATCGATAAGAAGTAATCGCGCACCTGTAAACGCCCGGTGGCGCTACGCTTGCCGGGCCTACCATCTGAAACCGCCACCCGGCAATCTCCTGTAAAGTGAACTCCCTCGCAACACAAACGAAGCGGCACTGCTATCCTCAATTGGCTGTTTTTTGTCACATCCCTGATGTGGCTTACTTTTTTTAAGTCAAAGAGGATACGTTATGAAGCTATTGCCTGTGATGGCAGCATTACCCCTGCTCTGCGCGCCATACCTTTTCGCCGCCGATCTGATGTCCGTCGGCTACTTTAACGGCGGTGGTGATGTGACTGCCGGCCCCGGCGGTGATATCGACAAACTGGACGTGCGCCAGATCACCCATCTCAACTACTCGTTTGGCCTTATCTACAACAACGAAGCCGGTGAAACCAACGACGCGCTGAAAGACGCCAGCAAATTGCACCAGATCTGGCTGTCACCGAAAGTGATGGCCGACCTGCATAAAATCCCTGAACTGCGTAAGCAAAACCCACATCTGAAAGTGCTGCTTTCAGTTGGCGGCTGGGGCGCACGCGGATTCTCCGGCGCTGCGGACAGCAAAGAGAGCCGTGCTGTGTTTATTCGCTCGGTGCAGGATATCGTCAAAACCTACGGCCTGGATGGCATCGACCTCGACTGGGAATACCCGGTAAATGGCGCGTGGGGTTTGGTCGACAAGCAACCTGCGGATAAAGCTAACTTTACCGCCCTGCTGAAAGAGATCCGCGAAGCATTACCAAAAGAGAAGCTGGTGACCGTTGCCCTGGGCGCGAATGCGGAAAGCCCGAAAAGCTGGGTCGATGTGAAAGCGATCGCGCCGTATCTGAATTACATCAATCTGATGACTTACGATATGGCCTACGGCACGCAGTATTTCAACTCGAATCTGTACGACTCGACCAAATGGCCGACCGTGGCAGCGGCAGATAAATACAGCGCTGATTTTGTCGTCAACAATTATCTTGCCGCTGGACTTAAGCCTGAACAGGTAAATCTGGGGATCGGTTTTTATGGACGAGTCCCGAAACGCAGCGTTGAGCCAGGCATCGACTGGACCAAAGCCGACGCCGAGAAAAATCCGGTGACGCAACCGTACTTTAGCGCACAAGAAATCGATCTGTTCAAAGGCTTGGGCTATGACCTCAGCAAAGACACCTACGTGAAATACAACGATATCGTCAGCAAGCTGATTAACGATCCGCAGAAACGCTTTACCGAGCACTGGGACGACCAGGCGAAAGTGCCGTGGCTGTCGGTAAAATCGGCGGAAGGTAAGGAGCTGTTCGCTTTGTCCTATGAGAACCCGCGTTCCGTTGACCTGAAGGCGCAGTACATCAAAGAGAAAGGTCTGGGTGGCGCAATGTTCTGGGAGTATGGCGCCGACGACCAAAACCAGCTGGCGAAGCAGTTGGCGACGTCGTTGGATATTAAACAGAAGTAAAATCAGTGCTTGTTCCCTCTCCCTGTGGGAGAGGGTTAGGGTGAGGGCAACAGGCCGCACACCCGTTTAATGCCGGGTGGCGGCTTCGCCTTACCCGGCCTACGGTTTCGGTTATTTGAATGTGGCGATAGGTTTTGGCGTGATGCCAAAGTCCTCTTTCAGCTCGCGCTTACTCTTCATGACCATCTGCCCCTTCGTGTCGATTGTCATGTGCTGCGCGTCGTTGTTATTGCGCGCCTGCCACAGCATCACCAATTGCAAGCTGTTCTCTTTTTGCTCTGCCGTCAGCGCCACGCCATCAGGCCATTTCCCCAGCTCTACGGCTGTCACCAGGCGCTGATACACTTCCGGCGTCATGCTGCTAATCATGTCATCAATATTCATCAGAAATCCGCTGTGATGGAATAATTTGCTGAATCGGTTCTTCAACCTTTGGTCTGGTCGCCATTTTCGTCATCTGAGAAGCTCATTGACGCCGAATTGACGCAGAAACGCTCGCCTGTTGGCTGTGGGCCGTCCGGGAAAACGTGTCCCAGATGAGCATCGCAGTTTCCACAGCGAATTTCTGTGCGCTGCATACCGTGTGAAGAGTCGGTTAAATAGCGAATTGCTTCGTCGCTGACGGGCTCGTAGAAGCTCGGCCAGCCGCAGCCAGAATCGTATTTTGTTTGCGAATTAAACAAAGGAGCGTCGCACACCAGACAGTGGTACACGCCGTCGCGCTTATTGTGCAGCAAACGCCCGGTGAATGGGGGCTCAGTCCCGTGGTTTTGTGTCACGTAGAACTGCATTTCTGTTAGATTTTTTTTGAGTTCGTCAGGGTTACGTTGATTCGACATATGCTCTGATCTCGCTGTAGAAACAGTTACCTTTTCATGGCGAATTCTAACAAAACATTAACACCCAAGTGTGATCTTTTGTTCTAAACTTATGCGTTACCGTACGGCAGTCGGTCAATTGTGATCTATCTCACATTTTTATCCTGTTAGCCCTTTAAAATTCCGGGCGCAGCCCCCATGTGGTTGCTAGCTCAAAAGGAAAGTGAGGCTCTCAGTCGCACAAAGGTTATGCGCAGGATTGATTTGTCGCAATGATTGACACGATTCCGCTTGACGCTGCGTAAGGTTTTTGTAATTTTACAGGCAACCTTTTATTCACTAACAAATAGCTGGTGGAATATATGACTATCAAAGTAGGTATCAACGGTTTTGGCCGTATCGGCCGTATTGTTTTCCGTGCTGCTCAGGAACGTTCTGACATTGAGATCGTTGCAATCAACGACCTGTTAGACGCTGAATACATGGCTTACATGCTGAAGTACGACTCAACTCACGGTCGTTTCAACGGCACCGTTGAAGTGAAAGACGGCCACCTGGTTGTTAACGGTAAAACTATCCGTGTGACTGCTGAACGTGACCCGGCTAACCTGAAATGGAACGAAGTCAACGTAGACATCGTTGCTGAAGCAACTGGTCTGTTCCTGACTGACGAAACCGCTCGTAAGCACATCACTGCTGGCGCTAAAAAGGTTGTTCTGACTGGTCCTTCTAAAGACAGCACTCCTATGTTCGTTAAAGGTGCTAACTTCGAGAAATATGCTGGCCAGGATATCGTTTCTAACGCATCTTGCACCACTAACTGCCTGGCTCCACTGGCTAAAGTTATCAACGACAACTTCGGTATCGTTGAAGGCCTGATGACCACTGTTCACGCAACTACCGCTACTCAGAAAACTGTTGATGGCCCGTCTCACAAAGACTGGCGCGGCGGCCGCGGCGCAGCTCAGAACATCATCCCTTCTTCTACCGGTGCTGCTAAAGCTGTAGGCGTTGTACTGCCAGAGCTGAACGGTAAAATCACTGGTATGGCGTTCCGCGTTCCAACTCCAAACGTGTCTGTTGTTGACCTGACCGTTCGTCTGGAAAAAGCAGCGTCTTACGAAGAAATCAAGAAAGCAATCAAAGCGGCTTCTGAAGGCCCAATGAAAGGCGTTCTGGGTTACACCGAAGACGACGTTGTATCTACCGATTTCAACGGCGAAGTGTGCACTTCCGTGTTCGATGCTAAAGCGGGTATCGCACTGAACGACAACTTCGTGAAACTGGTTTCCTGGTACGACAACGAAACTGGTTACTCTAACAAAGTACTGGACCTGATCGCTCACATCTCCAAATAAGTTGAGATGAGACACTGATCCAAAAAGGCGACCTCGGTCGCCTTTTTTTATGCTTAAAGACAGAGGATTGCGTAATGATTCACAAAATTTTTGCACTTCCAGCAGTCGAACAACTTACCCCTGTACTCTCCCGCCGCCAGATTGATGGTGCCGATATTATTGTCGTCGATCATCCACGCGTGAAAGCCTCTGTGGCGCTCAACGGCGCGCACCTGCTCTCCTGGAAACCAGAGGGTGAAGAAGAAGGCCTGTGGCTGTCTGCTGCAACTTCGTTCAAAAAAGGCGCGGCGATTCGCGGCGGCGTACCGATCTGCTGGCCGTGGTTTGGCCCGGCGGCAGAAGCTGGCCTGCCAGCGCACGGTTTTGCCCGTAACCAACAGTGGACGCTGAAAGCACATAATGAAGATGACAACGGTGCGGTGCTGACTTTCGAACTGCAAAGCAACGATGAAACCCGCGCACTTTGGCCGCATGATTTCACGCTGTATGCCCGCTTCAAGCTGGGAAAAACCTGTGAAATTGAGCTGGAAGCGCACGGCGAGTTTGAAACCACTTCCGCCCTGCACACCTATTTCAACGTCGGTGATATTGCGGATGTGAAAGTAAGCGGCTTTGGCGATGTCTTTATCGACAAAGTGGATAACGCGAAAGAAGGCAAACTGAGTGACGGCGTGCAGACCTTCCCGGATCGCACCGACCGCGTTTATCTGAACCCAGAAGCATGCAGCGTGATCCACGATGCAGCGCTCAACCGCGGTATTGAAGTGGTTCACCATCATCACAGCAATGTGGTGGGCTGGAACCCAGGTCCGGCGCTTTCTGTGAGCATGGCGGACGTGCCGGACGACGGATACAAAACCTTTGTCTGCGTCGAAACCGCGTGCGTAACCGCACCGCAAAAAACCAGCGCGGACAAACCGTCTCGCCTGGGGCAGACCATTAAAATCGTTAAGCGCTAAGGCTTTCGTTCACCCTCTCCCGGCGGAGGGGGTGAAATCCGCTACACCACATCCAGCGCTGTTTTGCGCCCCGGAGCCGGAAACGCCGCATCCAGTCGGGCGAGTTCTTCGGCAGAAAACGTTATCTCTAACGCGCTCGCATTCTCTTTCACATGCTCAATCGACGACGCTTTCGGGATCGCCATCACGCCCTGATGGTGAATTACCCATGCCAGTAAAACCTGTGCAGCACTGGCGTTATGCTGGCGGGCGATGTCATTCACTGCCGGATGATTCATCAGGCCTGAACGTAAACGTCCGGCCTGTGCCAGCGGGCAGTAGGCCATCACCGGCATCGACTGCTGCTGACACCAGGGGAGTAGATCGTATTCGATGCCGCGCGACGCCAGATGATAAAGTACCTGATTGGTGGCGCAGGCCGGGCCACCTTCAACGCCCCACAACTCCTGCATATCGTCATAATCGAGATTAGAAACACCCCAGCGGCCAATTTTGCCCTGCTGTTGTAATGCCTGCATCAGCTCGACCGTCTCATCCAGACCGTAGTTTCCACGCCAGTGCAGCAGATAGAGATCGATATGATCGGTGCCCAGACGACGAAGGCTGGCTTCGCAGGCAGCTATCCCTTTCTTTCCGCCCGCGTTCCACGGGTAGACCTTCGAGACCAGAAAGACATTTTCGCGCCGTCCTTTTATCGCCTCGCCGACCACTTCCTCTGCTTTGCCATCGGCATACATTTCGGCAGTATCGATCAGCGTCAGACCCAAATCGATGCCCGCTCGCAGTGCAGCCACTTCGCTTTGCCGCTGACCGGCGTTTTCACCCATATACCACGTGCCCTGCCCAATCGCCGGCAACGTGATACGGTCGGCAAAAGTCACTGTTTTTTCACTCATGCGTCTCTCCTGGTTTCACTGCACCACAGTAATGCAAACGGGGCGCAAGCGCCCCATTATACAGATCATATCATTATGTTTTTATTGAACTTAATAAAAACACTGACCACATTTTGACTTAAAAAAATAAAAGCCCCGATAATCTGGGGCTTTGTCGGACACCTACAGAACCAAACTTAGCTGGTCATCACCGTGGTGACTTCGCGGGAAAGCGCTTTGTGGAACCATAGCCCCTGGGACAGGCTGAGTCTGGTTTAATGATTCGTCTATTTGCGTCATGCTGGTAAAGCAGTAGCCGCACAACATGTTTTGACACTGGTGATAACTGCGTCGCACTAAATCACTCAACTCTACACTGGTACGAGTTTTCGCAACTGCACGGCAGCGAGGACAGCGCATTGCCATACGCGGGCCTCCTCTGGGCTGGTTAATATCACGTCAAGTATAACGCTTAACCCGTTGATTCGTCACCCGCCTCAGCCGTCCATTCATCGATCTTAACTTCCAACTCCAGCGAGGTGGTAAAGCCGCCACTGCCAATATCATGGACACAACGGGTGATCGTCCAGTAGCCATTATCAATCGTGGACTTAAAGCCCGATACGCTTGCCGGTTGCTCCGGGTACAAATCTGCCCTGCCCCGCGCCAGCGTGATGGAGAATGACGCCGCGCCACGCTGCAACTGGCTCCACTTCGCCGCTGCTGCCCGCTTCGCTGCCTTCTCAGTTTTAAACGTTTTGCGGATCACGAATACGTTACCTTCCGCGCCTGCCATGTAATCCCCTTCCTTGCTACTTGATGCGGGTTCTTTCGGCTTCTTCGGCTGGGTTGTTCTGCGGCGTCTACGGGTGTTTGTCTGTACCGTGGTGGCGGGTTTCTTACCGAAATTCAGATCCAGCCAGTAGGCAGTAACGCCGGTATAAGCGTCACGATCGGCAATACTAAAGCTATGCTTGTCGCCACTGGCCCGCACAATGCTGACCGCCGGTAACGGTTTACCGCTCTGGGTTAAGCCCTGCCCCGGCGTGATGAACAGCAACATGCCGTTTTTGACGGTGGCAACTGCGCCCAGCATATCCGCCATTCTGGTGAGAAAGCTGATATCTGATTCACTGGTCTGGTCTGCGTGATCGATCTCAATCTTCGCCAGTTCCTCACTCACCCCGGCGCGCAGGTCGTACCGGCTGGCAATACTGGCAACCACATCGCCAACGGTAATATCGTGCCAGGAGTATTCACGCTTCACGTTGAACGTGTCGCGAAAGTCTGCGCTGCGGGCGCTGATGGTGAGCTGATCAGGCGGGCCACGGTGCGCAACCTCATCAACGGTGTACAGCCCTTTAAATATCAGCGGATCATTATCCCAGCCCAGCGAAACGGAAATCTTCGCGCCACGCGATGGCATAACGATCTGTCCGTCTGAATCATCCAGCGTGAGATCAAGCGTATCCGCTTCAAATCCCCGGTTGTCCGTCAGCGACAACGAGATCAAACGGTCATCCAGCGCGGTGAGCTGCTTGCCCTCAATCTGAATACTGAACGCCGGGCGGGGCGAATAACGCGCATCATCATCCAACATCTTATTGGTCCCCTCATTGGTGAGGGTACCATCGTCGCCACGCGCGCGCGTACAGACAACGCGGGGCTGTTGTTGCGGTCTGCTGACAACGCCCACCTCTCGCACCGGCTGGCAATTGTCGCAATGATAAGTGGCAATCATTGACCTGGCGAGGCAACTACATGGCCACAAATTACCATCACGGTGTAACCGTCACGGAAACCACCGATCTGAGCACGATGATCACCGATATTGATTCGGCGGTTATCGGCGTCGTTTGTATCGCTGACGATGCAGACGAAGAAGCGTTCCCGCTGGATACCCCTGTACTCATTACCCGCGTGGCTAACATGCTGGGCAAAGCAGGCAAAACCGGCACCCTGTTCACCACCCTGAAAGCCATTTCAGACCAGACCAGCCCGCAGACCATTGTGATCCGCGTGGCTGATGCGTCAAAAATCCCACCACCGGAAACCGGCACCGCCCCGACTCAGGATCAACTGGTCATTGGTGGCACCGACCCGGTAACAGGACTTTTCACCGGCATGTATGCGCTGCTATCGGCTGAGATGCGTGTTGGCGTCCGTCCGCGTGTGCTTGCCGTTCCCGGCCTTGATACTCAGCCAGTGGCGGCGCAACTCGGCGTGATGGCGGAGAAGCTGCGCGCCTTTGCTTATGTTTCAGCGAACGGCTGCAACACCATTGCAGAGGCGAAGGAATACCGCGAGCAGTTTGCCCAGCGTGAAATGATGGTGATCTGGCCTAACTTCATTTGCTACGACACCAACGCGGGAGCAAACGCCACCGTGCCGGTGGGTGCTCATGCGGTAGGGATGCGCGCCAAAATCGACGCAACGCAGGGCTGGCACAAAACCATTTCCAACGTTCCGGTTAACAACGTGCTGGGGATGGATCGCGATATCTATTTCACCCTACAGGGCACCGATACCGATGCGGACGAGCTGAACGCGGCAGGCGTCACCACCCTGATCAAACAGGACGGCTATCGCATCTGGGGATCGCGCACCTGCGACGAAGAAACCTACATCTTTGAGAGCTACACCCGTACCGCTCAGATTGTGGCTGATACCGTGGCAGAAGCACATTTCTCCTACGTTGATAAGCCGCTCACCCCGTCACTGGTGAAAGATATCGTTGACGGTATCAACCGCAAGCTAACGTCCTATGTGACGGCGGGCAAGCTGCTGGGTGCGCGCTGCTGGTATGACCCTGAACCGAATACCAGCGAAACGCTGCGCAACGGGCAGCTCACCATCAAATACAACTACACGCCTGTCCCGCCGCTGGAAAATCTCAGCCTGGTGCAGGAGTTCACTGATGAATACTTCGCTACGTTTTCCAGCGCAGTGAATAACTAACCGGGGGCGCGTATGGCTCTGCCTAAAAAACTTAAATACTTCAACATGTTCTTTGACGGGGATAACTACTTCGGCATGGTGCCGGAAATTACCCCGGCGAAGTTAACCCGCAAGACAGAGGATTATCAGGCCGGTGGTATGCCTGGTTCTGTCGCGGTCGATCTCGGCTTCGATGCCGGGGCGCTGGATATGGATATCACCCTTGGCGGCATGGATGCGGGGCTGCTGAAAAAATGGGGCATCGCCACCGCCGATGGTATGCAAACGCGCTATGCGGGGTCGTACCAGGATGATTCAACCGGCGAAGCGGTACCCGTTGAAATCCAGACGCGCGGACGCTTCACGGAGATGGATCCGGGCACGTCCAAAACCGGGGATGATACTTCCCATAAGTACACCCTGAAAAATACCTATTACAAGCTGACCATCAACGGCGAAGAAATCATTGAAGTTGATGTGCTCAATATGATCTACAAAGTTGGCGGCGTTGACATGATGGAAAAACACCGCGCTAACATTGGCTTATAAGGAATTAACGCACCATGACCAAAGTAACCGGTAAAGAAGTTGTAACGCTCAATGCGCCTATTGTTCGCGGCAAGACGGCAATCAGCGAAATCACGATCACGCCAGTCTTAAAGCAGGCCGGATCGCTGCGTGGCTTAAAAGTCTATGACGTTCTGACGTCGAATTATGATGCGCTGGTTGTTCTGCTGCCGCGCGTTACCGCCCCGGCACTGACCGCTGACGAAATCGCCCGCATGGATACGTGGGACTTCTGCCAGCTCGCCAATGCGGTGGTTGATTTTTTGCAACCACCTTCGGATCAGAGCGGGACGGATACGGGCAGCGCGTCATCCGATGCCCCTGCGAACGCATAGAAAACTTAATGGCGGATATCGCCGTCATTTTCCACTGGCGACCAGCGGAGATGGACGCCATGACGGTAGAGGAACTTCTGTTATGGCGTGATCAAGCCGCTGCGCGCAGTGGCGGAGATCAATAAATGGCAGACCGCAAATTAAATATTCAGGTGGCATTCAGCGCCCTGAATAATATGTCTCAACCTGTCAACGCGGCGCGCCAGAGTGCCGCCGCGCTGGCCTCTCAGATCAAGCAGACGCAGAGCAGCATCAAAGGGCTTGAGCGTCAGGCTACCAGCTTTGACCGGCTGACCAACGCCAACAAAAAAACCACCGATCAACTGGCTCAGGCAAAGACGCAAGCGCGTGAAATGGCGGCAGCATTTGGCCCACTACGCCAACGCAGTGCTGAGCAAGTTACCGCCCTCAACCAGCAGCGGGCAGCGATCCGCAACCTGACAGCCCAGCAGAAAACGGAACAGGCCCAGCTCAACCAGTTGCGAGCCAGCTTCTACAGCGAAGGGATTGCGATCAGCAGTACCAGCCGGGCAACGGAACAAATCAGCCAGCGCACCGCGCAGTATAACCGCCAGCTTACTGAGCAGCAGAGGCGGCTTGAATCCGTCACGCAGGCGCAAGCCCGTTATGCCCGCACCAAAGAAACCAGTGAAAAGTTACAAAGCTCAGGGATGAAGACCGCTGCGACCGGCGCGGCGGTACTAGCCCCCGTCGCTGCTGCTATCAAGAGTTACAGCAGCCTGGAAGACGCCATGAAGGGCGTATCCAAACAGGTGAATGGTCTGCGCGATAATGACGGCAACCGCACGGCTCAGTTTGCTGAGATGCAAAACGCCATCAAAGACGCTGCCGAAAACCTGCCAATGCCCAACGGGGCTGTTGATTACGCCGCTCTGGTAGAGGGCGGCGCACGAATGGGCGTGGCTAACAGTGATGATCCATGGCAGAAGCAGAAAAAAGACCTACTCGATTTTGCCAACACTTCCGCGATGGCCTCAAAGGCGTTTGAGCTGCCTGCCGATCAGCTGTCGGAAAGCCTGGGTAAAATCGCCGGTCTGTATAAGATCCCCATTCAGGATATTGGCAAGCTGGGCGACGTCATCAACTATCTGGACGATAACGCCAAATCCAAAGGCTCTGACATTATCGACGTGTTGCAGCGCGTGGGTGGTGCTGCCGATCAGCTCGGTTATCAGAATGCGGCGGCACTTGGCTCCACGTTCCTAAGCCTTGGCGAGCAGTCCGAAACAGCAGGCACCGCTGTTAAAGCGATGGTGCGCGAACTGGGTAATGCCATGGTGCAACCGGATCGGTTTATGGAAGGTCTGGACGCGCTGGGGCTTAGCGCTGAAAAAGTGCAGAAGAACATGGCAAAAGATGCCATGGGCACCATTATGGCGGTGATGGAAGCCACCAAAAAGTTGGAGCCAGATAAGCAAATGAACGTGCTTACCCAGCTCTTTGGTGATGAATATGCAATGGCTGTTTCCAAAGTCGCCAACAACCTGCCAGAGCTGCGCAGGCAGCTCGAATTAACCCACGGCACCGCGTCGAAAGGCTCCATGAAGCGGGAATCCGATATTGATAAAGATTCTCTCTCATCACAGTGGCAGATAACCAAAGCGGAATTTGGCAACAATTTCAGCGCGCTGGGCGAAACCATGCGCGGACCGATGATGGCAATCATGAAATCAGTCGGCGGCGTCATGCAATCAATCCGGGGCTGGATTGAAGCCAATCCGGCACTGGTTGCCGCCATCATGAAGACCGTCGCTGCGATTGGTGCAATTCTCACGGTGCTGGGCACGCTTATGCTGGCGCTGGGCGCAATACTCGGCCCGATGGCGCTTGTACGTCTGAGCTTTACCACGCTGGCAGGTGAAGGCGGGATCGCCAAACTGCTGACCAGTATCACCCGGCTGGGCGGCGCGTTTCAGTGGCTGGCGGGTTCTCCTATGCAGGCGCTGCTGACTGCCGGGCGCGCGGTCTTTGGCCCCCTTATCACGCTGCTGGCGGGTATCTCTGCCCCGGTCTGGGGTCTGATTGCCCTTTTTTCTGGCGTTGCTATTGCGATCATCCAGTTCTGGCAACCTATCAAGGCGTTTTTCAGCGGATTCTTTACCGGCCTGATGCAGGGGCTACAGCCGATATTTTCTATCGTTTCCGCCGTATTCTCGCCGCTGGTACCCATATTTGACGCCATTGTCTCCGCCCTCAGTACGGTATGGGACTGGTTTACAAAACTGTTTGAGCCGATCCAGTTCTCCACTGAGGCGCTAAAATCCTGCACCAGTGCCGGGGAATCCTTCGGCAAGATTGTGGGGGATGCCATTTCACTGGTGCTATGGCCCGTTGAGCAGCTCTGGAAAGGTCTGGATCTGGTACTGGAAAAACTGGGCCTAATCCCCGATCAGGCAGAGCGGGCCAAAAAAGCCGTTGAGCAGGTGAACACGCAGAAGAAACTTACCGGGCTGGCGGATACGCTCGTCGGGGATCTGAAAGCCGTCACTGCGCAATCGAAGAAGGAAGAGGAGAAAAAGGAGCAGAAGCGGAAAACGGAACAGAGCCAGCAGCAGCAGGCACTTGCCAATAACCTGAAAGGCCCGGCGAACCTCGCACCGAAGATCAGCGGTAGCCTGGATAAAATCGCCAGCAACACGGCAGAGAAGAAAGACGGCCCCGGTGAAATCGTCTTCAAAAATAAACAACCGTACATTCCTATCCGTGGCGGATATGCCGAACCGGTGCAGCAGGTTCAGCGGCAGGTGCCATCACTCACCGCGTGGATGCAGCAGCAGGCTGGCGCGCTCGTTTCTTCGGTACTGCCGTACAGCGTTCAGCAACCTGCCGCCCGTTCGCCAGTGTCGGCGGTTCCGTCTGCGGCTTCCGTCGCGGCGCTGATGCCTGGCGGCGACGTGTTTAACTTTGAAATCAACATCAACGACGCGGGCCAGATGGGTGAGCAAAAACTTGTCCAGCGCATCCGCGAAGAGTTCACCGTTGCCCAGCAGCAAGCCGCACGGCGCAAACGCTCGCAACTGACCGACCACGAATAAGGGGCAAAGCCATGATGATGATATTGGGCATGTTTCCGTTTGCGCTGCAAACGACACCCTACCAGACGTCGAACCAGTCCAATACCTGGCGGCACGTCAAAAACGATCGAGTGGGGAAATCCCCGCGCTATCAGTACATAGGCCCGGACGAAGAGCCGTTCACGCTCTCCGGCACGTTGTACCCGGAAATCAGCGGGGGTGATGTGTCACTCACTACGCTAAAAACAATGGCGTTCACCGGCAGAGCGTGGCCCCTGATTGAAGGCACTGGCGCAATTTACGGCATGTACGTGATCGAAGGGTTAACCCAGAATCGCACTGAGTTCTTTCAGGACGGGAAAGCGCGGAAAATTGAGTTTACCCTCAGCCTGAAAAGGGTTAGTGAGGATATCAGGGAGAAGCTGGCGGAAATCACCAATGATGACGTGCTGTCTATGGTGAAAGCTGGGGTGAGTTTCTAACTTTATTTTTTATGGCCAACACGTTCATTGCTGGCAGTGTGGTACCGAAATCATCGGGCACCGTCATTTTTAATCGTGCCGCAGCACGATCATTTATGGCGGTGCTCGATATCCGTTTACGCTTCCGGCTTCTCAGGCCAGTTGATATCCGGCGCGGTTGACGTGTCTACCGCCTGTACCGCTTTGATGTAGTTCATCCAGCCTATCAGGCTGGCTTTATCTTCATCGCTGATGATGCCTAATTGTAATTCAGTTTGCCAAAGGCTGATTGTTGCCTGAGCCTCCGCCAGTAGCGCCGCTTTCTGCTGGTCTGCTGCTTCCACATCTGCCGTGTGCTGCGCTTCCGTATCCGTCACCCATTCGCTACCGTTCCACCTATCGTATGGCGTGGCAGGTGCCAGCGTGGTGGTATTTTCTGGGTATTCGCCCAGCAATGTGATGGCAACAGGCTCCCCCGTTTCCGTGCTAAAAACATCCTCACCACGATGATCAACAATGTATTCCCATCCTGATAATTCTGCCGTCCTGCAAATTGCGTAGCTGGTCTTCTCTTCGCCCGGCGCGTCAGTACATGAGGCGGCAGGAATACCCACGCCAACAGCCAGATACTCCACCGTTGAAAACAGATATTCACGCGTCACGCTATCGTAATTAAAAACAGTGATATCACCTGCCTCTGTAGCAATATTTTCTTTGTTTAAAACTGCCTGCGCCATTATGCAGCCCTCACGATGTAGTTAAATGCAACGTTGCGCGGACGGGTTTCCGTGCCGCCAGTGTTACCTACGCGCCCTTTAGTATGTAAAGTTGGCACAGGAATTAAGCTGCCCGGTGTGCCGCCGTCTATGCCTTTACCTTGCGTATAGTTCTGCCGCACAATTACACCAATATCCCATTCTTCCGTATCGTTATACCCGGTATTTGCAACGATAATGTGCCGGTGTTGCTCCAGCATTCCCGCCTGTGAATTAAGCAACGCTCGCCCTGAATCAACCCCACGCCCATCATCCCAGCCGCGAATAAATTCACCACGCAAATCAGGCAATTTCCCTGACGGGAAAACAGCAGCCAGAACCGGATAAGCAACTTTATCGAATGATGCGCCGTTGCACTTTAACCACCCTGTTGGTGGTGTTGCGGCTGGGTAAGGCAGAGGGATACCTACGGGAATAAATTTCACAATATCCGCCTCAAGCAAATATTGCTGATGCGGATCACTCGCAGCAATATGCGCCGCCAGTTGCTGATCAACGTAGGCTTTCACCTGGATTATCTGGTCGTCAACATACTGACGGGTTGCCAGCACCACAGACGGATCAATCTTGAGCGTTACCGCCTGGGTACTGCTGACAATCAGAATGACACGGATAACCTGCACCCGCCCGCTACCTTCCTGCAACAACGGTTTATAGGTTTCTGCACAGTTGGCAATGGCAATCAAATCACCGGCACTGTCATACAAGCCAATCTCTCGAATCCACCAACCGCCCACGTCCTCCGGGATCACCTGCTCAGCAATAATCTGGTTGGTGTTTACCGGGTCAATCGTCAGCGTATTGAGCGGCGCGCGGCGCAGCTCATGCACAAGTGCGGTTTGCGCAGGGTTTGGCGTGGGTAATACGCCGTTACCATCCCCTACCGCCATCTGAGTAATTTCAACCTGTTCACCCAATGCCGTGGCGTTCGCCAGCTTCGCAGCCCCGACATTGGTTAGCAGGGCATAATATTTAGTTGCCACTTGGTGAGATCTCCACGGTATCTATCAAATGAATTGCACTACCCACATATTCCGCACCGCCCACAGAAATAGTTTCGGGGAAATAGGGGTACACGGTCAGCGTGTCGCCCAGATAGGCAGACGCGCCAACATAAAAAGGGCCGGTAGTCTGTAAGTGCAGGCTCATGCCCAGCATGTGACGGCTACACGGCTTGACGTCAGCAATCAGCCGCTCAAGTTCCTGATAGGTTTCTTCGCTGATGCCTTCATCTTCAACGCCAATATCCAGCGTAAACGTGCCGGGGTCGGTGTTGATGTTCCACCACTCATTAACCCTGATGAAGTAGCCGAACGGCTCCACAACACGGCGCATTGCCCCGGTAGTGCCTTTGTAGCGGTGCAGGTAATACGCATCGGCTATGGCCTTGCGCTTCGTTGTCTGGGGCCAGTGCTCATCCCATCGATCAACGGAGAAAGCCCACGCCAGATAGGGCAGCAGGTCAACCGGGCAGGTATACGGATCCCAGAGCTGGCGCAGCGGTACCCGCACTTCCCCCAGAGAGGCGCAGACGCGGGCGGCTACACGTTCAAGGCGCGTTGAGCTGGGCGGCGTAAGGGTTTTACTCATCGTACCCCCCAACGGTTATGGTGTAGCCGGTGCAGTTTGACGCCTGAGAATCATTAAGCACCATATCCGCGAGCGGCTGCGCCAGCTCCACCCTCTGCACCCCTTCGACATGCAGCGCGGCATAAATGGCAGACAACCGGATATCACGCCCCAGACGCCGCTGATCGGCAATGTACGTCTGTAACTTCTGCTCGGATGCCTGGCGGATGGGTTCCGACTCCGGCCCCGGATAGATATACAGCGTGGCATCAATTTCATACGGCACTATCTCCGCCGCCTGAACGGTCACGCGATCGGCAACCGGGCGCACCTCTTCGCCATTCAGCGCGCTGGCAACGATATCGATCAGCTCCTGGCTGGCGGTGCCGTCACCCTCGCGGGAAAGCACAGAGATGGTAACGCAGGCAGGCGTTGGGCTTACGGCAGACACATCAGCAACGCGCCCATCAGCAGACAGGCCGAAAAATTCATACGCCGCCGTTGGCCCGGCGACGCTCAGCCCCTCAAACGCCTGCGGGGTACGGGCGCGCAGATCGGCATCCGACTCCATCACAGCAGGAACAGGCGGTACAACACTGTCATCTTCCGGTGTGATGGTCAGGCGCTCCACGTTGAAATTTGCCGCCAGCTGATCCAAATCGCTGCCCACGGAGTACGCCACCATGACCGCCCGCGCCGCTTCGTTCACGCGCTGGCGTAGCAACAATTCGCGGTAACAGTTTTCTTCCAGCAGCATGGTGATCGGCTCAGACTCCAGCGAGAGGGTGCGCCTGATAACGTCCTGTTCATCTTCCGGGTAAAGCGCAATGAATGCCTCTTTGCGCTCATTGAAGAGCGTTTCAAAGTCCAACGGCTCAACCACCACCGGAGGCGGTAATTGTGAAAGGTCGATTGTTCCGCTCATGCCAGCACCTGCCTGCCGATCGTTACATCCGTGGTAAAGGGTGATTGGGTATCGGTACGGCTGGCCTTGATGGTGGCAACCATCTGCCCCGCCCCGGTTTCCCTCAGCACAATATTGGTTAGTGAGATACGCGGCTCCCAGAGGAAAAGCGCGCTGTATATCGCGGACATAATGCGAAGGCGCGTTACGGCATTGCCTGGCTGGTCAATCAGGTTATTGAGTTGCGAGCCGTAGGCGCGGCGCATAACGCGAGAGCCAACCGGCGTTAACAAAATGTCATTGATGGACTGAGAAATATGCTCGTTGTCGGTGAGCGCTTCGCCGGTTTCGGCGTTCATCCCGCTATATCTTGCGCTGGTCATTGCGGGCCGTCCGTCTGGCTTCCGCCACGTTCTACGCCGCCATGTTTGTGGGTATGCACCACAACGCCATTTGATGTAATGCTGCCGCCGCTATGCTCAACATTGCCGGTCATCTTGCCGCCCTGTTTCATCTCAAACGTGGAGCATGAGAGCTTTTTAGTGCAGATCACTTCCGGCGTATCAAGGGTGATTGAGGTTGTTGCGGTACAGGTCATTTTTGGGGCAGTCGCGGCGATAGAGTCAGAAGCCTCTACGGTTGCGCTCTTAATACCAGTAGCAGCGAGCGCACCGGTTGCCGGGTCATACAGAACCTTCGCCCCGTCAGGGTGCAAAGTGACATTTGACGTTTCACCGTTATCCGGTGGCTTCACACTATCGCTGTACAAGCTGCCCATGATGACGGCATTTTCCAGATCACCACATGGGGCAAAAAGTAACACCTGCTCGCCCGGTGATGGTGCCCACCATGTAACAGCCGTTCCGGCGCGCAAAGCCGCCCAGCGAATCCAGTCCGTTGTATTATCTCCCGTTGAGACTCGCGCAACTGGCGGCTCAGCAGCAAGATCAACATCCGTCACCGTACCAATACGGATAAGGTTACAGATTAGGCGATAGAGTTCATTCAGGTTCATAAGCTGGCTTGCGTTATTAAATTTACAGCCAGTTTCATGATCCACGCGCGCGCAAGCAACGCGCTGGCGTTGTCAGGAGTTGGTAACAATGGATGGCGGTACCGGCAGACACTGCCAGCTATGACAGTGGCGGGAAAAACATCGAGCACCGTCACTTTTAACAGTGCTTCAGGAAGGGATCAGGGTTGCATAAAACTGACGATCGTATCCGCCAGCCAGTCAAGATCGCTTTCCGTAAAACCCAGCAGCTCACGCGCCGGGTAACGAGTTCGGGCACCGGGTGCCACGGTATCAACCTCACCATACTGGTGAACGCTGGCGATCTCGGCAGTATGCCCGGAGTAACCCACCACGGCGGCGCTGGCGGTACCATATGCCTTGAGAAAGCGAGCGGTGCGCAGGCGGCGGAACATCTTTTCTTTACGGGTGGTGGTGCGCTTGGTCTGGTTAAGATGGATCTCAATATAGCGCTGAATATCGCGCTTATAGAACGTGCGCAACGCCCCTTTATCAACATCATAACCGGTAATAGCCCGCTGTTCTCCGCGCACGGTAGTGCGCCAGTTGCTCAGCTCGCGCGTCTCATCTTTCCACAGGAATTTAACTCCGCCCTGAGTGCGCAAAATCTTACGGCGGCGCGGCGTATAGCTCTCTCCGCTGGGGTTTTTCTGGCTGTTGATGCGCTGCTGCTGGCGCTTGCGCAGACCAATAGCCACCTCGCGCGTGAGCTTACGGCGCTGGCCCGGTGCGAGCTGCGCCGCCACGGTTGCCAGATAATCATCAAGGGCATGGAACAGCGGATCAGAGTTCATTTAGTCCGTCCACGTCTCGCCGCTTACCGTATCTTCAAAGACCAGTGACCAGGCACCCAGCTCCGGCCCCGGCATAGGATCAGCGCGATGATGTATAACCGGCTTGCCATCTTCAACTTTGACAATCACCGCCTCACTGGCCTGGATTTTGATGAGCACGTCCATGGTGGAATTGCTCAGGATATCCGCTTCAAAGGTGATGCCATCGCGGGCGCGGTCAGGGTTGAATAGCAGCTCAGGCTGATACAGGCGCGCCCATGCCAGAATTGGCAGGCTGAGGGAATCCAGCGGCTCAGGATAATCCATCGCCAGCACCTCAATGGTGTACTCGTATTCAAACGAGGCAGAGCGCTGCCCGGTACTCACCATGCGCCCCTTCTGGACGTACACCGCCAGATTATCGGGATTGTCACGCAACCACGGCACCGCTTGGCTGATATGCTTGCGAAGCAGATCAGGCTTAAGCATGGTAAGGCACCAACTCAACAACAGTAAGCTGGTTAATATGTTGCCGTGCCTCTTCTGCTACTTGCTGTAATAACTCCGGGCTTAGCGGGGTATCCACATGCTGTCGCAATAGCGCCACTCGTATAGCTTCCATCTCTTCAACAGTCGCCAACTCTACTTTCAAATAAAAATCCATTATTTCCCCCTGATGTTTGCATCATAAGCAGCCTCACAGGCTAACCCTCGGATCCTTGCCTGATCAGCAATTGCCGCCAGCTCTCCCGCTCGCTGGTCAGCGCGGCGGAACAGCTCGGCAAGCAGCTCGCTGCCGGTGGTGCCTGTCGCGCTTTCGCTGGCAGTTGCGGCACGGCGGGCGCGTTCACTTGCTGCCAGTCTGGCGGCAAGTTTTGCGGCTTCGTCATGCAGCCCGTCAGAAACAGCGCGGGCATGGTCAGCATCAGCAGCGGCCTGAGCAATCTGCCCCTCGGCCCTTTTCTCAATCGCATCTATTTCACCCTGTCGGCGCTGTTCTTCGGCTCTGGCTTCTGCCTGCCGCTTTGCAAGCGCGGTAGCATCGTCAGCATCCCGCTGTTTCCATTTCAGTGCCCACTCAGCGTTAGCCTTACTGTATCCAGCGGTATAGCGCTGATGGCTGAACCACCAGACAGCCAGACCGCAGAGCAAAGCTATCAGCGCAGGTTTCCAGTAAGACAACAGCCAACTCATGACAGAAACAGCGAACGCTCAGCAGCACGGCGCTTTACCAGACCGTTGAGAACCTTTCCGCCTGCCTTGTTCCACTTCGGAAATTCATCTGCTGCGCCAGCATAATCACCGGCATTTAGCTTTTTCATCAGCGTGGAACCTTCCAGAGCCTTAACGCCCAGGTTGTAGGCAAAATCAACGAGAGCATCAAACTGGTTTTGGTTCACAGCAACTTTCACCAGACCCGTAACGCCTTTCTCATACTGCACTACGCCGCTACATAACAGACTATCGGCAGTGTCCTGGGTAATAGTCATGCCGTTGCTAACCGGCTTGCCGTTAACGGGTTGCGTCCAGCCATAACCAATCGTCCAGACGCCCACAGAATCCTGATAAGCCGTGAGTTCGCAGCCCTCAAAACTTTTCAGCAGAGCCAGACCGTTCTTACTCATTTCCACTTTTCGCCCCTCCGATACGGGTTTCAATAAAGCCGGTCACTTTGTTGCGCACCTTGTCAGCACCCATAAAACCTATGGATGCGCCCACGAAGGTAACGGCATTAGACGGCAAGCCCAGATATTCCAGCGAACCGGCAACCGCCAGCGTAACGATCCCGCAGACCAGTGAACCGGTGGCGGTTTTCAGCATTGACTGACCGTCATAAAGACTCATAAGCGCCGAAATGCTCAGCGCAGCGCCTGCCGCGTAAAGCGTCGGCAGATAAGTAGCAATCCATTTCATTGTTTGTTCCAGCATCCCGGTAGGTACGTCGCTCATGGCAACCTCTCAATCCCATAGCTGCACGGTTTCCCGCTGGGTGGGTGGTGGTAATTCGGGAAGATAAACAACCTGCCCGGCACTCAGCAACGGGCCGCTGTCGCACAGCCCCGGATTGGCTTCATGCACGGCTTCGGTTACTCCCGCCGTCCTGCCGTAATACCGCCAGCAGAGTTCATCAACGGTGTCATCCTGCTGCGCCTGCACGTTCATCAGCACAGCTCCGCAAGGCCGCGATCTTCATTCTGGATATCGCGAATCGACCAGCGAACATCACGCCAGAGCGTATCTATCTGGGTGCTGAGCGCCTGCGCGTGGTCATCCCCTTTACTGGTGGTATCAATATCGCGATACCCCTCAATCAGCAGGACTTTGGTCAGTGACCAGACGGCATTTTTATAGCGCCAGACCTTCACCGATTCGCCATTCACCGGATCGGCGGGGATCTCCGCCAGAGTCAGATAACCGGCATCAACCTGAACCTGACGCCACATAAAAAGCTGATCATTGACGTGGGCCACTGCCTCAATGGTGCGGGACATAAGGCGATCGGTCGTTACCTGCCCATCAAGGCGCATCGCGCGGCGCAAATCAGCCAGCATGATGACAGGCCAGAAAGTCAGGCTCTCAACCTTTGCGCCGCCATCGTCCGGCGCGGGATCTGATGGCGGTCTTACCGGTTCAGTGGCGACCAGGCTCATACAGGTATCTCCATAAGGCAGGCGGTGGACGGTGTGACGCAGTAGAGGCCGGGCCTTATTACGTCACACCGTGCCGCCTGGTGCGCGGGGGCACATTCGTTATGACTTCGCGGTTTTGCGCGTCGCCTTGTTCTTTGCTGCCGGTTTTGCCTGGCTGTTTTTCTGGTTCCTGGCTGCGGTAGTGCGCGGCGCTTTCTCCGGCGCTGCTTTCGCGGCCTCTGGCTTCGCTTCCGGCTGTACCGGTGGCGCATCGCCCTCACCTTCTCCGCCGTTGGCGGCGGTCAGCTTTTTGATATTGCGATCAAGCAGTTCGATATCACGCGCCACACCAATTTTTGCGTTGAGCCTGATAGCTTCCTGCAAATGCGAGCGGGCAAGCTGCTGGGACTCAACATCCTGATTAAGGCGCACGGTGTACCCCATGACCTTAAACAGCTTGGCCCTTACCTGATCGGGCATATCTTCATGGGTGGTGATGCCGTTCAGCGCGTTGAGGTTGTCAATGCTCACGCTCGCCTTTGCCGGGTTCGCTTTGAAGTCGGCAAGGATGGGATCGCAAATCTCTTCAACCAGTACCGTGGCGGTGGTGCGCTTGTACTGGTCAGGCATCGGGATTTTATGGCGCAGCACGTACTGACCTATCCGCAGCGCCTGTGCAATATCACCGGCATCCGCCGCCCAGATCATTACGGTGGTGATCACTTCATCCGCCTGGCCCGTATCCGCTGCCAGTGCGCCATCAATCCACGGCAGGTAATCCGGCAGGCGTTCGCTTTTGAGCTTCGCCTTACCGGCATTCGACTGGATGCGGCTGAGGTCGGCTTTATCCATGCGCAAGCGGAAAAGCACCTGCTCGTAGGCTGTTCTGTCGGCTGTTGTCGCCCCGCGATTACTGCGGCGCTCTGCCATCACCCGATCAAAGTGTTTTTGTGCTGGTGTTAACATTTATGCCCCCTGAACAGGCCAGCGCACTGCTGGCCTGCGGCGTCTTATGGTGCTGGGTCTGGCTCGGCGGCGGTGATGCCTTCGATCAGACAGCCATAGCCGTAGTCTTCAATGACGTAAGCATCATTCGAAGAGCTGTACGTTGAGACACGGTTATATTCCGGCTCTTCAACGATGCGGCGACGGTGCCCACCTTCCTGCCAGTAAATAGACAGGTTTTCCCAGGAGGTAATGAACATGCTGCCATCAGGGAAGAATGGCGCGACGAATGACGGCAGGTTGCCGATCGTTTTACGCGTCGCAATCAACTGCCCGGCAAGTGCTTCGGAGTTCGGGTTATTGGTGCTGACGGCATTGATGATCGGGAATGAACGGTTAACCGTCAGATTGCGCCCGGTGATAACCACCAAATCAGGCGAATCCTTGTACCACTCATCCATGAGTGAGTTAACGCCATCAAAAACAATCGAATCGTAGTTACCGTAATCACCCTTCGCGATCACCTGGTTGGTGTCGTCACGGCTGGTCACAGTAATATTTTTCATGACTCGCTGCGGCGCATTGGTACGGTACTGCTGGAGCCATCCGATCCCGCAATCCTGCAACAGCGGGTTGGCGGCGCGGTCTGACTTCTCCGCATAGCTGGTACCGTTGAAGCCAATCATGATGCGATCGAGCGCAATACGCTTGATGATCTGATTGCTGAGGCGCTGCTGAAAGTCCGGGAATTTTGCCCAGGCATCAAGCTGCGTGTACGGCGTAAAGGTATCGGCGTTCACCTTGTTACAGGTGTACTTATTCGAATCCAGCGCCGCCACAGAGGTAGGCTGACGGCGATCCGTGGTGGAATTGTTGGTACTGGATACCGGGCCACTAACACCCAGCCCGATTTTTTCACCGGTCTGATCGTTAACGCCGTAAATGTTAATTTTTTTCAGCATCTCAGACGACTGCTGGATCTTATCCTCAAGCGTCTGCTCAACGCTCGGATCAATGCTGTACGCCTTGGTGATGTGAGCAGCACTGATATGGTTCAGTTCAGCCTGTCGCTGAATGTACTTATCAAACAAATCGCGGGTTGTATTACGCATCTTATTTTCCTTTCCTGAGCCTGACGCACTGAGCCTTATCAGCAATCAGCCAGATGTTGAGTTGATTGACCATCGCCGCCAGTGGCAGGCGGGCGCTGGTTGTACTGCTCGGCGTCCTGGCCTTTCAGTTTCTCTTCCAGCGCTTTGAAGTCCTTACGCAGGCTTTCCAGTTCGGTGGCGTCAGCCTTACCTTTCACCGCAACAGAAAGCTGGGTTGTACTGTCCAGCAGCTTGCCCTGGCTCTCGGCAATCGCCTCGATAGCCTCACGGTTTTCACCGTTCTGCTGGCTAAACTGCTGCTGCGTACCGCCCAACAGCGCCTTAACACGGGCAAAGAAGTTTTTGCCTTCATCCTGCGGCGGCTGCTCATCTTCAAATTCCATCGTGGATTCAACGGCGGCGGTGAAGAAACAAGCCGGATCATGCTTACGGGATGCCAGCGGGTTAACGGTGTTTTTGGAACAAAACTCCATCATTTCCGTGCCCAGGCTGGCAGGGCTATCGGTACATGCCAGCCCCATCAAATAGGCTTCGCCGGTATCCGCAAAAGAGGGATGCACTTCAATGCTGTGATAAATCTTCTGGCGGTTCTTTTTCAGGGCAACCAGATCATCAGTGGCATCAACCTGCACATACAGGCCCATTTTGCCTTTCAGCGGCTCCTCGGTGATCTCCTCTGCCTTGACGGCAATAACATCGCCATAAGCACGAAAATCACTGTTTGGTGAGTAGCCCCGGAGGTGCTCCAGATTGACGCGGGCACCGTATACGGTTGGGTTAAAGCGTTGAGCCATCTGCACAATGTGCTGACGCTCCAGCGTCCGACCGTCGCAGGTAGCACCCTCGACAGCAACGCGAAATGGTTTTGACTTTGGCATGTCGAAATCCCGAATGAGTGAGTGATATTAACCAGTGCCCCTATCATTCCCGCCGCAGCCGAAACGCGCAAAGCGTTGCCGTTGTTGCCGTTTTCCGACAATGACAACCCGAAGCGACGCGCGCGCGGGCGCGGTACTCTGCCACCATGAAACAGACTTCCCACGATGAGCCACGGATTGCCGCTAAGGTCATGTACTGGCAGGCATACAGCATCACGCAGATCGCCAAATCGATCGGCGTGAGTACCAACACCCTGTATTCATGGCGTCGCCGCGATAAGTGGGACGAGTCCACCGCACTGGAGCGCGTACAGGATCGGATGCAGGTGCGGCTGTTACGCCTGACGGAAAAGCCAGACCTGACGGCGCATGACTTCAAAACCATTGACCTGTTAACCCGTCAACTGGTGCGGATGGAGCGCGAAGAGCACCGCAGCGAAGAGAAAAGCCGTGAGAAGAAACCGAAAAACCACTTTACGGAAGAGCAGATCGGGGATCTGCGCGCTCTGGTGCTGGATTCGCTCTACGAGCATCAAAAACGGTGGTACAAGCAGCGCGAACGCCGCAACCGCTTTATCCTCAAATCGCGCCAGATTGGTGCCACCTGGTACTTTGCCCGCGAGGCGCTGTTACGGGCTCTGGAAACCGGCAACAACCAAATCTTTTTGTCAGCCAGCCGCGCCCAGGCGTTCCAGTTCAAGAAGTTCATCCAGCTACTGGCGGCGCAGGTTGGCGTTGAGCTGAAAGGCGGCGACGCCATCACCCTGAGCAACGGCGCAACGTTCTACTTTCTCGGCACCTCAGCAGCGACGGCACAGAGCTACACCGGCGATCTGTATCTGGATGAAGCATTCTGGATTAACAATTTCCTTGAGCTGCGCAAAGTCGCCGCTGGTATGGCAACCCATGAAGGGCTGCGCCGCACCTATTTTTCCACGCCATCCACAGAGGAACATGAGGCTTACGCCTTCTGGACTGGCGACCTGTTCAACAAGGCAAGGCCCAGAGCTGAACGGGTAGAAATAGACGTCAGCCATAAGGCGCTGAAAAACGGCAAGCTGGGCGGGGATGGGATCTGGCGGCAGATTGTCACCATTGAAGATGCGGTAAAACTCGGCTTCAACCTGGTGAAAATTGAAACCATCAAGATGGAGAACTCCCCGGAGGAATACGACAACCTCTATCGTTGCCGCTTCGTGACTGCGGGAGAACGCGCCTTTAACTACAACGCCATGATCGGCTGCTGCGTTGACGGCTTTAACGATGATGTATGGCCCGACTGGAACCCATTCGCACCCAAACCGATAGGCGATCGCGGTATATGGGTAGGCTATGACCCCAACGGGGGAAGCGGTAACGGTGACTCTGCCGGGCTGGTTGTCATAGTTCCGCCAGCGGTACCGGGCGGTAAGTTCCGCATCATCGAACGCATCCAGCTTCGCGGGATGGAGTTTGAGGAACAGGCAAAGGCCATTCAGGGGCTGACGGAGCGTTACAACGTCCAGCACATCGCGATTGATGCCACCGGCATTGGTGATGCCGTCTGGCAACTGGTAATCAAGTTCTTCCCGCTGGCGGTGAAATACCAGTATTCCGCCCCACTCAAGCGCGCCATGGTGCTGAAAGCGCTTATGTTGATCCGTGCCGGTCGTCTGGAAGTGGATGCGGGAATGCTGGATCTCGTCCAGTCATTTATGACGGTTCGCAAGGTGCAGAAAGGCGGGGTAATGACCTACGTTTCCGACCGCAAACGCGGCAGCAATCACGGCGATCTCGCCTGGGCATCAATGACAGCTTTGTATAACGAGCCGATCGGCAGCGAAAGCGGCGGCGGTAGTGACAGTTTTGTAGAGGAGTTTTAAACGTGAGCCGCAAAAAGCAAAAGTTTCAGGCCAGACCGCAGCCGGGTGCCAGCGAACAAACCGCAGGCATTGAGTCATTCAGCTTTGGCGACCCGGTAGCTATCACCGATCGCAGCATGTTGCTGGATTGCATGGAGTGCGCTGATAACGGCGTATATTTTGAACCACCGATCAGCCCCTACGGCATCGCCCGGATGTTTGATTCAACGGCCTATCATCAGTCGCCGCTGGTCTTTAAGCGTAATGTGATCACATCCTGCTACATCCCTCACCCGCTGCTGAGCAGACAGGAAATGAGCGCGTGGGTGCTGGATTATCTGGTATTCGGCAACAACTACATGGAGGTGCGCCGTAACATGCTGGGCGAGCCTATTGCGCTAAAACACGCCCAGGCCAAATATACCCGACGCGGCAGCGACCTGAAAAAAGATCAATACTGGTTTATCACCCGCCGTGATGCGGACTACCCATTCAAGCCGGGCAGCATCTGCCAGATAAAAAACCCCAGCATCCACCAGGAGATCTACGGCGCACCTGAATACATGGCCTCGTTACAAAGTGCCATGCTCAACAGTGAAGCGACCATGTTCCGCCGTAACTACTACATCAACGGCAGTCACGCCGGCGTAATCGTCTACCTAACCGACCCGATCGCCAACAACAAAGACGTTGAAAGCCTGAAAAAGTCATTGAAGGATGCACGCGGCGGCGGCGCTTTTAAAAACCTGTTCGTATACGCAGCAGGCGGGAAGAAAGACGGCTTGCAAATCCTGCCATTCAGCCAGATAGCGGCAAAGGATGAGTTTACCGGCATCAAGGACGCAACGCGGGATGATATGCTTGCCGCGCACCGCGTTCCGCCTCAACTAATGGGGGTGATGCCAGGCAACGCCGGGGGGTTTGGCGACGTTGAGAAAGCCGCCCGCGTCTTCTCCATCAACGAGCTGACGCCGATACAAGAAAGCCTGAAAGAGCTGAATGACTGGCTGGGCTTTGAGGTGATCCGCTTTAACCCTTACGCCCTCGCAACCCCATCAACAGCCGCCTGACAATTCAAAAAGATTGATGCCTCACCCTGCCAGAGGGTGAGCGCAACCAGCGCAAAAGCCAAACGCTACACTATCCCCTCAGCGCCACGCTGGCAGGGGCTTTTCTTTTCCACCCCCTCACCAGACCACAACGCAACCGCACCAAAACAGAGCCGCACAGACGCGAAAAAGGGTATTAACAGGTATACCCTCCTTACCCCCTCAGCGCGCGATGATTCCCCCGCCTCGCCCGCACACAAAACCCCCGCTTTTTTGTGCAATTGTGCAGACCACCGGAAGGCCTGCCCCGCATGGTCTGGCTTGATAAAATCCCCCCTAAAAAATTTGTGCATATCCGCAAGATATTGCGCAATGATTGTAAGGGGTCTCTCATCTCAGTTTTTTAAGATACATTGCTGTTATCAGGGTTCTCCGTTCTGCTACCGTTAATCAATTGCTCCATCTCTCTTTCTTGTCTTTGATTGATTAATTGACATGTCTCCTCTGATAGGAAATAGAGATTGCAAATGTGATTTGGCATCGCAACGATGTTAAAGGTGGCATTTAACATTGAATAAAGAAAAGGATTATCATCCTCAAACTTATATCGTTCTTTAACAAAACCAATATTTCCTTCAAAAATCTTTTCAAGATCAACCGTTAGGACTTCTTCTGATTTCTTCAATTCAAAATTATCTAATAAATCTAAATAATACAAACCAGAGCCATTCAAATTCAAATGACCTTCTTTATCATTAACCTTTAAACCTTTAGAGTGTCTAAAAGTATTCACTCTATCTTCAACCTTATATTCTATCGTGATTAATTTTTCAGTTGGTAACTCTTGAGGATCCTCAATGTTGATAATATTTGCAACATCTACATTGATGCTATGTAGTACACTACGAATCCATTCATATATCAACCACTGACTATGGTTGTGAATGTTCATTTCATAAGAAACCCCATCTATTGGAGGGATAACCTCCCTTTTATTGACCAAGAGATATGCTTCAATTCCTCTGACATCAATTTCTAAAGGGATTGCATCCAATGACAGAATTAGTTCGAAGTAGTTCTCCACAGAAAGTTTTATTTCCTTACTATATTTATCTACTAACGAAGGTTCTAACTCTGATTCGATAACATTGCGCAACACTAATGAATTTATAGAGGAAATAATTGATTCTAATTTAGTCACAATTTGTGCTTTATTATTCCCCTCGGATAACTCTTTATCAGTAATAAGCTTAAATAAATTGGCGAATGAATCACCGTTCAAGTAGGTTACAATCGAACTTAGTTCATGTGTTAATATTGAAGTTGCCTCTCGAAACTGAAATGCATCCCTAACAAATAAAAGATTGAACTGGTTATTATTAAAGGAGCTTTGCGTAAGCATAAATGCTATCATCTTATAAGTATCGTTCGAAACCGATCTCCACGTGGCCTCTCCATCCGGAATTTCTCTTATTTTAGTTTCTGCACCGAATACTGAAAACTCTTGGGGAATTGAAAATAACACATCATAAAGTTCTTTTTTATAATACAATTCTTGCAGGAACTTAGCATTTACCCAAGACTTTAATAATAAAATTAAATCTTTAAGCTCCTCTTTGTATTCATCCCCTTTTTTTCCTACATGTTCTATCCGCATAATTAATAAAGTTATAACTTCAAATAAGCAGCGTAACATTTTACGTTGCATTTCATTTAAGGAGTCATATTCAGTTTCATTACTAAGATCTAGATATTGCAATCTACTTGTCACAAAATCAGAATCAACTTTGAATGCCGCGTAATTCTTATAAACTAAGTTGCGTAAAACTGTTGATGTATACAAGTCTAAAAAAACATAATTTGACTCTTCCGCACGATACCTTACCCTGTGATCGAACTGTCTAAATATTCTGTTATAAAAATCGACAAAATTATTTTTACTATAAATATACCTTGCTAAATCTATTAACGACCTCATTATATTTGCTGCTTTTTCAAGGTTATTTTGGCTAATGGATTCAGATATCATTTTTTCAAAGAACTTTGCAAGCAAGGATGTTTTAACTAAATCTTTGTTATTTGATGATGTTAGTGACAAATCAATATTTTGTAATGTGTATAGGTAGTTTTCATTTGAGGTTAACTCATGAAAAATACGCACTCCAAAATCTAATGACCACTCATCACCATTCAGCAAACTGTTTCTAACGTTTTCCACCAGTGCTTCTTCAAATTGTTTAAACTCATTATAAACATAAGGGACAGAACTATAAGTAAGCCCGCTTCTCAATAAGGATTCAATTTCAGAAATGTGTGCCTCTGTTAAATTAGATTCAACAGCAGGAATTATTTTTATCGAGGAGTTTGATATAGGTGATAAAAATGACAAAGAGAAAAATAAGGTGGGATTATTTTCCAGATTAAATTCGTTTATTTTTATTGAAAGTTGGTTAAATACATCAGGACTATACCCTGAAATAACTATATCAGTGTCGTCAGGGAAAATACTTATCGTTATCGAGTCATCATTCCAGTAGAAAGCACTTTGATCATTACTGTAAAAATCACCCTCAGAGACTACTTGAGAAAATTCATTAGTAAGTTCCTGACGCTGATTGTTGATCTCGCTATATTTTAGGCCTGTTGTTCGTATCGAATCTAACAAAACCCCATTAATAACCCCTGGTTCTTCTGTTAAATGGTAAAGCCTGTAATACATTACACCATATTTAATAATAAAAAATAATGAAAAAAAAGACGAAATAAAATAACCAATTAAACCACTTCCAATAAGAAGCAAGAAAATACCACATAGAAGACTGCATACAGACTGAACGCTAAAGCCTAAGAAATTATATTCCCTTAGCAATAAAACTTTCGACAGAGGCTCAAAACCATGCTCTGATGTCTTAGAAACCTGATCGACAAACATTCCCATGAAGGTTATAGACAAAGCCGCTATAGTGCCATGTATGCCTAAAAAACTTCCCCATACGCCTGTGATCCAATTGAGATAGGGATTATTATAAAAAGACGGGCTAATTAGTAAGTATTTATAGGGTTCGATACAATAACGTGATAAATACATTCCAGCCAGAATTAAAATTGAAATCACCGAATAAAACGCTATAGTTTTCTTTACGTTATTATAGATGACAATTCCTGTTGGCTTGCCATTTATTTCTATTTTCCTAATACTCATAACCTATCCCAATTTGTGGTAAGCAGCAACTCACATAACGAGGCATCTTGTTTCGCCCTATCCATTTTCATACAAGGCCATTTTCAACCTTTCTAGTATTCTATCTCTATCTAAAATGTTCGCCATCTTTTGTTTAGATGGTCCGTTGAAACTTGTATCTGACCGATTTTTGAGCGTCAGACGCCCATCTTTGACCGCGAAGATGAGATCACCATAACCAATATGCGCACCCGCAATTATTGATTTTATCATTCCTACACTGGCATCAACTCCACGCAGTGTAAGCAGTTCTCTAACTAAGAGCTCTTTCACTGATAGCCCGGCACCCTCTTCCCGTTTCGGTGGCCGTTTTTTACGCTTACGCCGCACATCGTCACTTAGCCGCTGCGCCAGTTCTCGCTTTTCCTGCCGTGAAAGATCATCAAAATTCACCGTCACGCCCACTTCGTGATCGGCATGTTCAACACCGTCAGCACCTGTCGCGGGTTCCCGCGTATAGTTATTGACAGAACTCCGAGGGGCGGCGTTGCCGCCTGAAAAACCAACGTCAACGGCCACACCGTCAGCGCTTTGCCGCTTCGGCACGATTTTGTATTGAGCGGTGCGAGTGAAGATCAAAGAGTCGTCGCCCGAAATCGGGCAGTAGATACCAGTGATTCGCTGGACGTCATCGCCGTAGGCGTTGCCGTTTTCGGTGGTTGTGTAATTCAGACGGATCCGCAACTTATCGCGTTCAACCAACGGGCCACCCTGGGCTAACACATAGTTATCCCATTCGCCGCCGTTAGCGGCCTGTCGTGCCGGTTCCAGCTCAGGGTGTAATACCAGTTCACGATCGCCCAGGCGGCGAAGTTCGCGATACACCGTGACCGGCGCACCACCGATCTGCTGAAACTGGCGAATAGACCAGCGCGATGCCCACGCGCTTACTCGGAGTGACATTTCTTTCAGGTCTTCTCCGGTTTCGTCGTCTTTCTCACCATCCAGCGCGAAGCCGTCGATATTCTTCGAAATGTATTTCGCTATGTAGCCGGTTGCGCTTCCGTGGGCATCATCGATCGGCACAACCTGAAAGCGGTTTTCCTGCGCTCCTGGTTCGTTGCCGTCTTCTTTCAGGGCGTATTTACGGAAGATTTCGCGCGCCTGTTCGACACGTTCCGGGTGCATGAAAAGAAGTAAATGCCAGTGTGGCGTTGCATCGTGGTGCGGTTCCACCACACGGAAGCCAAAGACACGGATCCCTTTTCTCTTCCACGCGGCGCGGGTTCTCGCCCAGACCTTGCAAAGGTAATGCTGCGTTTCGCGCGGCGAAGCGCCAGCGTATTTGTTATTACGGCGCCCGTTATGCTGCATTGAGTGATAACGGGAAGGCGCTGTCAGCGTGTAGAAATCACCGGCCAGCCCTTCCAGCTTTGCCAGATCTTCAAATCCGCGCATTCGCGTCATGAGTTCGCGGCGGCGGTTGGCCGGATTTGCAACGCTACCGGCGACTTTATCGATCAGTGATATGCGTTCTCCCGTGTCCTGGTCTTCCAGTTCCATCGCCTTAAGGTATTCACGGTTAGCTTTTTTCTGGGCTAGCCATTCCGTTAGGCACGGGCCACTACTGTAAGGGGAGGATTTTTTCTGGACGTATCCCGATGCGATCATCAAATGCTCACGCCAGCGGGCATGGATACGGCGGAGACGGTTTAACCACCACTGCGGTGACTCAAGACGGAGAACCGCGCGTAACGCGTCCTCCGCTTCAAGTTCTTCTTTGCAATACGCCTTCCAGCCGGGGATCTGCGTTTTCAGATGCACCGCCAGCGACGCAATACGACCATAGCCAGAAAGCGCGGCGAACTCAGGATCGCCGGTGCGCGCCAATTGGTGATCGGACTCGCGTATAAACTCGCTCGTAAAAATATCGGCAAGCGTATAGGCCAGTCTTTTTAACTCCTTTTTCCCCGCCCACAACATACGGAAAAGCTGATCTCGGATTGGCAGCAGCACGCCAGGCATCACGCTGTCAGGCTGATAAACGCTATTCACGCTATCAATGCGCGTTAATACATGACGCTCAAAGGTATTAACCAGCCAATGATCTGCCGCTTTGCGGTCTTTCGCGTCCAGCGCATCCAGCGCATCCAGCTTCGCGGCATAGTGGCGGCGGACATACTGCGGAAGAGAAGCCAAACGGCGGCGCAGCAACTTGCTGCGCACCGGCTTTTCGTCTTCCGCTACCAGCTCACTAAACGCAATGTGCTTCCGCGTGCCGTCCGGCGTGAGATAGTCGAAACCATCCAGCCCCGGCGCTACATCAACGCCAATAGGCTGATATGGTTTGTTCCCGCCATAAGCGTAAGGGGTAGCATTGTCAGTGCTACCCGGATACGGCGGAGGTGGCGAAGGGGCGCGACGGCCACGGGTTGCCGTGGTCATTGCGCGATCTCCATGTAGGCTTTTAAGAAGGTTGCTGCTGCATAGATATTTACGGCGTTTCCGCTGGCGCGTAGTTTTCCCACTCTGGATGGAACCCCATTAGCCAGAGGCTTAAGGCCGGGTTTAACTGGCCTCCACTTTCCATCTCTGCAAAAGAGCCAGTCAGCAGATCCCCAGAATCCGTTAACCGGGCCGGGCCTGCTATCTGCGCTGTCACATCCAGCGTATCCGTTGACAGCTTCCCGTGCCGCAGCCTTCCCCCCTGATACCCGCCCTTTCCATCCCTCGCCGCAGGGGTGGGCCAGCCCGCAAGACAAGCAAAGTCCTGTAAGTTCGACTGCCGACCAGCCAGCTTCCTGGCGATCACCTTCTCTGCATCCTGATAAGCGTTCTTCGTATTGCTCGCGGTTGGAGTCGGCCAGCCAGTAAGTGCGCTCTCTGATATGCGGCGCACCGACGCCCGCAGACGGAAACGCCGACGCCCCGAAGGCATAGCCCAAACTTTCCATGTCAGTTTGTACAAGGTCGATCCAGTCTTCTGCATCTTTGCTTGAAGATTGTTCGCCAAATATAACGACAGGGCGTTGCTGGCCAGCAAGCCAATGAACGGCGGGCCATAGGTGCCGCTCGTCATCAAATTGTTTTCCTTCGCCTGCCTGGCTGAAAGGTTGGCATGGGCAACTTGCTGTCCACACTTCGCGATCGTCCGGCCATCCAGCGACGCGCAAGGCGCGCGGCCAGCCTCCAAAGCCAGCAAACAGGTGGACTTGTGAGAAACCTTTAAGGTCATTTGGGGTTACATCCTCAACAGAACGAGTGTCAACAACGCCGGAAGCTATAAGCCCAGCATCAATGAGATTGCGCAGCCACTGCGCGGCAAAGGGATCGATCTCGTTGTAATAAGCAGCCATTAAAATGGCTCCTCGTTATCGAACCCGCCCGCCGCAAACATCGCGTTATAAGTCGCATCCCCCATCACGGCGCCACAATCAGGGCAACCGCCGCCGAACCGCCCACAGCAATCGCAGACAGGCAGCACGCCGATCACTTCTTTGGCCTTCTGGCGGTTGTCTTTGTCAGTGCTGACGGAACGTTGCACGGTGATTTCGTGCAGTTTGAAAGGTTGATAAATCTCGCGGGTAGCTTCTGTATCGCTGTTGGAAATAACGACCTTCGCGCCATGCTTGCGGTTAACTTCCAGCAATGACTGGACTAACTGGCGGTGGTTATCTGCTAAAAATGATTCGCCGTAATATTGGGTAAAATCTGCCGTCTTACTCGTTGGCAGATACGGCGGATCACAGTAAACGACAACATCGCCGCCAGTGACGACCTGTAGAGAACGCTGGAACGGGGCGCAAAGAAATATCGCTTTTGTGTCGTTGGCTTTTTCGGCAAACAGGCGGATTTCATTTTCAGGAAAGAAGATGCTTTGATATTTACCAAACGGAACGTTAAAGCCAGTTTTGCGGCTGTACCGGCAGAGGCCGTTATAGCCATGGCGATTTAAATAGAGGAATTGCGCCGCGCGCATGATGCACGCCATTTCGGCACCATAGCGCAGCCCGCCACTTTTTACCTTGCCATGCTGCTTATTGAACGCGGCGCGGACTTCGCTATAACCCTGCGGGCTATTCTTACTGTTGAACAGTTCGCGGGCAGCGTCGATCACTAAATCCGGGTAGCGGGTAACTTCCCGATACAGGTTAATAAGATCCGGGTTGAGATCGGCCAGCACATAGCGGCGGTATTCAGTGGCGAGAAATACAGACGCACCGCCTACGAACGGCTCGATCAGGCAATCGCCTTTAGGCAAGTGCGGGAGCAAATCAGGAAGGACACGGGTTTTACCCCCTGCCCATTTGATGAACGGGCGGATCATTTTATAGAACTCCGTAAGGGGACGATGGAACAGCCGGACGCAATAACGCAGCGCTGAGACGCTGGCGCATATCGCTGATAAACTCGGAAACAGAAGGATCGGTAGATAACAGCGTTAATTCTCCAGCGCTGCGGGTTTTGATTGTTAACCCCTCTTCCTGAATAGCGGGTAAAAGGACATGAAGAATAAAATTATACTGGTCACGTTTTGACATGGCGGACATAGTATTACCCTCATTACATATGAGTTAATCCGCCGCCACTTGTTAAAGAGGCGGATAAAACAGAATTGATTTTTTAAAACCGAATTACTTAATTAGCTTTTTAAATAATTCAGCCAGAGTAAGCAGGAAGCCTTTATTTATTCTTTGGGTATAAATAAACGGCTTATTTTTACCTTTGATAAATTGAACCTTCGCAGGCTCGGGCTTAAAAAATCTCCCGTCCGGTGTTTCCAGCCAGCCGCGTGAGTTCTTAAAGTGTGTGACCTGGCAACCATGCTTAAGCAAGCTTGCCAGTGATGGGCTTTCATCGTGCATTGTTGCCCCCCCCTTGCTTGAACATCCCGTCAACAGTCTGCATTGCTTCTGCTAACGCAAAATCACGCCCGTAATAATCACCGTTGCTGGAGATACGATAAGAGTGCTTAAACGTATAAGGATTACGCGGACACTTCTGGATAGTGAAGCCTCGATATAAATATGAGTGACGACTCAACTGAATTAATTGCACTATCACAGAAAGCCCCTCACATGCCTAATTTAAGTAATTCACCATCGACTTGGCGGGCCACGTCTTTGGTTATTTTCTTAATCAATTTTTTATCCCTGATCATGAACTCGCCGCAATTGGTGCGAATCATGAAGCCCGTTTGCATATCCTTTAAATGTGAGTCCAGAATCTCGTTGCATTCCTTGACCCGTTGACTTGTTTCTTTGTTGACACTTTCCATAAACACCTCTTAAAAAGCGGCGGCTTTATCCAGATGATTGAAGCTGTCTAAATACATACGGGCGTAGTACGCCACCATGTTGACCTGTAGCAGCTCTCTGCGGCCTGGTGTAGTTCGTGGCACTAACGGCAGGTATCTGCGTTCCGCATCACTTTGAACCTGGCGCAAATCCATATCGTAGAACTCTGCAAACTCCTTCAAAGTCATGCGTGGCTTAATGCCTTTCTCAGTCAGATGAGCAAGGGCCAGCGTCTTGGCCTCACGTTCTTTCGTACCGCAAGCGGGTAAATCTGTGATTTTACGCACCTTTGAAGACGCAGCCTTTTCAGTGGTGCTTTTCCGCGTTGTCGTCATGGGCTATCCTTTACGATCGGTTTAGATTGGTTTTATTTGGGTACAAATACGTACCCTTGACCAAAGATTAGGGGACAAATACGTACCATGTCAAGCGACGTAGGAGAAAAGTTGCGACTCATTCGTGAAGCCGAAGGGTTAAGCCGTGATGAGTTTGAGCAGCTCACTGGCGTTCCGGCCGGTAATACAAAGCGTTATGAGACGGGAAGAACAAAGAGTATTGGCAGTGAATTTCTGATAATGATTACTCAGCATCCGAGGTTTACTAAATATGCGCTTTGGTTGATGACCGATCAGATTGCACCAGAGTCCGGGCAGATATCCCCGGCTCTCTCCCCTGATGGGCAAAACAAAACATCCAGCTCCCCAGACGATCAGAAGGTTGGTTAACTGTCTACAAAATCTATAAGAATTGGGGTTCTGGCGGTATATGCTTTGAAAGAAACATGTGGGTATAGAAGACTGTTTTAATTGAAATTTAAATGAGACTAGGTATGGAAACTGAATACAGCAAGTTCAATTATGTTCGTAACAAAGACAAGCTTTTAACGAATCTGATCAGCTTAATTGATGGGATTTTAAGTGATGGAAAGATTACTCAAAACGAAGTGCTTTTCCTTGATACATGGCTCATAGAGGCCGACGTAATAAGCCGCAATTATTGTGTCCGTGCCATACGTAACAGAGCAGCGGATATCCTTGCGGATGGCGTGGTAACTGAAACTGAACTCAAGTTTTTTAAGGCTGACCTCCTCAAAATTCAAAAACAACTTCTTGATACTCCTAGCCTGGATCTTTACTCAGAAGAAGCAGATCGCCACCTGCTAGAAGGTCTTTGCAAAGGTATGCTTGCAGATCATCAATTGCTTGATGAAGAGATTAAATATCTCAACTGGTGGCTAACTAGTAATGGAGCCTTGAAGAACAATTATCCGGGCAAAGAGTTGTATCAACTCGTTTCAGAAATACTGAAAGACGGAGTCATTACCCCCGAAGAAAGAGAATCACTGAAAGAAGGACTCATTGCATTTACCGGTTGTGATTTGGCAAGCGGAGTTGTTGATGGAATGTCCACGCGATTACCTATAGATCCCATTGAATCACTTGATTTTTCTGGAGCCGTTGTATGCCTCACTGGTGACTTTCTTCACGGCAAAAGAAGTAAATGTAAAGCAGATATCGAAGCAGCAGGCGCAACGGTATGCGACACCGTAACAATGAAAATCGACTATCTCATTGTTGGTACTCTAAGTTCTAAGGATTGGATGTATCAAAGCCATGGTAGAAAAATAGAGAAGGCTGTTGATTACAGAGATAATAAAAATATTCCTCTAAAAATCATCAGTGAAGAGCAATGGCAAAACCTCATGGTCTAGCCTGCGATGACAATAAAATCATTAGGCTCGGGTGGCTGGATGGTAGATGTGCGCCCCCAAGGGCGTACAGGAAAGCGTATCCGCAAAAAATTCACTACCAAAGCAGAAGCTCAGCAATATGAGCGCTGGGCTATTGCGACACACCATAACAAAGAATGGGTTGATAAGCCCAGGGATCGCAGTTCGCTCACGAACCTCATAACTCTCTGGTGGGATCGCTGCGGCAGCACTCTTAAAGATGGTGATAACCGCCATATAAAACTAAAAGCGACCGATCGACGGTTAGGCTTCCCGCGCGCAATCGACGTTACGCCCGAAGCTTTCGCACAGTATCGCGCCCAAAGAATAAGCGAGGGCATCGCACGTAAAACGGTGAACAACGAACACCGTGATTTAAAGGCGATGTTCAATAAGCTTCGCGAATTGGGGTTGTTTCACGATCAAAATCCGCTCACTGAATTGAGCGAACTTAAGTTACCGCAGACAGAATTAGGCTTCCTTACCAAAGACGCGATCCGCCGCGTTTTGTCAGCGTTCGAAGGTGACAATCTCAAAGCAGCAAAGCTATGTCTTTCGACCGGCGCACGCTGGAACGAAGCCGCAAGGTTGACACGCGATCGCGTTTACAGTGATCGCGTGACATACACCGAAACGAAAAACGGCCAGCACCGGACTGTACCTATTACGGCAGACCTCGCGAAAGAAATCACTGAGGGCGAAGGCCGGTTGCTCTTCCCTGATATTGATTACGATCTAGCCCGTAAAATCCTAAAGCGCGTTGCCCCAGAAATCCCCGCAGGGCAGGCAACACATGTTTTTCGCCATACCTTTGCCAGCCACTTTATGGCGAACGGCGGAAACATCCTCGTTTTACAGCGCATTCTTGGGCATTCCAGCATTAACCAGACGATGGTTTACGCGCACTTCTCCCCCGATCACCTGGCGGATGCGGTTACGTTAAATCCTCTGGTTAACCTGGACTAATTCCATTGGGTGGCATCAGAATCTAGACAACATTGCTTATGAGATTGTTGATGTTAGTTCGTCTTAGTTCGTCTTCGTAGCACTTGCGAAGATACAACCGGGGTTATAGAATCACCACATAAACAAATTTGTTGCAAACATCGGTTGGCTTAGCCGACTGACCAAAGGAGGATAGTATGAAAAAATTTGATGAGTTCGACGGTTTCTAACTTAAACCTTCTTACATGCGGAGCCTAGGCTCCGCTTTTTTTTGTCTTATGGCATGGAGCTGCGCATGGCATTGAGTCCTACGACCTGGCAAGTAATCAGTAATGTTCTGGTTTTTGGAGGTATTTGCACTGCTGTACTGACTATCAGATACAACGTGAAGATGGCGCGTAAAACTCAGACCGCAACATTTCTTTTCGAGAGCCGGAAAGATAACGAATATGTAGAGAGCCTGCACACTCTTCGACGCATTCGTGATTCAGGGAAATCTTTTCGTTCTTATGTGTTCCCCATCGCGGGTTCACTCTCTGATGCCGAAACAGCTGAAGGCCGTCAGATCCAGTACATCCTAAATTTCTACGAGCGTGTGGCCGTTAGCATAAAAGCAGGCATCTATGAAGAGGACATGATTAAGCAGGCATCCTACACCACCGTACTGGATACTTACGAAACCGCAGAACCATTAATCAAGGCCTTGCGAGAAAAGCTTCGGAGCACTCTCACTTATCAGGAATTTGAGTGGCTACATAAACGCTGGAAGGGCAAACCGCCGAAGAGTAATAAATAATCTCTGCGAATAAATTGAACGACAAAAATTATCGCAGAACGACCACATGCAGAAAACTACTGATCCACATTTTGACCACACAGGATTGATTTAGAGGGGTTTTGATTGGTTTTAATGGGGGGTTAACTGATTGATTTGGATATAAGTTGTTGTTTTAGAAAGGCTGCAAAAGGGGCGCAAGCGCCCCGTTGTAATGCACAGAATGCACAATGAAAGTGCACAATCAGAAACTGTAGGTCACGCCCGCAGAGAACAGACCGGCCCAGGACTTATCGACCATCGGGCTGTCTTTCACTTCATCGCTCAGACGGGTGTAGCGGGTTGAAGCATACACATTCCAGTCACTGGCAAACTTGTAGCTTGCGGTCAGTTCCAGGTACGGGTTCCAGCCGTCATCAGCGTCGTAGCTGTTCAGGCCACTACGTTTAGACTCTTTATGGGATACCCCATAATAGTAGTCATTGTAGTTTTCACTGTTGTACTCCACACCGATACCCGGCGTCAGTGTGATGGCCCCGTTGGTATAACGGTACAGCCACGCCAGATCCCAGATAAAGCCGTTGCTGTTATCCAGCGTATCGCCGGCCAGCGCGGTGCGCAGGAAGCCGTACTGAGTGTTGTGGACGTAAGACAGTCCAGCCATCAGGGAGCTTCTGCGCTTATCGAGCTGGCGCAGCGCATGGCTGTCACTGTCACCTGGTTTGAAGTGCTTAGGGTCGTAATAGGCCATGACGGAGAGCTTGTCTGTGTCGTCATTCCACAGGTAGTAACCGCCACCCAGGCCACGGAACCAGAAGTTATCGCCTTCATAAGTGATAACCGGTACGGGATAAACGTCACGATCGTACTGTTTATACGGGCTATTAATAACGCCGACGCCTGCGCCAACGGACCACTGTTCGGCCGCGTGAGCGGTGCTAACGGACGTGGCGACGAGTACGCCCAATGCCAGAAGTTTGAGTTTGGTCACAATCCATTCTTTCCTGTAGTCAAATAATCAGCGGGTGAAGTGTAACCGCCCTGCCCGCACATCCCAAAATTTTTTGCCTGCTAATGAGTTCAATTAACCGATTATTTTCATCATTTAAGATGACCGGAGGCTTTCATTTCTGTGACGAAGCAATGAAACCCGCACTTTTGTCCTGATTCCCGCAGCAGATTTTTTGGATGAGTTATTGATATGTCATTGAAATTAGATTCTGAGGACATGCAAGTTTTGCAAACTCCATCTACGCTTAATTTTAGGAAGATGAATTGCTGAACGCCCGGCGGTTTAGAGCGCAAGACCTGGCACACGGGTTGCTGCTCTGGTACTGAGGTGCGGGAGTGAAGATGCTTCCAGGAGCCTCCACTATTCATACGAACGGCTCTTTTCCTGTGCTAAAAAACGAAAGGACGGCATGCCATGAATATATTCGATCACTATCGCCAGCGCTATGAAGCTGCCAAGGACGAAGAGTTCACACTGCAGGAGTTTCTTGCTGTCTGTAAGCAAGATCGCAGTGCCTATGCCAATGCGGCAGAACGGCTATTAATGGCTATCGGTGAGCCTAACATGGTCGACACCGCTCTCGAACCACGGCTCTCCCGTCTCTTTTCGAATCGTGTGGTTGCACGATACCCCGCCTTTGAAGAATTTTACGGCATGGAAGATGCCATCGAGCAGATTGTCTCTTACCTGAAACACGCTGCTCAGGGTCTGGAAGAGAAGAAACAAATCCTCTATTTACTCGGCCCGGTCGGTGGTGGTAAATCGTCTTTGGCAGAGCGCCTGAAATCGCTGATGCAGCGCGTGCCGATTTACGTTCTCAGCGCTAACGGAGAACGCAGCCCGGTAAACGATCATCCGCTGTGCCTGTTCAATCCGCAGGAAGATGCGCAAATTCTGGAAAAAGAGTTTGGTATTCCGAACCGCTATCTCGGCACGATTATGTCGCCGTGGGCGGCGAAACGTCTCCATGAGTTTGGCGGCGATATCACTAAATTCCGCGTGGTGAAAGTCTGGCCATCCATTCTGCAACAGATTGCGATTGCCAAAACCGAGCCGGGCGATGAGAACAACCAGGATATTTCCGCGCTGGTCGGTAAAGTGGATATCCGTAAACTGGAACATCACGCTCAAAACGACCCGGACGCCTACGGTTACTCCGGCGCGCTGTGCCGTGCCAACCAGGGGGTGATGGAGTTCGTCGAGATGTTTAAAGCGCCGATCAAGGTGCTGCATCCGCTGCTGACCGCCACCCAGGAAGGGAACTACAACGGGACGGAAGGTATCTCCGCCCTGCCGTTCAACGGGATCATTCTGGCGCACTCAAACGAATCCGAATGGGTGACTTTCCGTAACAACAAAAACAATGAGGCGTTCCTTGACCGTGTGTATATCGTCAAAGTGCCTTATTGCCTGCGGATCTCCGAAGAGATCAAGATTTACGAAAAACTGCTGAACAACAGTGAGCTGGTGCATGCGCCTTGCGCGCCGGGAACTCTGGAAACTCTGTCGCGCTTCTCAATTCTGTCGCGTCTGAAAGAGCCAGAAAACTCCAGCATCTACTCGAAGATGCGCGTCTACGACGGTGAAAGCCTGAAAGATACCGACCCGAAAGCGAAATCCTATCAGGAGTATCGCGATTACGCTGGTGTCGACGAAGGGATGAACGGGTTGTCCACGCGTTTCGCGTTTAAAATCCTCTCCCGTGTGTTCAACTTTGACCACGCCGAAGTGGCGGCCAACCCGGTACATCTGTTCTATGTGCTTGAACAGCAGATCGAGCGCGAGCAGTTCCCGCAGGATCTGGCTGAACGCTACCTGGAGTTCCTCAAAGGCTATCTGATCCCGAAATACGCTGAGTTCATCGGGAAAGAGATCCAGACGGCGTACCTGGAGTCCTACTCCGAATACGGGCAGAACATTTTCGACCGTTATGTCACCTATGCGGATTTCTGGATCCAGGATCAGGAGTACCGCGACCCGGATACCGGCCAGCTGTTTGACCGTGAATCCCTGAATGCCGAACTGGAAAAAATTGAGAAGCCTGCCGGGATCAGTAATCCGAAAGACTTCCGTAATGAGATAGTCAACTTCGTTCTGCGTGCCAGAGCGCACAACAGCGGGCGGAATCCGAACTGGACCAGCTACGAAAAACTGCGCACGGTTATTGAGAAAAAAATGTTCTCCAATACCGAGGAGCTGTTGCCGGTCATTTCGTTCAATGCCAAGACCTCAACCGACGAGCAGAAAAAGCACGACGATTTTGTCGACCGCATGATGGAGAAAGGCTATACCCGCAAGCAGGTTCGTCTGCTCTGCGAATGGTACTTGCGCGTGCGTAAATCGTCTTAACGCTTAACAACGATGCCCGGTGGCGCTTCGCTTACCGGGCCTACAAAAGCATTGTTCCGTAGGCCGGATAAGCGAAGCGCCATCCGGCATTTACAGGCACTGCAAGTTGGCAGTACGGGGGGCATATGACCTGGTTTATTGACCGGCGTCTTAACGGCAAAAACAAGAGCACGGTGAACCGCCAGCGCTTCTTGCGCCGTTATAAAGCGCAAATTAAACAGTCGATCTCCGAGGCCATCAACAAACGTTCGGTGACCGATGTCGATAGCGGTGAGTCCGTCTCTATCCCGACGGATGATATTAGCGAACCGATGTTCCATCAGGGGCGCGGCGGCCTGCGCCATCGCGTGCATCCGGGTAATGACCACTTCGTCCAGAACGATCGCATTGAACGCCCGCAGGGCGGAGGCGGCGGTTCGGGCAGCGGTCAGGGGCAAGCGAGCCAGGACGGTGAAGGCCAGGATGAGTTCGTCTTCCAGATTTCCAAAGATGAGTATCTCGATCTGCTGTTCGAGGATTTGGCGCTGCCAAACCTGAAGAAAAATCAGCATCGTCAGTTAAACGAGTACAAAACCCACCGCGCGGGTTATACCGCCAACGGTGTTCCGGCGAACATCAGCGTCGTGCGTTCTCTGCAAAATTCGCTGGCCCGTCGCACGGCGATGACGGCCGGAAAACGTCGCGAACTACGAGAGCTGGAAACCAGTCTTAAGGTTGTGGAAAACACGGAACCGGCACAGCTGCTGGAGGAAGAACGGCTGCGCAAAGAGATAGCCGAACTACGGGCGAAAATCGATCGCGTGCCGTTTATTGACACTTTCGACCTGCGTTACAAGAATTACGAGAAACGTCCGGAACCTTCCAGTCAGGCGGTGATGTTCTGTTTGATGGACGTCTCCGGTTCGATGGATCAGGCCACCAAGGACATGGCGAAGCGCTTTTATATTCTTCTGTATCTGTTCCTGAGCAGAACCTATAAGAACGTGGATGTGGTTTATATCCGCCACCACACGCAGGCTAAAGAGGTGGATGAACATGAGTTCTTCTACTCGCAGGAAACCGGCGGGACCATTGTCTCCAGTGCCCTGAAACTGATGGATGAAGTGGTGAAAGAACGCTATGACCCGGCGCAGTGGAATATTTATGCGGCGCAGGCCTCCGATGGCGATAACTGGGCGGATGATTCCCCGCTCTGTCACGAAATACTGGCGAAGAAAATTCTGCCGGTGGTGCGGTATTACAGCTATATCGAAATCACCCGTCGCGCGCATCAAACGCTGTGGCGGGAGTATGAACACCTGCAGGCGATGTTCGATAATTTTGCCATGCAGCATATCCGCGACCAGGATGATATTTATCCGGTCTTCCGCGAACTGTTCCACACACAAAGTAACAGCAACGCATAAACCAACAGCCAGCGCAAAACGCTGGCTGTTTTCTTTAGTGGCTCACATTTATACAGTCGAGATTCTTGCCAATCAGGATGGTGCAGTTTCGCCCGCCGTGTTTCCCGCGATAGAGCGCCATATCTGCCCTCTCCAGCACTTCGCGCAACGGTTCGCCGCGATGCACACGCGTCAGACCGGAGGTGAAGGTAATGCGAATAACATGTTCGCCGGACACCGTCTCCACCGCCGCAATGATATGACGTAAGCGCTCCGCAGCCGCAGTGGCTTCCCGGTCGCTTTCCGCCCGCAGCAAAATAATAAACTCTTCACCACCGTAGCGATAAACCGATTCCGACCGGCGGACATTATCCTCAAGATTCAGCGCCAGAGAACGTAATACCGCATCACCCGTTAAATGGCCGTAATTGTCGTTCACCTTTTTAAAGTGATCGATATCAAGCAGGAGTAAATATAGCCCAGCGCCGTCAGCGCCCTCATTTAATCGGTCAAATGATTCGTCCAGAATACGCCGCAGCGGCAGGCCCGTTAGCGCGTCATAGCTGGTGCGTAATTGCAGTAAATGCTGCTTATAAAGAGAGATTGATTCAGTAAACTCCAGCAGCGCCGCTTCGAAGGCATCAAATGCGCCAGAACGGCCCTCATCATTCTCGATGGTATTTAAAATTTGCCGACATGCCTGGTGAACACGATTGTGCTTGATATTAATATCGAGAAGAAAATGACGGTCTTCGCGCTCTTGCTGCAATTGCACATTTAGCCACTGACCAAATTCACAATGATCGTGTGCATCTTCCTGCGTTATTTCCGCTAATTCGATATCACGGCTGGAAACAAAGCGTAATATTGTGACCAGCCATTTAAAATGCGCATCGGTCGAATGATTTAAGCCGCGCAACGTACTGTCGATCTCATTGAACTTCCTGTTCATAGATACCCCTGATAAAGAGTGAATGACTGCAAAAGATATTACCAGGATGTTTCTATATATTTGTCAGCTTAGGGTATATGACATATATTGCTGAAATTACTGCGCTCAAAAAATAATGTGCTAATGTATTAGCGCGACTTAACAACCGGAGGTTAATAAGGATTATGTCAGAAGAAGTCAGAGGCACGGCCACCCATCAACGGCTGATTGCGCTGTTATCACAACAGGGTGCGCAATATCGGGTGGTAGAACATGAGGCCATCGGGAAATGCGAAGCCGTCAGTGAAATTCGCGGAACGGCTCTCGGCCAGGGAGCAAAAGCTCTGGTGTGTAAAGTTAAGGGTAACGGCGTTAAAAAGCATGTTTTAGCGATTCTGGCAGCCGATCAACAAGCCGATTTGAGTCAACTGGCCAGCCATTTTGGTGGGATCAAAGCGTCGCTGGCAAGCCCGGCGGAAGTGGACGATTTAACCGCCTGCGTTTTTGGTGCGATTCCGCCTTTCAGCTTTCATCCCGATCTGGCGCTGGTCGCCGATCCGCTCCTGTTTGAGCGTTATGATGAAATCGCCTTTAACGCAGGCCTGCTGGAAAAGTCGGTCATTATGAGCAGTGCAGATTATCTGCGCATCGCCCAGCCCGAGCTGGTGGCGTTTCGCCGTTCCTGAACGTCGCGGCTGACAATGCTGTCAGTCGTGCTTTTCCAGAAACATCACTGATGCCACCAGAATCATCGCAATGGTGAAAAACGAAGACGAGATAATCAGCGTTTCAACAAACATTTGATCGTTCATGTTGATTCCCCTTTTGCTACATTCACCCTTTTTTAATCCCTACAGATGACAATGACATGACAATATCAGGTCAGCATGATGAATAATGTTAGGCTGAAACGATTTTGTTAAAAATAGCCCGCCAGAGAGAAACACAACCCGTTAAACAATAATTTGTTACCGGTATCACGAAAAAGAGTTTCCATAACTCCATTGCCAAATCTCGTAATTGTTAACCCCTCCTCGCTGTTTAACACTGCCTATCACAATATCCGAAAAATAAACCTTACACTGGCAGGGTGAATATAATGACCGATACGATTACCCGTAAAGAAAAAATCAGTTATGGGTTGGGTGATATGGCGAGCCATATAGGGCTGGATAACGTCATTATCTTCCTGACTTTTTATTATACGGACGTGGTGGGTTTACCCGCCGCATTTGTCGGCACCATGTTCCTGCTGGCGCGCACGGCGGATGCGATTATTGATCCGGCGATGGGCTATATTGCCGATCGCACACGGACCCGCTGGGGTAAATTCCGCCCGTGGATGCTGTGGCTGGCACTGCCGTTCGGGGCGAGCTGCCTGCTCACCTACGCGGTTCCGGAGTCACTGGATTTGCACGGAAAAATGATTTTCGCCACCATCAGCTACACCGTGATGATGCTGATGTATACCGCGATCAATATTCCCTATTGCTCGATGGGCGCGGTGATCACAGCGGATAACGACGCGCGTATTTCCCTGCAATCGTATCGCTTTTTCCTCGCCACGCTCGGTGGCGCATTATCCACTTTCTTTATGATGCCGCTGGCCGAATTTATCGGGGGTGCCGATAAATTACTCGGCTATCGCTGGGCGATGGCCATTATGGCCAGCATTGCGGTCATTATGTTCTGGATCTGTTTTGCGAATACCCGCGAGCGAATTAACGCCCCGGCGACACATAATAATTACCTCGCAGAATTACGTGATTTATTACGTAACGATCAGTGGCGCGTCGTCGCCGTGCTGGTATTAACCAATATCGGCTTTGGGGTTATTCGCCTTGGCGCAATGATGTATTTCGTGACCTATTACCTGGGCAGCGCCAGTTATTTTATGTGGATGCTCGGCGCACATATTCTGGGTAAAACGGCAGGCAGCGCGCTGGCAAAACGACTGACGCGCAATTACAGCAAAGTGCAGATGTTTGGCTACTGCGCGGTGCTGGCGGGCGTGCTGAGTATTGCGCTGTTCTTCGCACCGAAAATGGTCGCCGTGCTGGTGCCGCTCACCTTCATTATCTCCACGTTGTACCAGGCAACCACCACCTTAATGTGGGTGATGATGGCTGATGTCGCCGACTACGGCGAGTGGAAACAGGGCAAACGAATGGATGGCGTGATCTTCTCTACTTTCCTTGCAGTGCTCAAGCTCGGCATGGCAATCAGCGGCGCCATCGTCGGCTGGACGCTCGGTTTTAGCGGCTATGTCGCTAACGCGCCGGAGCAAACCTCCACCGCCATGCACTGCATCATCGCCCTCTTTACCGTGGTGCCTGGCATTCTTTCCCTGTGCGCGTTTGCCACTCTGCGCTGGTACAAACTAGACGATCGCACCATGCAATCCATCAATCTGGCCAAACACAGTCTTTCGTAAAAGGACGCATTAACCATGAGTGAATTGATTCAACATACCAACAGCATCGAGTGGCGTTTTGAACGCCAGATCTTGCGCATCGAACCCTGGGGTAAAAACAGCCTGCGCGTCAGAGCCACCTGTTTGCCGGAATTGAGTGATGCGTTACAAGCGCTGCTGCCAGCGGAACATCACGACGCGGAGATCACCGCGCAGGCCGAAAGCCTTAAGCTGCGTAATGGCAATATCACTGCGACCCTGAATCTTAAAGGCCAACTGGCGTTTTACAACCAACGCGGCGAGCTGCTGCTGGAAGAGATGTGGCGTCAGCGTTCGACAGTGGGGATTGGTGCCAGCGAAAAGAGTCAGGACAAATACGTCAGCGCGCTGAAGCTGGACGGGCGCGAGTTCAAACCGCTGGCGGGTGGGAAATATCAGCTCACCGTGCGTTTCGAATCACGCCCGGATGAGCGGATTTACGGCATGGGCCAGTACCAACAGCCGTGGCTGGATCTCAAAGGCTGCAATCTTGAACTGGCCCAACGTAATTCTCAGGCCAGCGTGCCCTTTATGCAGTCAAATCTGGGCTACGGCATGCTATGGAATAATCCGGCGATTGGCGAAGTCAGTTTCGCCAAAAACCAGACCGAGTGGCGCGCCCGCGTAACCGGTGAAATGGACTACTGGATAACCGCTGGCGACAGTATTGCCGACATCACTCGCCAGTATGTCGCCGCGACCGGAACACCGCCGTCTGCGCCCGCCTTTATCAGCGGCCTGTGGCAGTGCAAACTCCGCTATCGCACCCAGCAGGAAGTGCTGGACGTGGCGCGGGAATATCGTCGCCGCAGCCTGCCACTTTCTGTAATGGTGATTGATTTCTTCCACTGGCCGAATCAGGGGACCTGGTGCTTCGATCCGATTGACTGGCCCGATCCCAAAGCGATGGTGGAAGAACTCACCGGGATGGGCATCGAGCTGATGGTCTCGGTGTGGCCCACCGTCGAAGCACGCAGCCCGCTCTATCCACAGATGAAGGCCAAAGGCTGGCTGGTCAGCAGCGAGCGCGGCGTGCAGGTGAATCTCGACTTTATGGGCAACACCACCTTTTTCGATGCCACTCATCCGCAGGCGCGCGAATTTGTCTGGGATACGGTGAAGAAAAACTACTACGATTTGGGGATTAAACTGTTCTGGCTGGACGAAGCCGAGCCGGAATATCGCGCCTACGATTTTGATAATTACCGCTACCACGCAGGCCCAGTGCTGGAAGTGGGCAACCGCTATCCGCGTGATTTTGCCCAGGGCTTTTATGACGGGTTAACCGCGAACGGCGAGCGCGATATCGTGAATCTGGTGCGCTGCTCGTGGGCCGGAAGCCAGCGCTTTGGCGTGCTTGCCTGGTCCGGGGATGTGCATTCCTCCTTCCATGCGTTTCGCAATCAGCTTGCCGCTGGCCTGAATATGGGGCTGGCGGGTATACCCTGGTGGACCACCGATATCGGCGGGTTCCAGGGCGGAAACGTCAACGATCCCGCCTTCCATGAGCTATTAATTCGCTGGTTCCAGTGGGCGGTTTTCTGCCCGGTGCTGCGGATGCACGGGTATCGTGAACCGCAAATCCAGCCGCCAGAGCGCTATCGTGACGGCATTCCGCAGTGTAATAGCGGTTCGCCTAATGAGCTGTGGAGCTACGGCGAGGAAAATTTCGCCATCATGAAGCACTGGCTGACAGTGCGGGAAAAACTGCGTCCGTACATTGATGCGCTGTATGAGAATGCCCATCAGCACGGCGACCCACTTATGCGCCCGCTGTTCTGGCACTATCCGCAGGAAAAACAGAGCTGGGAGACGGAAGATCAGTATCTGTTCGGTGAAGATCTGCTGGTGGCGCCGGTGATGTTCGCCGGGCAGCGCCAGCGCGAGGTCTGGCTGCCTGCTGGTGACGGCTGGATTGCCTTCAACGGTGAACGTTATCGCGGCGGCGAGCGCATAACGGTTGACGCCGCGCTGGAGTCGATTCCGGTGTTTATCCGCGCGGGCAGCCCGCTGGTTGAACTGCTGGTGAATTAACCTCAGGCAGCCGCCCAAAAATGAGGGATTTGTCGATAAAAGCCTGTTTACACTCGTCTTTGCGGGTAAAGTAAGCAGGCTTACTTTTTCTGGCAAGGAAACCTCATGTTTGACCCTACTCTGCTGATCCTGCTGGCGCTGGCGGCGCTCGGCTTTGTCAGCCATAACACCACGGTGGCAATTTCGATCCTGGTGTTAATTATCGTGCGTGTTACCCCGCTCAACACCTTTTTCCCGTGGATTGAAAAACAAGGCCTGACCATTGGGATTATCATTCTGACCATCGGAGTGATGGCCCCGATCGCCAGCGGCACGCTGCCGGCATCGACGCTTTTGCACTCTTTTGTGAACTGGAAATCGTTGATTGCCATCGCGGTCGGGGTGTTCGTCTCATGGCTCGGCGGACGCGGCGTCACGCTGATGAGCTCACAGCCATCTCTTGTTGCTGGTCTGCTGGTCGGGACGGTGCTCGGCGTGGCGCTGTTCCGCGGGGTGCCGGTCGGGCCGCTGATTGCCGCCGGGCTGGTATCGCTGTTTATTGGGAAATCGTAGACAGGTTGGCGATATAGCGCGCGGGGGTTTGCCCAAGCCCCTTTTTGAACATCGTGATAAACGCGGTGGTGGAGTCATATCCCAGTGACTGCGCCGCCTGCTGCACCGATTTGCCGCCGATCAACAACTGGAGCGCGACGATCAGCTGCAACTGATGCCGCCAGCGGCGAAAGCTTAAGCCTGTCTCCTTCACTACCAGCCGCGCCAGATTGCGCTCGCTCATCGCAAAGTGGTTGGCCCATTGCGCCAACGTCTGCCAAACGGCGGGCTCTTCGGCCATCGTTTCACTCATCATGCGGATCTTGGGATGCGGCGAAACAGGGAGCTGTAATTGCTCCTGCGGCTGCTGTGGAACTTCATCAAACAGTACATCCACCAGCCGATGAGTTGCCGGAAGCGCCAGCTCTTCGGGCGTTTTGGTGGCCAGCGTCAGGATCAGCTCGCGCACCAGCGGGGAGATTTTGAGGGTGCAGCAGCGATCGGGAAGCGTCACTGCGCCCGGCTCGATAAACAGAAAACAGAGCTGCGCACCTGGCGTGGCTTTGTTGCTGTGTGGAATCTGCCCCGGTATCCACACCGCGTACTGCGGTGGCACCATCCACATCGCATTTTCGACTTCGCAGGTAATCGCCCCGCGCAGGGCGAGGATCAGCTGGCCTTTGCGATGCTGGTGGCGAGGAATGCGTTGTTCGTCTTCCACCACGCGTATGCGAAACGCCACTGCCGCATCGTGCTGGCTATCCGGATCGTAGCCGTCGAGTCCAAGACCTTGCATAAAGTTGTCCGATATGAGCGATTAACTGTCATTTTAGCTTGATTCAAACAACAATGAAAACGGGTATTGTGTGCCCTCGTTACGATGTAAGAGAAAACCATGACCACTGCCATTCCCTCTTCCGGCAAAGATCGCCTGCTGTTGATCGCAGGCATCCTGATGATTGCCACCACGCTACGCGTCACGTTTACCGGCGCGGCTCCCTTGCTGGACATGATTCGCCACGACTACGGCCTGACGACCGCCCAGACTGGATTGTTAACTACGCTGCCGCTGCTGGCGTTTGCCTTAATCTCCCCGCTGGCCGCCGGTGTGGCGCGCAAAATCGGCATGGAGCGCAGCCTGTTTATCGCCATGCTGCTGATTTGCGTCGGCATTGGTATTCGTTCGCTGCCCTCTTCAGCGCTGCTGTTTATCGGCACTGCGGTGATTGGCTGCGGCATTGCACTGGGTAACGTACTTCTCCCCGGCTTGATTAAGCGCGATTTCCCAGGTCAGGTGGCAAAACTCACTGGAGCCTACTCTCTGACGATGGGCGCGGCGGCTGCGCTCGGTTCAGCGATGATCGTTCCGCTGGCGTTGAGTGGCGCGGGCTGGCACGGTGCGCTGCTGATGCTGATGGTGTTCCCGCTGCTGGCGACACTTCTGTGGCTGCCACAGTGGCGACAAAAACAGACCGCCCCGCTGACCGGCGCGCGGGCGCTGCATAATCGCGGGATCTGGCGTTCGGCGCTGGCCTGGCAGGTGACGCTGTTCCTCGGGATTAACTCCCTGATTTACTATGTGATTATCGGCTGGCTGCCGGCAATTTTACTCAGCCACGGTTACAGCGAAACCGAGGCCGGATCGATGCACGGTCTGCTGCAGCTGGCGACAGCAGCGCCGGGTCTGGCCGTACCGCTGCTGCTGCATAAACTGAAAGATCAGCGCGGTATCGCCGGATTATCGGCTCTAATGTGCGCTGTGAGTCTGGCCGGGTTCTGGTTTGTTCCGGATCAGGCGGTGCTCTGGACTATCGTCTATGGCTTTGGTTCCGGCGCGACCATGATTCTGGGCCTGACGTTTATCGGGCTTCGCGCCAGCTCTGCGCATCAGGCGGCGGCACTTTCTGGAATGGCACAGTCGGTAGGATATCTGCTGGCGGCCTGTGGGCCTCCGCTGATGGGGAAAATTCATGACACGGCGGGCGACTGGCGGATCCCGCTGATCGCCTGCGCACTGGCAGGAGTGGTGATGGCTGTGTGTGGCATGCTTGCCGGGCGCGACCGTGAGATCACGCCCCATTGAATCTGACGGCAGGCCGGGCGGCCTGCCCCTTTAGCCGCGTGCGGCGTACAGCATCGCCTGCACCAACGGCACAGGACGACCGGCCAGCGCACCACGCTCATGCTGGAACAGGGTCGCCACGAAGAACGGATGCGTCACCAGCTCAACCGCACGGATCTCACCCTGCTCATCCCAGCCCGTCACGCGCATATCACCGCTTTCCAGCTCTTTTGTGAACTCAGGTGAGACGCCGTAGTTACAGTGATAACCTTCTTCAATCTCTTCTCTGCCGTAGGCTTTGGCGATAATGGTATTCGCGCGAAGCTCGATGGTGTCGGTTTTTTCCACCAGTGAACAGGTCAGCGGTGCAATCACCATTCTGCCGTCAGTATCGGTTTCGGCATGTGTCGCATCACTCCAGCCCAACACGTTTCGTGCGTATTCAATCAACGCATGCTGGAATCCACCGCAGGTCCCCAGGAACGGAATGCTGTTTTCACGTGCAAAGCGCGCGGCGATAAACGCCCCATCGACATTTTGATAAGGACTGGCCGGAACCAGCCAGATGGCGTCATAACCCACCAAATCTTCCGGGCTGGTCAATTCGGTGGTGGCAATCCAGTCGTAATCCGCCGTTAAATCCAGCACGGCAGCAGCATCATCGATGGATAAAGGGATCGCCTGATGAGCAATGACATCAGGGTTGTAATCACCAATAAGTGCAATGCGAAGTGTGTCTTTTACCGGGGAGAGTTCCATAAGAGGTTCCATATGCCAAAGAATTATCAGATAACATAAGGAACCTCAGCCTACCGATCTTTTGCAGGGTTCACAATACCTTAAATTGGAGGGGGAAAATTCCAGGTGGTATAGTGGTAGCGTATTTCCCCCTCTTCGGAACATTTAAAACCTTATGAAAACCAAAATTCTGGTCAGCGCGTGTCTGATGGGCCATAAGGTTCGCTACAACGGCAGCGAGAAAGCAGCGATCTCTGAAACCCTCAAACGCTGGCAGCAGGAAAAACGGCTGGTGACGCACTGCCCGGAACTGGCGGCGGGACTGTCGATCCCCCGCTTACCGGCTGAGATTGTGAAAGGCAGCGGACACGAGGTGATGGCGGGCCGTGCGCGGATTCTGGAAAGCGATGGCAGCGATGTCACCGCGCACTATCAGCTTGCCGCCTGGTTAGCGTTGCGTGCCGCCCAGGAAGGAAAGTGCAGCGCCGCTCTGCTCACCGACGGCAGCCCGACCTGCGGCAGCGAGCAGATTTACGATGGCAGTTTTAGCGGAATAAAACGTGCCGGAATGGGCGTTGCTGCCGCGCTGTTACGTGAACATGGCATTCAGGTATTTTCCGATAACCAGCTAACCGAGCTGATCGCCTGGGTGGAGGAGAGAGACAATGATTCAGTGTAAACGGGTGTATGACGCGGCAAGCCCGGACGACGGCTATCGCATTCTGGTCGACAGACTGTGGCCGCGCGGCGTGAAAAAAGAGGATCTGGCGTTTGATGAGTGGTGCAAAGCGCTAACGCCGTCCAGCGAATTACGCAAGGCCTTTCACGGTGAAGTGATTGATTTCAGCGCTTTTCGCGAGGCGTACCAGCAAGAACTGACTCAGCAGATGGACGAGGGCAACCGCGTTGCCACCCTCGCTAAAAACCAAACCGTGACGCTGTTGTACGGCGCAAAGAATACCCAACAGAATCACGCCCTGGTGTTAGCCGACTGGCTGCGCCAGTTAGCTGAACGTTAATTCGTCGAGAGTGTGTGATGCGTCATCCGGCGTCAGCGGCAGGAGATGTTCCGGGCGCACAAAGGCAAAACCATGCTGATTATCAACCGCATAAACGTCGCCAGTGACCAGCCACAGGGCGCGGTCGGCGCTCGCGGGCAGTTCGGTCATCACGCCGTTAACCGGATTCAGAAAACGCAGGCCAGGCTTGCAGAGTTCAAAAAGCTCAACGGATTTGCCGATATTGCGCCGCCCGGCGGCGGTGCGGGCGCCAATGACCATACACAGGCTGCCCGGTTTTAACTGAAACATACTTCTCTCTCGGTGTCGGTTGCCAGCCGCATGGGCTGAGATAATTCCTAAAGAGAAGTGTATCGCAGTCGCTACTTAACTGTCACGAGGCAGGCGTTGGGTGATCGCGACGGAACAGATCCCACTCATCGATCACTTCCCCACCCGGCAGTTTGCATTCGGTGCGAACGCCCTGCGGACTTTGCACGGGAACGCGCTCTCCGCCCTTCTTCACGCAATACACGGCAGCAGGATTAGCCATACCAATTTGCGGGGGTTTTGGCGCTTCAGGTGGGGTCGAACAGGCGGCTAACGGCAGAATCATCGCCAGTAACAGATATCGCATTGTCATATCCTTTCAATGTACAGAGCCTAAAGCGTACCCAGTCTTCGCCATTTTCTCCATGATTTCTCCATTAAACCTGCACTTTTTAAACCTATAGTGGCTGCGTTCTCAATGACCAGAGAACATCATTCCGTAATCAAGATGTCTTTTGCCCCGCACTTAACGGCGGGGTTTTTTTTCGCCTGCCCAGCGGCACCCACCGCGACAATATATAAAATTTCCTGTATTCGTGTTCTACTATGCCTCAGCCGAAAAATTCAGCACAACATGCAGATACTGGCGTCTTCTGCATGGGAGTCTACCTACGTCATGTCGGATATTATTCTTGCCCGTGTTTCAGAAACCCTCGCCACTGAACAATCTCTTGAAAGCCTGGTGCGTCAGCTCCTGGAGATGCTGGAGATTGTTACCGATATGGAATCGACCTATCTGACGAAAGTCGATATTAACGCGCGTTTGCAGCACATTCTTTATGCCCGTAACAGCAAACAGATGCAGATCCCCGAAGGGCTGAGCGTGCCCTGGGGCGACACCCTGTGCAAACGCGCCATCGACAGTAACTGCTTTTTCAGCAACGAAGTGGCGGAACACTGGGCGGATTGCGACGCGGCCAAAGCGCTCGGCATCACCACCTATGTCAGCATTCCCATTCATCTGGCTGATGGCTCGCTGTATGGAACGCTCTGCGCGGCCAGTACGCAAAAGCAGACGTTGAGCGATCGGGGGGAGCAGGTTCTGCAACTTTTCGCCGGTCTCATTGCTCAGTACATTCAGAAAGAGTCGCTGGTGATGCAACTGCGCGAAGCAAATGCGGCACTGATCGCACATTCCTATACCGATGCGCTGACCGGTTTACCCAACCGTCGTGCGATTTTTGATAACCTCACCACCCTCTTCTCGCTGGCGCGGCATCTCAAGCGCAATGCCATCATTGCCTACATCGATCTGGATGATTTCAAGCTCATCAACGATCGCTTTGGTCACGAAACGGGCGATCAGTTTTTGGTTGAAGTCGGTAAACGTTTGATCGACGGTCAAACCGAAGACGACATTGTTGGCAGACTTGGTGGCGATGAATTTTTGGTTGCCTGTCTGAGCAAGGGCGATACCGACGCCGACAATGCGCAAATTAATATTCTCAGAACCCAGATCAGCGCCTCGATTGCCGGTGAGTATTGGCTGGGAAATGTGCATCTTGTCTACCCAGGCGCCAGCTTAGGCGTGGTCGCGGTCGATCCAGACGGAATGGATGCAGACAGCGCACTGCGCACGGCGGATACGGCGATGTATCTGGATAAAAAAGGGAAACGCAAAACGCGCTTTCTCCGCGAAGAGTAACCCCGTACACTCTGCGGGCAAGGAAATCAGAAAGGGGATGTTATGAGGATCGGAATTGTCTTCCCGGTCGTTATTTTTATAACGGCAGTGGTTTTTTTAACGTGGTTTTTTGTCGGCGGTTACGCCGCTCCGGGGGCGTAAATGCGCAAGACAACTATTATTATGTTAATCGTCGCACTTGTCGCCGTCGCGGGCACCCAGTTCGGCTGGTGGTGATGGATTACGTGTAAAAAAGGCTGCTCACTGGCAGCCTTTTTTCGATGCTTTGACTCTTAGCTTTTGATTTTTCTGTAGGCAAACAGAACCACCAGCGCACCAATCACCGCAACTGCAAAGCTGCCGATGTTGAAACCATCGACTTTACCAAAACCGAGCAAGGTGCTGATCCAGCCACCGACTACGGCGCCCACGATCCCAAGAATTACTGTGACGAAGAATCCGCCGCCATCTTTGCCTGGCATGATCCACTTCGCCAGAATCCCCGCAATAAGCCCAAAGATAATCCAGGATAAAATTCCCATAGCTTTCCTCTCTGTATGGTTTTTTGTCATCAAATCAACGACACAGAAAAGGATAGCACAGGATTTCAAAAATGAAATTTGTGATAGACATCACAAAGTGTGTTTGCGTGTTTTATCACCAATAAAAAATCTCACGCCACACAAAAGATGGGGTTGCATCTTTTGTTGAGAAAGATTATCTTTCTCAACACTGAATAGTTGAGCAAAACACTCAGGTATTCAGTACGACATTGCTCACATTGCTTCCAGTATTTCTTGCCCACGTTTTAGTGGGCTTTTTTTTGGCAAATCCCCTCCTCTCGTCATACGCATGCGGATCATCAAGTTTAAATATCGATTTTCCCGCCAGATAAAACCGTAAACGTCATATTTCCGTTTTAGGCTGATTTTGTCGTTTATGCCAATCAAGCCCCCTTTTCACCTGCCGATAACCCTCCCAAGCGTGGTGTTATATCGACACAGGTTATAAAGGAGTTTATTTTGAAAAATATTAAAATCAGCGTAGGGCTGTTGATCGTTCTGACATCCTTTACGTTAATGCTTATTCTTTCGAGCGGTCTTGGGCTCTATTTCCTGCACCGCAGTAATAATGATATTCAAACGTTAAGTTATAATGCCGGAGAACAGAAAGCCCTGAACGCCGTGCGCGATGCCATCTTGCGCGCGCGTATTATTATTGATTCCGCCGCACAGGCAAAAACCCACGGCGATGATATCGATGAGCCAGCAGTGCAGGAGAGTGTCCGCAATGAGTTGCAGACTGCCGCTCAGCAGTACCAGATGTTTGTCAAAATCCCCGGTCTTTCAACTATCGAGCCTGAGGTAGGCGCCAGAATGAAAGACCGCTACGATCAGCAAGTCAGCGTGTTGAATCATAATACCGACCAGGTCATCAACATCAATGATCCGCTAAAACTCAAAACCGCATTAGCCGATAGTAGTCGTGCGACTTTGCAGGCGCGCCAGGCGTGGGATAATGAATACCATTCATATATCGATACCACCCAACATAATCTCAACCAGGTGATTAATTTCAGCAACAGTTCTTATCACTTTGCCCTGCTTATTATGATCGCCATGCTTATTCTTGCTGGGGTATTGTTTATTATTATCAATATCTGGATGCGCAAGATGTTGATCCTGCCATTGCAGGAGGTGGCTCAGCATTTTGAATATATTGGCAAAGGCGATCTGACCGGCAATATCCACGTGGCCAACAGAAATGAAATTGGTATGCTGTTCTGCGCATTGCAGACCATGCAGGCGGAGCTGAATTCGACGGTGGTCTCTATTCGCCAGGGCGTCGAATCCATCAATATTGGCACGCAGGAAATATCATCCGGCAATGGCGATCTCTCGCGTCGTACCGAGGAGCAAGCCGCAGCCGTGGTCGAGACGGCGGCGAGCATGGAGCAGATCACCGCAACGGTAAAACAAAACACGGATAATGCGCTGCAGGCGTCGCAGATGGTGCAGAATGCCGCCGGGATTGCCAACGAAGGCGAAGAACAGATGCGCGATATGATGAAGAAGATGGATGCCATCAGCCAAAGCGCGCAGAAAATGGTGGAGATCATCAGCGTCATCGACAGTATTGCGTTCCAGACCAACATTCTGGCGCTTAACGCCGCAGTAGAGGCGGCGCGAGCGGGCCAGTCCGGGCGTGGTTTTGCGGTGGTTGCTGGCGAAGTAAGAAATCTTGCCCGCCGTTGTACTGATTCCGCAAAAGAGATAACGACGCTGATTAATGAATCAACGCTGTACATCCAGGAAGGGGCAGAGCTTGCCAATAAAACCAGCCGGACGATGCTGGATATCAGCGGAGCGGTCAGTAAAGTTAACGTAATGATGGAAAATATCGCGCTGGCATCGGAAGAGCAAAGTCGTGGCGTTGAGCAGATTCGCGTGGCGATCACCCAGATGGATCATGTGACGCAGCAAAACGCCGCGTTAGTCGAAGAGGTAGCCACTACGGCTTCAGGCGTGAACGAGCAGGCAAATCTGCTGTCACGTTCAGTGTCACTGTTCAAAGTGAAGGAAATTTTCTAAACCGGCTGTCCGGGAGCGGAAACGCTCCCGGATCCAGCGTGAGAACATCGTGATGGGTGAAAACGGTTAGCAGAATATTGAAGCTTAGTGATGGTGAATTTCACCATTGCTGTGCTTAGGCCCTATTCGTCCTGCTTCAATTAAGATCTCTTCAATTAACTCCTCCAGACACTCCCGCCCGTGATGATCGCAGACCAGGTGTACCTGACGAGAAATCTCCTCCGTTTGCATCCCATCGCATAACGCTGATTTCAGCATTACCGACGCCCACCGTTTGGCTTCAGAATGAGTCAACATAACCCCTCCCGCTATAGGTTACCTGTTTAAGCGTAGCTACAAGAAAGTTAATCGCCAGGGTTTTTGACCGGTAAAATGCAACACCTTTTTACAGGGGTTAGAGATACACCAGGCTTATCGTCGCAAGCCCTTCATACGGCTGGTCGTCCGTCAGCGCGAGGGTTTTGCGGCTTTGTACGATGGGATGGACTGACAGTACCACTTCGGCGGTTTCAACGGCCAGCGGATGGGTGAAATCCTGGGTATCGGAGAAGGCCGCCAGATTGCTGCCGCTGTTCGACGCCCGGGTTGAGCTGGAGGCCAGGTTCCAGTCAGCGCCGTTATTGTCAGAGAAGATCGTGCGGGCCGGAGCATTATTGACCACCGGCGTGTCGGGGCCGACCAGGTAGAGGTAATAGTGGCCGATATTCACGCCCCCTGCGGTTTTGCCGATGCCAAATCCGTAAGTGGCAATATCCGCGCTGCCGCCGTCCAGGGTATCGCTGCGGTCATCCTGAAAGGTGAAGGCTAACGCGACAGGTTCAGAACAGGTGATATGCAGGCTGATATTGCGCGTATCCAGTCCGCTCGGGGTATCCTCATAAAGATGATCCACGGGAAATCCGCCAAAATCGAGTAATCCGCCGTTATCTAACGAAGGCGTACAGGAGCCCATTATCAGCATGGCCTGGACTTTGATAATCGCAGTATCTGCGGCCATGACATCAGGTGAAAGCAGCAGCGGGACAACCGCTGCTGCACGCATTAATGATTTTATCATTGCCAGTTCCCATTTTGAGGACGGGTAAATACAGCATCCATATTATGAATACCCTTAACGAATCTGTTCAGAAGTTAATGATATACGGCTATTTTTCCATTTCGCAAATAAATAGATCGCAAAATCGGACTCAGAATCGACTTTGTTTTTGGTTTATTTTCGAGCTGATTTTAACAGTACACCTAATTAGAATGCACGGCATCGGATAGCGATGTTCGTCATCAACCTCCGCCTTTTAATATAATTCAATTAACGACTGGAGATAATATGGTTCACCTGAAAAAGTCAGCAAAACTCATTACATTATTACTTATTATTAAATCCGCCGCCGCACTGGCAACGGGTATGGTTCCAGAATCCTCACTGCTTATTATTGAAGAGCAGGATAAAGGCGGTAGCATTAATGTTAAAAATACCGACCCGCACCCTTCCCTGCTGTATACCAATATTGTCGATATTCCTGGGGATACAGGTACGCATCTGACCGTCACCCAACCCGTCACCCGTGTCGAAGATGGTCAGACCCAACAGCTGCGTTTTATTCTGGCAACCGATGCCCCATTAACAACAGAACATTTGAAGCGCGTGACCTTTGAAGGTATTCCACCGAAAATAAAAAGCGATCACAGCCGGGTGTCCATTAATATTCGCCAGGATATTCCGGTGCTGATTCATCCTGTAAATCTCCCAGTTGTCAAAGATGCCTGGACCCTGCTGAAATGGTCAGCAGCGGGTAATACCGTCACGGTAAAAAATGATTCACCTTATGTTGTCCGCATGGCTGAAAATTTGGTGGCAAAACCGTCTGGTACGCAAATGAAAATAAAGCAGACCTATATTTTACCGGGTCAGACGCTAACTGCAGAGGCAAAAACATCTCTGGCAGGTGATAGCCAATTGAAATTTTTCCCGGCCAGTCGCTACGGCATTGATGTCCCAAGCTACACCGCCACTCTGAATAAATAATCTAAACGAGTATTCTGAGATGGTTTCGTTATCGCATCGTTATTTATCGTTAGCTGTTCTCTGCTGTCTGTACCCGGTACTTTCCTCTGCGGCAGAAGCCCCGCTGGAATTTGATACCAGCATCATGAAAGACCGCGGCCTTGATCCGTCTCTGGGTCATTATTTCGCCTCTGCGCCGAAATTTACGCCCGGCGTAAAAATGGTCACTGTGGTGGTGAATGGCGAGAAAAAAGGAAAGGTTTCCGCAACCTTTGGCCAGGATGGCCAGCTGTGTGCCACAACGCCTTTTTTGCAGGGAGCCTCATTAGTGGTCCCGCGTGAAGTGGCAAAGCTCGGCGATGACGATAAGAGCAATGCTTGTTTCGACTATACGAAAACCTTCCCAGGCACGGTCATTACTGCCGTTCCTGCACAGGAGGAGTTGGATCTGGTCGTTCCGCAAGAAGCCATCGATACCACCAGCGAAGGTGACCAGGCCAAAGATTACAGCACGGGCGGTACGGCGGGCATTTTCAATTACACCGCCTTTGCGACGCAAAATACCTCAGACAGCAACAACAGCGAGACAAAGCAGTTGATGCTGGAAGAAGGTCTGAACATGCATGACTGGCTGTTCCGCAGCCGCCAGTCTCTGAATGAAGAGAATGGGTCACGAACCACCGATAACCTGTACGCCTATCTGCAGCACACGCTGGTGGATAGCCAGAAAATTTTCCAGGCCGGACAGATCAACACCGGTGGTTCGATTTTTGCTGGCACATCGATTTCAGGTGTACAGATTATGCCGGAAGAGGCATTAAGCCCGGAAGGCAGCAGCGGTGTCAGCGTGTCAGGTATTGCCCGCTCGGCCCAGGCGCGCGTTGAAGTCCGCCAGGCGGGCCGGGTGGTCTATTCCACGCTGGTCCCCGCCGGTCCGTTCACCCTGAACGATGTTCCGATTATTCGCAGCAATGCCGAACTCGATGTCACGGTCACGGAAACCGACGGCAGCAAAAGCCATTTCGTGATCCCTGCTGATGCGGTGAACAGTCACCAGCTAACCAGCCCGTCAGGCCTTTCTGCCGCCGTGGGCCGCTATCGCAGCAACGGCGACGAAGAGAGCCAGCCGATGCTGGCGACCCTCTCCGACGGCTGGCGGGTCAAACCCTGGCTGAATATCGGTACCGGCGTGATGACTGCACAGGGCTATGACTCCGCTGCTCTGACACTGGATACCTTACCCTTTAACAAAATGCTGCTATCGGCCACCTTTAAAGCGTCGATGGATGAAGAGCATGGCGAAAAAGGACGTAGCAGCACCTTGTCAGCCAGCTACGCCTTGTCCGGCCAACTGACGACCGATGTCAGCACGACGCGTTACACCCAGGGCTATCGCGAGCTGGAAGACTCTCTTGAGGACAATTTTCAACAGTACGAAGGGCAATATTCCGCTGGGCTGCACTACTCCCTGGCGAATTTGGGTTCTTTTAGTCTGCGTTACTCAAAGAACCAGGGTACTGAGGGAAATGAAGGAAGCGAGTTTGTGAACGCCTCATGGGGCAGGTCATTTGGCCACATGAACCTCAACGTCAGCTGGCAGCGGTCTGTGAACCAGAAAAGCGATGACCAGGACGATGAACGCAACAACAGCGACGACAACGGGGATACGGTGTTTGTGAATATCAGCATGCCGCTGGGCGGCCACCGTATCAGCGCTTATTCCCACACTATGCACCACGAAACGAATATGGGTATGCAGACCAGCGGGGATATAAGCCAAAGCACCGAGTATTCCCTCTCTGCTGAACGCGATCTGGCCGATCGGGAAAACAGTTTCAACGGTTCTATCAACAGTAATCTGCACTTTACCCGTCTGGGTTTAAGCGCCGGAGCCGACGGGCCAAATGGACGTAACTATGGCATGGCACTATCCGGTGGTGTGGTAGCCCATCAGAACGGCGTGACTCTCTCACCGTGGCCGGTTAAGGATACCTTCGCTATCGTTGATGCAGGCAAAGATCTGGCCGGAACACGGATCAAGACACCGGCCGGTGACGTCTGGACCGATCGCTGGGGCAAGGCCATCGTACCGTCCGTCAATCCGTATCATAAAGTGCACGTTGAGTTGGATACGAACAGTCTTCCACAGGATGTGGACGTCGAAAACGGGTTCGGCGAACTGGCAGCAGGACGCGGTGCCGTCGGACATGTGCAGTTCAGTTCACTACACGTCCACCGGGCAATGATCCACGTGCAGATGGCGAATGGTCAAACCCTGAAAAAAGGTAGCACCGTGGTTGATGGGGACGGTAATTATGCTGCTACGGCGGTAGACGACGGCCTGCTGTTTATGGAGGACGTCTCCGCCAAACCGTCGCTTTATCTCACGAACGAAGACAGCGTGAAGATTTGCCAGATCATTTACACCCTTTCACCAGAGGGCGAAAAACAGACTTATGAAAATATTAACGGGGTATGCAAATGAACATCCGATCCATCCTGAAATGGGCTCTGCTGGCCGGATTACTCTGCGCAAGCGCTGCCCGCGCAGAATGCGACGTCAGCGTCTCCGAGACAACAGTGGATTACGGCAAGCTCAGCAATAGCGAAATCAGCAGTCATCGCGGCGGCATGTATAGCCTGGATGAGCGAGAGGTTAGAGTGAATGCGATTTGCAGTGAGCCACAGACGATGGCACTTTTTATCAGTGACACTTCAGGGTTCAGACGTTTTCGCTTCGGTAGTGCCGGTGTTCTGGTGATTTCTGCGCAGCAGGGTTTACTCGATGGCAGGTCTGTCGATCTCGGTAAAACCCTGACGCATGGCTCATTCACACCGAATCAGGAAAGGAATCGAAGAAAGCTTCTGGTTTTGAACAACGACGGTCTTCTCCCCGTTCGCAATGGAGAGGTGCAAATAGGTCAGCAATTCTCTTTTCTTTTGCACATCCACCCCGTACTTAAACCTGGCCTGCATTCTGCACAGGATGAAGAAGATTTACTCACTAACCTGGGTATTCAGCTTGAGAGCCAGTAATAAAAGTCTGGTAAAAGGTACAGGCTCCACGTAGTGTCAATTCACACACATCTTCACTGAAGATAGACTACTATTAATTGCAACAATAATGAGTGGGAACAATCATGCTAAATTCCAAGGAAAACATTCAGCTATTAATTAGTCATTTATCACGGACAGAAAATATTTTCACCAAGCGTAAAAATCAACTTATCACAATGGATGGGTTTACTGAAAAAAACATTCTGATCTTCCATCAGGGGATTATCGCGGGATGCAGGCCCGGTGACGATCGCCTGTTAGTCAATTTTACTGCTCCTCGAATTTTTGGTCTCAATCAATTTATAGACACAACGTTATTATACTTCCGCGCCTGTACTGATATTAGCTATGAGTTTCTGGCGTTGTCAGAGGCTGAAAAAATAATTAATGAGAAAAATCTGTGGGAAACCGTATCCATCAATCATATGCTAACCATTGCTAATATGCTGAAATACATCAATAACATGTCTGGCGTCTCCAGCTATGCTCTGGTCATCCATTGCCTTTACCAGCTACAGGCCGAGCCAGATATTATCCGCTTACGTCGCACGGCAGCCGATTACGTTGTTGATAAGAGTGGCCTGTCGCGCAGCACGGTGATGAAAATGCTGGCCCAGTTCAAGTCTGAGGGCAAAGTGGTTCTTAGCAAGGGTTGGATGTGAAAAACCTGGAGTAGCCTGCCGCACAGTTTAGTTCGACATAGCGGAAAGCCTGAACAACTTTGAAGGCAATCCGCCCCTTCCCTGCTGTTTATTCTTACCTTCCGTTCTACTTACTCCGTTAAGTCAGTAAATTACTCTCTTTACTGACGTGCATCATTAAGTCTTCACATCTTGTTTTTTATTTTTATATTATTGAGTCCAATTTTACACTCAATAATGAATATATAACTGCGATCTTATTGAATTGAACCATTATGAATGAATACAGATAATATGTCGAACCAGACAACAGTGTCTTATTTTAAATCATCCAACTGAAGAGTCGTTATTCCATGAAAACTATTTTTAAATTCTGTGCAGCCGCTGCACTCGTTATTTCCACCGCTAACTCAGCATTTGCAGCTGAAACCGCAGTGATGAAGGTTACGGGCAAACTGGTGATGGGTTCCTGTACGCCGACCCTGGCTTCCGGAGGTGTGGTTGACTATGGTTCAATGTCAGTAGATTCACTGAGTGATACTGCTGTAAACCAGTTAGGTCAGCAGAGTATTCAATTGAGTGTGGCATGTACCAGCCCAACTAAAGTTGCCTGGACGATTACCGATGATCGCAGTTCAAGCGTTGTCGATACTGGACCTATCGACCAGACGGGCAACCCTGGTGCTCCGGCATCTGAGTTTGGTTTGGGCGTAACAGCAGATGATGTCAAACTGGGCTCATACTCTGTCGTTACAGAGGCCCATGATATCGTGGTTGACGGAGCTGCTGGGATACTTGCAGATTCAACAGATAATGGCGCGACCTGGGCAGCAGACCCTGCATCATCTGTTTATTCCCGCCCTGATGGTACACGACTCTTCACCTACTCTGATGCACAGGGTAATCCAATCGCGTTCAAGGACGCTGCGGATGTTCTGGTTATAAGTGCTGCCATTCAGAACACCACTACCCTGGCGATCACTGATGACACCGTACTCGACGGTCAGGCCACCATCTCTATCAAGTACCTGTAAGACAGCTTTTCTGAACGCAGCTCTCACAGAAGAGAGTCATACCCAATCAGACATAAAAAAACGGGAGCCTTTCGGCTCCCGTTTTCATTTAACCCGGAAAATGGATTACATGTTTTTAATGATCGCGTCACCAAACTCTGAACATTTCAGCAGCTTAGCTCCGTCCATCAGACGTTCAAAGTCATAGGTTACGGTCTTAGCGTTAATCGCGCCTTCCATACCTTTAACGATCAGATCTGCGGCTTTGAACCACTCCATATGGCGCAACATCATTTCCGCGGACAGGATGATGGAACCTGGGTTCACTTTATCCTGGCCTGCGTATTTAGGTGCTGTACCGTGGGTGGCTTCGAACAGTGCGCACTCGTCACCGATGTTTGCGCCTGGGGCGATACCGATACCGCCAACCTGGGCTGCCAGGGCGTCGGAGATGTAGTCACCGTTCAGGTTCATACAGGCGATCACGTCGTATTCAGCCGGACGCAGCAGGATTTGCTGCAGGAACGCATCGGCGATCACGTCTTTGACCACGATCTCTTTGCCGGTATTTGGGTTCTTGATTTTCACCCAAGGGCCGCCGTCGATCAGCTCACCACCAAACTCCTCACGCGCTAACTGGTAACCCCAGTCTTTGAAAGCGCCTTCGGTGAATTTCATGATGTTGCCTTTGTGCACCAGGGTCACGGAATCACGGTCGTTGGTGATCGCGTATTCGATGGCTGCACGCACCAGGCGTTTAGTGCCTTCTTCTGAGCACGGCTTGATGCCGATGCCGCAATGTTCAGGGAAACGAATCTTCGTCACGCCCATCTCATCGCGCAGGAACTTGATCACTTTCTCGGCTTCGGCGCTGTCGGCTTTCCACTCGATACCGGCATAGATGTCTTCGGAGTTTTCACGGAAGATAACCATGTTGGTCAGCTCAGGGTGTTTAACCGGGCTTGGCGTGCCCGCGTAGTAACGCACCGGGCGCAGACACACGTACAGGTCAAGCTGCTGGCGCAGCGCAACGTTCAGGGAACGAATACCGCCACCGACCGGGGTAGTCAGCGGGCCTTTGATGGCAACGCGGTAATCACGAATCAGGTCCAGAGTTTCTTCTGGCAGCCAGACATCCTGGCCATACAGTTGGGTAGATTTTTCGCCGGTATAGATTTCCATCCAGGAAATTTTCCGCTCGCCCTTATAGGCTTTCTGCACGGCGGCATCCACCACTTTGATCATGGCTGGCGTCACATCCACACCGATACCATCACCTTCAATGAAAGGAATGATTGGGTTGTGAGGGATGTTCAGTTTGCCATCTTGCAGGGTGATCTTCTTACCTTCCGCCGGAACGACTACTTTGCTTTCCATTAACCTCTCCTTCGAGCGCTTCTGGTTTTTTGTTAATGAGTTGTAATATGCGAGCTCATACTACTCGAATATCAGGCTCGCGCCAATCACTCATGAATTTCCGTTATAATGCTCGAATCCACCCATTCTGAAAACACTATGAACAAAACTTCTTTTAGAAATCACCAAGTTGAACGATTCAGCACGCGACGCAACGCCAAAAAAAAGCCTGACACTGGACCGAAGCGGCTGGTTATCTTCAATAAACCTTATGATGTGCTGCCGCAGTTCACGGATGAGGCGGGACGCAGCACCCTGAAAGATTACATCCCGTTACAAGGAATTTATGCCGCTGGCCGCTTAGACAGGGACAGCGAAGGCCTGCTGGTGCTGACTAACGACGGACAGCTCCAGGCGCGACTGACCCAGCCGGGCAAGCGCACCGGTAAGATTTACTACGTGCAGGTGGAGGGCGAACCGACGACTGAGGCGATTGATGCCCTGCGCAATGGCGTGACGCTCAATGACGGCCCCACCCTGCCCGCCGGTATTGAGCTGGTCGAAGAACCAGAGTGGCTGTGGCCGCGCAATCCCCCGGTTCGCGAACGCAAAACTATCCCCACCAGCTGGTTGAAAATCACCTTATATGAAGGGCGGAATCGCCAGGTGCGACGCATGACGGCGCATGTCGGTTTTCCAACGTTGCGCCTGATAAGGTATGCGATGGGGACATTGACGCTGGACAATCTGGCGTCGGGTGAGTGGCGGGAAATCCCTGTCAATTCGTTATAGAAGATGCTGCGTATGCACGCCGTTTTGCGTGACGTGGGATACGCGACTGCTGAGGAACGCATCTCCGTCCGGAACGGTGATATCGAACGTCTGCTCAAAGAGCGACGAGTGGATCAGGAAATTGGCGCTGCAGGCGTTGCTGGCGATGGGGATATTCCACGCCGTTGCCAGACGCATCAGGGCCTTCACGTCCGAGTGATGCGGCACCGCGCTGAGCGGGTCCCAGAAAAAGACCAGCACATCAATCTGGCCCGACGCAATGAGATAACCCAGCTGCTGGTCGCCGCCTATCGAGCCGCTCATCAGCGCCAGGACGGGCAAACGCGTGTGGGCAAGCAGCAGGTTTCCGGTGGTGCCGGTGGCGTAGATGGTGTGGCCCTCAAGTGCCGTTTGATTATCGATTGCCCAGTTGAGCAGGTCGGGTTTGCAGGGATCGTGAGCCACTAAAGCGATACGTTTCTTTTGCGGCATAGTACGCGTGGTAAGCTGCATGATGGTACCCTCGGTGGTGAGAATCAGAACCTCAGCAAGTATAGAGCACCGGGTAAAAATGTGATCCAGATCAAATATTGATATTGAATTGCGTCATTCAGCTAACTAAGGAAAAACGATGTTTAAACCACACGTTACCGTCGCCACCCTGGTTCACGCCGAAGGCAAATTCCTCGTCGTCGAAGAGACGATCAACGGCAAAGCGCTGTGGAACCAGCCCGCGGGTCATCTTGAAGCCGACGAAACGCTGGTTCAGGCCGCGCGTCGCGAGCTGTGGGAAGAGACCGGTATTCACGCCGAACCGCAGCATTTTGTGCGACTGCACCAGTGGATCGCGCCCGATCGCACGCCGTTTTTACGCTTTCTGTTTGTGGTCGAACTTAACGAAATGTGCGCCACTGAGCCGCATGACGACGATATCGACCGTTGCCTGTGGGTGACGGCAGAGGAGATCCTGAACGCGCCAAACCTGCGCTCACCGCTGGTTGCCGAAAGCATTCGCTGCTATCAGTCCGGTAGCCGCCTGCCGCTTGAGGTGATCGCGGAATTTAACTGGCCGTTTACAGAGGGTGCCAACGCGGGGGGCGCGTGATAGAATACGCCGCCTTTAAGTTCAATGTCGTGAGTATTCCATGTCAGATAACAGCCAGAAAAAAGTGATCGTCGGCATGTCCGGCGGTGTCGATTCCTCCGTTTCCGCGTACCTGTTGCAACAACAGGGCTACAAGGTGGAAGGCCTGTTCATGAAGAACTGGGAGGAAGACGATGGCGAGGAATACTGTACGGCGGCGGCGGATCTTGCAGATGCGCAGGCCGTGTGCGACAAACTCGGCATTGAACTGCATACCGTTAACTTTGCTGCCGAGTACTGGGACAACGTGTTCGAACTCTTCCTGGAAGAGTACAAAGCGGGCCGCACCCCAAACCCGGATATCCTCTGCAACAAAGAGATCAAATTCAAAGCCTTCCTCGAATTCGCCGCTGAAGACCTGGGCGCAGATTACATCGCGACCGGTCACTACGTGCGCCGCGCGGATGTCGATGGCAAAAGCCAGCTGCTGCGCGGTCTCGACGGCAATAAAGATCAGAGCTATTTCCTCTACACCCTCGGTCACGAACAGATTGCACAAAGCCTGTTCCCGGTCGGTGAGCTGGAAAAACCAGAAGTGCGTAAAATCGCCGAAGAACTGGATCTGATCACCGCGAAGAAAAAAGACTCCACCGGCATCTGCTTTATCGGCGAGCGCAAATTCCGCGAATTTCTGGGGCGCTACCTCCCTGCTCAACCGGGCAAAATTATCACCGTTGACGGCGATGACGTCGGCGAGCATCAGGGCCTGATGTACCACACCCTCGGCCAGCGTAAAGGTCTGGGCATTGGCGGCACCAAAGAAGGCAGCGAAGAGCCGTGGTACGTGGTCGATAAAGATGTCGAAAACAATATTCTGGTGGTGGCTCAGGGCCACGAGCATCCGCGTTTGATGTCCGTCGGGCTTATCGCTCAGCAGCTGCACTGGGTCGATCGTGAACCGTTTACCGGCACCCTGCGCTGCACGGTGAAAACCCGCTATCGTCAGACTGATATCCCTTGCACTGTCACCGCCATTGATGACGAACGTATCGAAGTGCGTTTCGACGAGCCGGTTTCTGCCGTCACGCCTGGCCAGTCCGCTGTCTTCTACAGCGGCGAAATTTGCCTCGGCGGCGGGATCATTGAACAGCGTCTGCCGCTGGCCGAATAAACAGTTTGCACACCAAAAGGAGCACGTGTGGCGAAGAATTATTATGACATCACCCTGGCGCTGGCCGGCATTTGCCAGTCCGCCCGTCTGGTGCAACAGCTGGCACATCAGGGTCATTGCGACGCTGATGCGCTGCACGTTTCGCTCAACAGCGTTATCGATCTTAACCCAGGCTCGACGCTTGGGGTGTTCGGTGGCAGCGAAACCAATCTTCGCCTCGGCCTTGAAACCCTGCTCGGCGTGCTGAATGCCAGCAACCGTCAGGGACTGAACGCAGAACTGACCCGTTACACCTTAAGCCTGATGGTGCTGGAGCGTAAGCTGAGCGGCGCAAAAGGCGCGATGGACACGCTCGGCAACCGTATTGACGGTTTACAGCGTCAGCTTGACCATTTTGATTTGCAGTCCGAAACCCTGATGAGTGCGATGGCCGCGATTTACGTCGATGTCATCAGCCCGCTCGGTCCACGCATTCAGGTGACCGGCTCCCCTGCCGTGCTGCAAAGCCCACAGGTACAGGCAAAAGTCCGCGCCTCGCTGCTGGCCGGGATTCGTGCCGCCGTGCTGTGGCATCAGGTTGGCGGTGGCCGACTGCAGTTAATGTTCTCTCGTAATCGCCTGACGACTCAGGCAAAACAAATTCTTGCTCATTGTTAACCTCCCGGAGTTGCGAATTATGGAATTATCCTCACTGACCGCCGTTTCCCCTGTCGATGGACGTTACGGCGATAAAGTCAGCGCGCTGCGCGGGATCTTCAGCGAATATGGTCTGCTGAAGTTCCGTGTACAGGTTGAAGTGCGCTGGCTGCAAAAGTTAGCTACCCAGGCAGCAATCAAGGAAGTTCCTGCTTTTGACGCCCAGGCAAACGATTACCTTGATAAAATCGTCGCGGAGTTCAGCGAAGACGACGCGGCGCGTATCAAAACCATTGAGCGCACCACCAACCACGATGTGAAAGCGGTTGAATACTTCCTGAAAGAGAAAGTAGAGAGCGTACCGGCGCTGCACGCGGTGTCTGAGTTCATCCACTTTGCCTGTACGTCTGAAGATATCAACAACCTGTCTCATGCCCTGATGCTGTCGACTGCGCGTCAGGACGTGGTGCTGCCTTACTGGCGCAAAATCATCGACGCGGTGAAAGACCTGGCCGTGCAATACCGTGATATCCCGCTGCTTTCCCGTACTCATGGCCAGCCAGCCACACCGTCCACGATGGGCAAAGAGATGGCGAACGTGGCGTACCGTATGGAGCGTCAGTATCGCCAGCTGGAGCAGGTTGAGATCCTCGGTAAAATCAACGGCGCAGTCGGGAACTACAATGCCCACATCGCGGCGTATCCGGAAGTGGACTGGCATCAGTTCAGCGAAGAGTTCGTGACCTCTCTGGGAATTCAGTGGAACCCGTACACCACTCAGATCGAGCCGCACGATTACATCGCCGAGCTGTTTGACTGCATCGCGCGTTTCAACACCATCCTGATCGATTTCGACCGCGACGTGTGGGGCTACGTGGCTCTGAACCACTTCAAGCAGAAAACTATCGCCGGTGAGATCGGCTCGTCCACCATGCCGCATAAAGTGAATCCGATTGACTTCGAAAACTCCGAAGGCAACCTGGGTCTGGCGAACGCCCTGCTGCAACACATGGCGAGCAAACTGCCGGTTTCCCGCTGGCAGCGTGACCTGACGGACTCCACCGTCCTGCGTAACCTCGGCGTGGGTATCGGCTATGCGCTGATTGCGTATCAGTCCACCCTGAAAGGCGTGAGCAAACTGGAAGTGAACCGCGATCGTCTGCTGGACGAACTGGATCACAACTGGGAAGTATTGGCCGAGCCAATCCAGACCGTGATGCGTCGTTACGGCATTGAAAAGCCATACGAAAAACTGAAAGAGCTGACGCGCGGCAAACGCGTGGACGCTGAAGGCATGAAACAGTTTATCGACGGTCTGGACGTGCCAGAAGACGAGAAAACGCGCCTGAAAGCAATGACACCGGCGAACTACATCGGTCGCGCCATTAAAATGGTTGATGAGCTGAAGTAATTGCCTTTACCCTCTTTCCGCCCGGAAAGAGGGTTCCTTCCTCTGCGGTTTACGCAATGTTTATCCCCGTAACAACATAATCACGTTAAACTATTCATACCATTCATGTTAGGGAGAAGAGATGATGCGCGTACTGGTTGTTGAGGATAATGCATTGCTACGTCATCACCTGAAAGTGCAGCTTCAGGAAATGGGGCATCAGGTGGATGACGCGGAAGACGCAAAAGAGGCAGATTATTATCTCAATGAACACCTGCCCGATATCGCCATCGTCGATCTGGGGCTGCCGGATGAAGACGGTTTATCGTTGATCCGCCGCTGGCGCAGCCACGATGTCTCTCTTCCGGTGCTGGTTCTAACTGCCCGTGAAGGCTGGCAGGACAAAGTTGAAGTGCTCAGCGCAGGCGCTGATGATTACGTCACCAAACCGTTCCATATCGAAGAAGTGGCCGCCCGTATGCAGGCGTTGATGCGCCGTAACAGCGGTCTGGCGTCCCAGGTTATCTCCCTTCCGCCATTCCAGGTGGATCTCTCGCGTCGTGAATTCTCGATCAACGACGAAGTTATCAAGCTGACGGCGTTTGAATACACCATTATGGAAACGCTGATCCGCAACAGCGGCAAAGTGGTGAGTAAAGATTCCTTAATGCTCCAGCTTTATCCCGATGCCGAACTGCGCGAGAGCCACACCATTGATGTGCTGATGGGCCGCTTACGTAAAAAAATCCAGGCACAATACCCACAAGACGTCATCACCACGGTGAGGGGTCAGGGATACCTGTTTGAATTACGCTAAATGAAAAAAATCCTTCGCCACTTTTTGCCGCTGTCGCTGCGGGTCCGCTTTTTACTGGCCACCGCTGCCGTGGTGCTGATCCTGTCTCTCGCTTACGGCATGGTGGCGCTGGTCGGGTATAGCGTCAGCTTCGACAAGACCACATTCCGTCTGCTGCGCGGCGAGAGCAATCTCTTCTACACCCTGGCTAAATGGGAAAATAATCGAATCAGCGTGGAAATGCCGGAAAATCTCAACCGGCAAAGCCCGACGATGGCACTGATTTATGATGAAAAAGGTCAGTTGCTGTGGGCGCAGCGCCATGTGCCGTGGGTGGAAAAAAGCATTCGTCCGGAGTGGCTTAAAACTAACGGATTCCACGAAATTGAAGCCGATCTGAATGCGACCAGTTCACTGCTGGGCAACGATGAGTCCATGCAGCGCGAACTCGCTGAAATTCGTGAGGATGACGACAATACAGAGATGACGCACTCGGTAGCGATTAATCTCTACCCGGCGACCATTGATATGCCGCAGCTCACCATCGTAGTCATCGACACCATTCCGGTAGAGCTTAAACGTTCCTACATGGTCTGGAGCTGGTTCGTATATGTTCTGGCTGCCAACCTGCTGTTGGTTATCCCGCTGCTGTGGGTCGCTGCCTGGTGGAGCCTGCGTCCTATCGAATCGCTGGCGAAAGAGGTCCGCGAGCTCGAAGAACACAACCGGGATAAGCTCAATTCGCAAACCACGCGCGAACTCACCAGCCTGGTACGAAATCTCAACCGCCTGCTGAAAAGCGAGCGCGAACGTTACGATAAATATCGTACCACCCTGACCGATCTGACGCACAGTCTGAAGACGCCGCTCGCGGTGATGCAAAGCACGTTGCGATCGATGCGCAGCTCGAAGCTCAGCGTCGACGACGCCGAGCCGGTAATGCTGGAGCAAATCAGCCGTATCTCCCAGCAGATTGGCTATTATCTCCACCGCGCCAGTATGCGCTCCGGCAGCCCGTTGTTAAGCCGTGAACTGCACCCCGTCGCCCCGCTGCTGGATAGCCTGACCTCAGCGCTGAATAAAGTCTATCAACGCAAAGGGGTGAACATTAGCCTCGATATTTCGCCGGAAATCAGTTTTGTCGGTGAGAAAAATGACTTTATGGAAGTGATGGGCAATCTGCTGGATAACGCCTGCAAATATTGCCTCGAATTTGTCGAGGTTTCTGCGCACCAGACCGATGACGAGCTGCAAATTATCGTTGAGGACGATGGCCCCGGTATCCCGCAAAACAAGCGTGACGTGGTGTTTGATCGCGGTCAACGCGCCGATACGCTCCGCCCTGGTCAGGGTGTCGGTTTATCCGTTGCGCAGGAGATTGTCGATCAGTACAACGGCAGAATTGAAACCAGCGACAGCCTGCTAGGCGGGGCGCGCATGGTCGCCATTTTTGGCCGCCAGCATCCCTCATCTGACGATAGTTAGAGCGGAATGTGAAAAAAGCGAGATTGTCGCACTCAGGCTCTTGCGCTTCCGTTATAATCCGAGTCAGTAAGAGCCTGCGGAAATATAATTATGGATTATCAATTAACACTTAACTGGCCCGAATTTATCGAACGCTACTGGCAGAAACGCCCGGTCGTTCTTAAACGCGGCATCAGCAACTTTGTCGACCCGATCTCGCCGGATGAACTGGCTGGACTGGCGATGGAAAACGAAGTCGACAGCCGTCTGGTGAGCCATCAGGATGGGAAATGGCAGGTTAGCCACGGTCCTTTCGAAAGCTATGATCATCTCGGTGAAACCAACTGGTCGCTGCTGGTTCAGGCCGTTAACCACTGGCATGAACCTACCGCTGCGCTGATGCATCCGTTCCGCGCCCTGCCCGACTGGCGCATGGACGATCTGATGATCTCCTTCTCTGTTCCGGGCGGTGGCGTGGGCCCGCACCTCGACCAGTACGATGTGTTTATCATTCAGGGAACTGGCCGTCGTCGCTGGCGCGTCGGCGATAAAGTGCCGATGAAACAGCACTGCCCGCACCCGGACCTGCTGCAGGTTGACCCGTTCGAAGGCATCATCGACGAAGAGATGGAGCCGGGCGATATTCTCTATATTCCGCCAGGATTCCCTCATGAAGGCTATTCTCTTGAGAACTCGCTGAACTATTCGGTTGGCTTCCGTGCGCCAAGCGGTCGCGAGATGATCAGCGGATTTGCGGATTACGTTCTGCAACGCGAGCTGGGCAGCCATCGCTACAGCGACCCGGACGTGCCTGCCCGTGAACATCCTGCCGACATTCTGCCGCAGGAGCTGGATAAACTGCGCGAAATGATGCTCGGTTTGATTAACGAGCCGGAGCATTTCCGCCAGTGGTTTGGCGAGTTTGTCAGCCAGTCACGTCACGAGCTGGACGTTGCGCCCGCCGAGCCGCCTTATCAGCCGGATGAAATTTACGATGCCCTGCAACAGGGTGATTCGCTGGTCCGTCTGGGTGGATTGCGCGTGCTGCGCATTGGCGATGATATTTTCGTCAACGGCGAAAAACTGGATTCCCCGCACCGTCCCGCGCTGGAAGCCCTTGCCAGCCATCTGGTGCTGAATGCAGAAACCTTCGGTGATGCGCTGGAAGATCCGTCATTCCTCGCCATGCTGGCGGCGCTGGTGAATAGCGGGTATTGGTTCTTCGAGGACTGAGTTGCCTGTTTGTTTCGGGTGGCGCTTCGCTTACCCGACCTACAAAAACGGTGCGGTTTGTTGATGTCGGGTGGCGCTTCGCTTACCCGACCTACGAGTTAGATTTTGTAGGCCGGGTAAGGCGTAGCCGCCACCCGGCTTTTATTTCGGCTCCCCAGCTGCAATGTCCTCCAAATCTCCCGCCCAATCTTCCGGATACAATCTACTACGCACGTCCCGATGAAACGTTGAAAACGGCCAATCCGCCACGCGATTGACATGCCCATGTTTCACCGGATTGATATACACGTAATCCATATGCCGCCGGTAATCTTGTTCATTACGAATCGTATGTTCCCAAAAACGCGGTTGCCACACGTAACGCATTTCAATCGCGCGGGTAAAGGTTTTCTTGATTTCCCGCCAGCGCCCCGAATAGTCATCATCGTTTTCCGGGAGCGTCCAGATACAGTGCATATGTTCGGGGAGCACCACCCAGGCGTTGATGGTGAAGGGTTTTGTGCGTTTGACGGTTTTGATTGCGGCGCGTAGAGGGTCGATATGGCGGGTGAGCAGATCGCTCTGGCGGTTTTGCAGATTGACGGTGAAAAACCAGGTTCCACCGGGGATGTAGTTTCGGCGGTAATTTGACATGGGAAATCCTTTTCGGGTGTCGGGTGGCGGCTTCGCCTTACCCGACCTACGGTTCGGGTTTTGTAGGCCCGGTAAGCGCAGCGCCACCGGGCGTTTTTTTCACTGCTTCGCCGTCAACTCCGCAATCCGCACAATCACTTTCACCGCTTTCTCCATCCCTTCCAGCGTCACAAACTCGTGCTTACCGTGGTAGTTATAGCCACCGGTAAACAGATTCGGGCATGGCAGTCCCATGAACGAGAGCTGCGAGCCGTCGGTGCCGCCGCGAATCGGTTTGAGCTGGGGTTCGATGTCGCAATCGCGCATCGCCTGCTGGGCGATATCGAGAATGTGCGGATGCTCCACCACTTTCTCGCGCATGTTGTAGTAGCTGTCCTCGATGATCAGCTCAATGTAGCAATCCGGGTGCAGCCCTTTGCCGACCTTTTTGGCGATTTCCATCATCTTACGCTTACGCGCTTCAAAGGCTTTACGGTCAAAATCGCGAACGATGTAGTGCATCTGCGCACTGTCCACCGTGCCTTTGATGCTGGTGAGATGGTAAAAACCTTCATAGCCTTCAGTCTGCTCTGGGCTTTCTTCGGCGGGCACTTCCGCATGAATCCGCGAAGCCAGCGACAGGGCGTTGACCATCACCCCTTTTGCCGAACCGGGATGGACATTATTACCAACGATTTTGATGGTCACAGAAGCTGCGTTAAAGTTTTCAAACTCCAGCTCCCCCACGCCACCGCCGTCAACGGTGTAAGCCCACTTCGCATCGAACGCTTCGACGTCGAAATGCTTCGCCCCTTTGCCCACCTCTTCATCCGGCGTAAAGGCGACGCGGATATCCCCGTGCGGAATGTTTTTGCCTTTCAGCACCGCCAGGGCGGTCATGATCTCCGCCACACCGGCTTTATCATCCGCGCCCAGCAGCGTTTTGCCGTCGGTGGTGATAATGGTCTGGCCCAGAAGCTGATGCAGCACCGGGAACATCACCGGCGAGAGCACCTCGTCGCCAATACCCAGCGCGATATCGCCACCACGGTAATTTTCAACAATCTGCGGGTTGACGTTCTTACCGCTAAAATCAGGTGAGGTATCAACGTGAGAAATGAATCCAATCGCCGGAACCGAACCTTTGACATTCGACGGCAGCGTCCCCATCACCGTGCCCTTCTCGCTCAAGGTCACGTTGACCAGGCCGAGCTCCTCCAGCTGATCCTTCAGCAGGTTTAAAAGCTTCCACTGGCCCTCGGTGCTCGGCACCTGTCTGACACCCGCTTTAGATTGGGTATCCAGCGAAACGTACTGTAAAAAACGCTCAAGTAATTTTTCCATGCAGTCACCCTCACTTTTTGTGACAACATTATCAGGAAGCATCAAATCCCAAATATTGCGTCAGGTCACTTTTATCCCGTAAACGAGAATATTTTCGATTTTGTCGTGATTCGTTAATAAATGTAGCTTATCAATCAGTCACAAGGATTGGTGATTTCAGTGGTTTGCCGTAGAATGACCGCCCTCATTAAGAGTCACCAAGGTGGTTACACACAAACCCCGCAGTCGGTAAACCCACCGACGCGTTTATATGGGACAGCGCCAAAAATTGAATACACAACCAGGAACACTGTCACCGCTGGTTCTTCTGTCGGGGATCAGCAAAAGTTTCGATGGTAAAACCGTCATTGACGATCTTAACCTGACTATCAATAACGGTGAGTTTCTCACGCTGCTTGGCCCTTCTGGCTGCGGCAAGACAACCGTTCTGCGCCTGATTGCCGGACTGGAAAACGTCGACAACGGCCAAATTCATCTTGAAAATCAGAACATCACCGATGTTCCCGCCGAACATCGTCACGTTAATACCGTCTTTCAGAGCTACGCCCTGTTTCCGCACATGACCGTGTTCGAAAACGTGGCATTCGGCCTGCGCATGCAAAAAACACCTGCCGATCAAATCACCCCGCGTGTGAACGATGCCCTGCGAATGGTTCAGCTCGACGAGTTCGCCCAGCGTAAACCGCATCAGCTCTCCGGTGGCCAGCAACAGCGTGTGGCGATTGCCCGTGCAGTGGTCAATAAACCGCGCCTGCTGCTGCTGGATGAGTCCCTCTCCGCGCTCGACTACAAGCTGCGCAAGCAGATGCAGAACGAGCTGAAAGCACTGCAGCGTAAGCTTGGCATTACCTTTGTATTCGTTACGCACGATCAGGAAGAAGCCCTGACCATGTCGGACCGTATCGTAGTGATGCGCGACGGCAAAATTGAGCAGGACGGCACGCCGCGCGAAATCTACGAAGAGCCGAAAAACCTGTTTGTCGCCAGTTTCATTGGCGAGATCAATATCTTTGATGCCACGGTGATTGAGCGTCTCGACGAGCAGCGCGTGCGTGCCAGCGTGGAAGGCCGCGAGTGCAACATTTACGTCAATTTTGCCGTCGAGAAAGGTCAGAAGCTGAACGTGATGCTGCGCCCGGAAGATCTTCGCGTCGATGAAATTCACGATACCACCGACGCGGAAGGCCTGATCGGCTACATCCGCGAGCGTAACTACAAAGGTATGACGCTTGAATCCGTAGTTGAGCTGGAAAACGGCAAAATGGTGATGGTCAGTGAGTTCTTTAACGAGGATGACCCCGACTTTGACCATCCGCTCGATCAGAAAATGGTCGTTAATTGGGTAGAAAGCTGGGAGGTTGTGCTGGCCGATGAAGAACACCAGTAAATTCCAGAACGCGGTGATCGCCACGATCGTGGGTTGGCTTGTGTTGTTTGTTTTTCTGCCCAACCTGATGATCATTGTCACCAGTTTTCTGACCCGCGACGATACGAACTTCGTCAGCCTGGTCTTTACGCTGGATAACTACGCGCGCCTGCTGGACCCGCTCTACTTCGAGGTCCTGCTGCACTCCCTCAACATGGCGCTGATTGCCACGCTCGCCTGCCTGGTGCTGGGCTATCCCTTCGCCTGGTTTCTGGCGCGGCTGCCGCAAAAAATCCGCCCGCTGCTGCTGTTTCTGCTGATTGTTCCCTTCTGGACCAACTCGCTGATCCGCATCTATGGCCTGAAGATTTTCCTCAGCACCAAAGGGTATCTGAACGAGTTTTTGCTCTGGGTGGGGGTGATTGATACACCGATTCGTATCATGTTCACCCCGAGCGCGGTGATTATCGGCCTGGTCTATATTCTGCTGCCGTTTATGGTGATGCCGCTCTATTCGAGCATCGAAAAGCTCGATAAACCGCTGCTCGAAGCGGCGCGCGATCTCGGTGCCAGCAAGCTGCAAACCTTCCTGCGGATCATTATTCCACTGACCATGCCGGGCATTATTGCCGGTTGTCTGCTGGTGATGCTCCCGGCGATGGGGCTGTTCTACGTCTCGGATCTGATGGGTGGTGCAAAAAACCTGCTGATCGGCAACGTGATTAAGAGCCAGTTCCTGAACATTCGCGACTGGCCGTTTGGCTCCGCCACCAGCATAACGCTAACGGTGGTAATGGGCCTGATGCTGCTCGTTTACTGGCGTGCCTCCCGCTGGCTGAATAAGAAGGGAGATCTCGAATGATCGGTCGTCTGCTGCGCGGCGGTTTTATGTCCGCCATTTACGCATTCCTGTACATCCCGATTATCATTCTGATCGTGAACTCGTTTAACAGTTCGCGATTCGGAATTAACTGGCAAGGCTTTACCACCAACTGGTACAGCCTGCTGATGAACAACGATAGCCTGTTGCAGGCGGCACAGCACTCCCTGACGATGGCGATAGTCTCCGCGACCTTTGCCACGCTGATTGGCTCCCTGACCGCCGTGGCGCTGTATCGCTACCGTTTTCGCGGTAAACCGTTTGTCAGCGGGATGCTGTTTGTGGTGATGATGTCGCCTGACATCGTAATGGCGATCTCCCTGCTGGTATTGTTTATGCTCCTCGGCATTCAGCTTGGCTTCTGGTCGCTGCTCTTTTCCCACATCACCTTCTGCCTGCCGTTCGTGGTGGTGACGGTTTACTCCCGTCTGAAAGGCTTTGACGTGCGGATGCTCGAAGCAGCGAAAGATCTGGGCGCGAGTGAAATGACCATCCTGCGCAAAATCATTCTGCCGCTGGCGATGCCTGCGGTCGCCGCCGGATGGCTGCTGAGCTTTACCCTGTCGATGGACGACGTGGTGGTCTCATCGTTCGTCACCGGTCCGGGTTATGAAATTCTGCCGTTGAAGATTTATTCGATGGTGAAAGTCGGCGTGTCGCCTGAGGTGAACGCGCTGGCGACGATACTGCTGGTGCTATCGCTGGTGATGGTGATTGCCAGCCAGCTTATTGCTCGTGATACAACTAAATCTCAGGGGACGTTAAAATGAAAAAATGGTCACGCCACCTGCTCGCGGCAGGCGCTCTCGCAATCGGCATGAGCGCCGCGCACGCGGACGACAGTAAAACGCTCTACTTCTACAACTGGACCGAGTATGTGCCTCCGGGCCTGCTGGAGCAGTTCACCAAAGAGACCGGGATCAAGGTGATCTATTCGACCTACGAGTCGAATGAAACCATGTATGCCAAGCTCAAAACCTACAAAGACGGCGCGTACGATTTGGTAGTGCCGTCAACCTACTTTGTCGACAAAATGCGCAAAGAAGGGATGATCCAGAAGATCGACAAAACCAAGCTCACCAACTTCGATAATCTCGATCCGGAGATGCTGAACAAGCCGTTCGACCCGAACAATGACTACTCCATTCCGTACATCTGGGGCGCGACGGCTATCGGTGTGAATAGCGACGAGATCGATCCAAAAACTGTCACCAGTTGGGCCGATCTGTGGAAGCCGGAGTACAAAGGCAGCCTGCTGCTGACTGACGACGCGCGTGAAGTGTTCCAGATGGCGCTGCGCAAACTGGGTTATTCCGGTAACACCACCGATCCAAAAGAGATTGAAGCGGCATATAACGAGCTGAAAAAGCTGATGCCCAACGTGGCGGCGTTTAACTCCGACAACCCGGCCAACCCGTATATGGAAGGCGAAGTGAATCTGGGGATGGTGTGGAACGGCTCGGCCTACGTGGCGCGTCAGGCGGGGACTCCACTGCAAGTTGTGTGGCCGAAAGAAGGCGGGATCTTCTGGATGGACAGCCTGTCGATTCCGTCAAATGCTAAAAATGTCGACGGCGCGATGAAGCTGATTAACTTCCTGCTGCGCCCGGAAGTGGCAAAACAGGTGGCCGAAACCATCGGTTATCCCACGCCAAACCTGGCGGCCCGCAAGTTGCTGAGCCCGGAAGTGGCGAACGATAAGTCACTGTATCCGGATGCAGAAACGGTCAAGAAAGGCGAGTGGCAAAACGACGTGGGCGACGCGAGCCGCATTTATGAAGATTATTATCAGAAGTTGAAAGCGGGTCGCTAACGTCAAGTAGGCCGGGTAAGGCGAAGCCGCCACCCGGCAAAAAACGACTGTGCGGGTTGAATAATGCCCGGTGGCGCTACGCTTACCGGGCCTACAAGAGCGAGAAACCGCCTTACAATCCCTTCAATCTGGCACCTGAAAGCGGGTCGCTAACGTCAAGTAGGCCGGGTAAGGCGAAGCCGCCACCCGGCAAAAAACGACTGTGCGGGCTGAATAATGCCAGGTGGCGCTACGTTTACCGGGCCTACAAGAGCGAGAAACCGCTCTTACAATCCCTTCAACAACTTCTCGACAAAATCTGGCACCACCACGCTCGCCAGACCATACTGCTTCTCTTCAAACTCGCTGCCCACCTGGCTCGGTTCCAGATTCAGTTCCACCGTATGCGCACCGTGCAGGCGCGCCTCATGGACAAAACCCGCCGCCGGATAGACATGCCCGGAGGTACCAATCGCGATAAACACATCGGCCATCGCCAGCGCGCTGTAGATCTCGTCCATGCCGAGCGGCATTTCGCCGAACCACACCACGTGCGGACGCAGAGGGGACGGGAACTGGCAGCAGTGGCACTTATCGTCCGGGGTGATATCGCCGGTCCAGTCAAGCACCTGCCCGCTCCACGCGCAGCGCACTTTCAGCAGTTCGCCGTGCATGTGGATGATGTTGTGATTCCCGGCGCGTTCATGCAGGTTGTCGATGTTCTGCGTCACCAGCAGAAAGCGGTCGCCTAATGCCTCTTCGAGCTTCGCCAGTGCCAGATGCGCCGCATTGGGCGCAATCTCCGGCGACTGAAGCTGTCGGCGGCGGTCGTTATAGAAAGTTTGCACCAGCTCAGGATTACGGGCGAAACCTTCCGGCGTCGCCACGTCTTCTACACGGTGTTCTTCCCACAGTCCGTCAGTGGCGCGGAAAGTCCGAATTCCGGACTCGGCGGAGATCCCCGCCCCGGTCAACACTACGACTCTTGGCTTTTCCATACCTTCTGGCATCACCCTGTCTCTGAAAAAAATCCGCTGGCGCAAGCGCTCACGCAGGCGGCGTTTAGTTTTGCGAAAACGGCTCAGTCGACCTAACCGACGCGACAGCATAAAAACCTCGTATAACTAGCGGGTGAGATGAAGGAATGCCGCACCGCGCATGCCTCCGGCATCCCCATGACGCGCACGTTCGATACGCGGTACGCGGGCGACCGGCAGCAAATGACGAGGCAGTCGCCCGGACAGATGCTCGGTGATCGCCGAGAAGTTGGATAATCCGCCGCCAATCACCAGCAGATCGGGATCGACGATGGTCAGAATATTGCCCAGACACACCGCCAGCAGATCGAGATAGCGCTCAACGTGTTCACGGGCCTGTTCATCGCCCTGCTCCCACAAGGTGATGATTTCTGGGGCCTCACGTTTCTGATGATAGAAGTGTTCGTAAAGCCATGCAAACCCGCGACCGGAAAGATAATTCTCAATACAGCCATGCTGTCCGCAGCCGCAGCGTGTCAGGGGAAAATCACGCCCGACCACCTCGAGTGCATCCACCGGCAGGCGAATATGACCGAACTCGCCGGTGATATAGCTGCGCCCGGTAATCGGCTTGCCGTTAATGATAATCCCGCCGCCGACGCCGGTACCCAGAATCAGTCCCATAACTAAAGGATACTGACGAAACTCGTCATCCCAGGCTTCGGAGAGAGCAAAACAGTTGGCATCGTTGTCGAGACGCACGTCGCGGTCAAGGCGAGCAGAGAGGTCGGCGCGCAGCGGTTTGCCGCTGGCGGCGGGAACGTTGGCCGCGTACAGCGTGCCGTCGTCGGTTTCCGGCATCCCAGGAATGCCGATCCCCACGGAGCCTTTCACGCCAAAACGGGTATCGGCTTCGGTCACCAGGGCGGCGACCGCGTTTAAAAATTCGTCGTAGCTCTCGCGCGGCGTGGGAACGCGGGTTTCCCACTGCAGTTTGAGCTGTTCATCAAAGACGCCGAGCGCAATTTTGGTGCCACCAATATCAAATCCATAATACATAACGCATTCCTCTTTCTGATTTGGCGGCCCTAAAACCGCTAAATCATGACGTAATTACTGGCCACTTAGCACCCTCGCCGGATCAATTCGGCTTGCGCGACGCGCCGGATACCAGCTTGCCAGCAGACTCAGTAAAAGTGCTGTAACCAGCACATAAATAACGTCCAGCCAGTGCAACTCAGACGGCAGGAAGTCAATAAAATAGATATCACCGGACAGGAACTGATGCCCGATCAGCTTTTCAATCCCGTTGATAATGGGCGTTAACTGTAGAGAAACCACCACGCCAATCACCACGCCGCACAGGCTGCCGAACAGTCCCGCCAGCAAACCATACCAGACGAAAATGGCACGAATAAGACCGTCTTTCGCACCCAGAGTACGCAGTACGGCAATGTCGCTGCTCTTGTCTTTGACCGCCATGACCAGCGTCGAAACGATGTTAAAACAGGCCACGCCTATTACCAGCACCATCGCCAGATACATAATGGCGCGGATCATCTGAATATCGCGATACATGTAGCCGTAGGTGCCAATCCAGCTCTTGATATAGACATAGCTGTTGGTCACACCGCCCGCATCACGCACCAGTTTGTTGGCGTTAAAGACGTCGTTCACCTTGATGGCAATGCCGGTGACGCTTTCGCCCATATCCAGATACTGACGCGCATCGTCCAGCGGCACCATCGCAAAACTGTGGTCGAGTTGACCGCTCAGCTGCAAAATACCGGTGACGTGCAAACGCACGCGCTTCGGTTGCTGGAGCTTATGGTCGGCACTGGCGTTCGGGATCATGATTGATACCCAGTCGCCCTGCTTGACCTTCAGCGCATCGGCAACGCCTTTGCCGATAATAATCTGCTGTTCACCGGCTTTAAAGTTCGCCCACGCGCCGTTCTGCACAAATTGTGGCAGAGCGCTCAAACGCGCTTCCTGTTCTGGATTCACGCCTTTGACCTGAATAGCACGCAAATTCGCTCCGCTCTCCACCAGCCCGGTGAAGTTGATGTACGGCGCTGCGGCAGCAATGCCCGGCACTTTTTCGACTTTAGTGAGGGCCTCGCTCCAGTTGGTCCACGGCTGATTCACCGGCTCAATTTCGCCGTGCGGAACCACTGCCAGAATGCGGTTATTCAGCTCGCGTTCAAAACCGTTCATCGCACTTAAGCCGACAATCAGCACCGCCACACCCAGCGCGATACCCACGGTGGAGATCACCGAAATCAGCGACACCATGCCGCCGCGACGGCGACCACGGCTAAAACGTGTACCGATCAATAAGGATAACGATGAAGCCATTACTCGGCTCCCATCAGGGTCAGTTCCGCCGTCAGACGACCGTCACGCATCTCCAGTTGGCGGCTCATGCGACGCGCCAGCTGCAGATCGTGGGTCACCACCAGGAACGCGGTTCCCTGAGAGGCGTTAAGTTCACCCAGCAATTCGAAAATACTGTCTGCGTTACGCGCATCGAGGTTACCGGTCGGTTCATCGGCCAGCACCAGACGCGGGTTATTCACCAGCGCACGGGCAATTGCCACACGCTGACGTTCGCCGCCAGAGAGTTCAGACGGGCGATGATTCGCACGATGCCCCAGGCCAACGGCTTTCAGCATATCGCTGGCACGGGTGTTGATCTCTGCCGGTTTCTTTTTGCCAATCAGCAGCGGCATGGCGACGTTTTCCAGCGCGGTGAAATCAGGCAGTAAGTGGTGGAACTGGTAGATAAAGCCCAGCGACTGGTTACGCAGATCGGCTTTTGCCGTCGACGACATTTTGCTCATCGGCTGGCCCGAGAAAATCACATCGCCAGACGTGGGCGTATCCAGCCCGCCCAGCAGGTGCAGCAAGGTACTTTTGCCCGAGCCGGAGCTGCCGACAATCGCCATCATTTCGCCTTCGCCCACGCTGAAAGTGACCTCATGCAGCACATCAGTCTGCACAGTGCCTTCCTGATAGCGTTTGGACAGGTTGTCGCATTGCAACAGGATCTTATTCATAACGTAAAGCCTCAGCGGGTTGAGTGGCGGCGGCGCGCCAGGAAGGATAAAGCGTAGAGAGCAGCGCGATGGCCATTGCGACCAGCGCAATACCCACTACCTGCAATGGCTCGATTGCCACCGGCAGCGCGGCACCATCGAGCAGAATACCGATTATCGGCATTAAATTATTGAGCTGGCTGGCAAGTAATGCGCCCAGCACGGCACCGAGCAGCGCACCGATAATCCCGGCGCTCGCCCCCTGAACCATAAACACCGCCATAATCTGGCGCGGCGTCAGCCCCTGAGTTTGCAGGATCGCCACTTCGCCCTGTTTTTCCATCACCATCAGGCCAAGAGACGTGATGATGTTAAACGCGGCGACGGCAACGATCAGGCTCAGCAGCAGCCCCATCATGTTCTTTTCCATACGCACGGCCTGGAACAGCTCGCCTTTGCGGTCACGCCAGTCCGTCCATTTGGTGCCTTCCGGCAGTTTTTGCTGGCTCAGGGTATCCACTTTCAGCGGTTCATTGAGCCACAAACGCCAGCCGCTGATGTTGCCCAGCGGATAGCGCATCAGGCGCGAAGCGTCCTGAATATTGACCAGCATTTGATAGCCGTCGACTTCGCTATTGGCGGCGAAAGTACCGATAACGTTGAACAAACGCTGGCTCGGCAAGCGGCCCATCGGCGTGAACTGACTGGCAGAGGGCACCATCACGCGCAGCTGATCGCCACGGTTGACGCCCAGCTGGCTGGCAAGCTGTTCGCCGAGAATCACGTTGTATTTGCCGGGTTCAAGATCGGTCTGTTTGACGTTGGTCAGATAGGGTGTGAGAGGGTCTTTTTGCGCCGGATCGATACCCAGCATCACGCCCACCGACACGCTGCGCGCGCTTTGCAGCACCACGTCACCGGTGGTCAGCGGCGCAATGCGGCTCACGCCCTGTAACTTAACCGCGCTTTCCGGCAGCTGTTGCGGGTTGATCGAGCCATTAGACGAAGAGAGAACCGCCTGTGGCATCAGCCCCAGAATGTTATTTTGCAGCTCGCGCTCAAAGCCATTCATCACGGAAAGAACCGTCACCAGCGCCATCACGCCAAGCGTAATGCCAATAGTGGAAAGCCAGGAGACAAAGCGACCGAAGCGGTCCGCGGCGCGCCCACGCATGTAGCGTAAGCCTATGAAGAGTGCGACAGGTTGATACATGAAATCCGTCTGGTTGCTGATAGCAGACCCACGAGTATATAAGCGAATCCGTTAAGCGTAAATGACTGAAACCGTAAGCTTTGGTAATGATTCTGGCGAAAAAGTCTGAGAAATCATCACGCTACTTCACGAATCAATATTCCCGAGAGACGCGCCATTCTCCACCTTTTCTGAAAATCGTCCTGATACAGACTGTTACCCGTTACATCTCTGGCCCCTTCGCCCAGGATTAACGGCTTCTTTTATGGCAAAACAAGGTTCGAAGACCGATGAAACAAAAAGCATTATGGATTAATCAGATAAAGGGGCTGTGTATCTGCCTGGTGGTGATTTACCACTCGGTGATCACCTTTTATCCTCACCTGAACGGGCTACAACACCCGCTGTCCGGTCTGCTCGCCAAATGCTGGGTCTATTTTAATCTCTATCTCGCACCGTTTCGTATGCCGGTGTTTTTCTTTATTTCGGGCTATCTTATTCGTCGTTATATCGATGAAGTAGGCTGGCGAATCAGCCTGGATAAGCGAATCTGGAGTATCGTCTGGGTGCTGGCGCTGTGGGGCGTGTTGCAGTGGCAAGCGCTGAGCCACATTAACGCCTGGCTTGCGCCGGAGCGTGAATTAGCCACCTCTTCCAACGCCGCATACGCAGGTTCGATCGGCGAATTTATGCGTGCCATGCTCACCGCCAGCACCAGCCTGTGGTATCTCTATGCGCTGATTGTCTATTTCATCCTGTGCAAACTGCTCAGCCGCTGGAAATTGCCGGTTCTGGCGTTCATGGCCCTGGCGAGCTTGGCGATTAATTTCCTGCCGCTGCCGTGGTGGGGGATGAACAGTGTGGTGCGCAATATGATCTACTACAGCCTTGGGGCCTGGTACGGCGCGCAGCTGATGGAGTGGATGAAAGGGATGACAATGCGCCGCACCTGGCTGCCGATTGTTGCATTTGGCGCGGTCTCGGTGGTGCTGTGGTTTGCCAATGTTCCCCTGTTGCTGTCGCTTCTGTCGATTCTGCTGATCATGAAACTCTTTTACAGCGTCGAGCAGCGTTATGCCGTCCATCCGAGCAATCTGCTGAACGTCGTCGGCTCGAATACCATTGCGATTTACACCACCCATCGCATTTTAATTGAAATGTTTAGCCTGTTCCTGATTGGTCAACTCAACGCCGGGACCTGGCCGGTGTGGGCCGAGCTGAGCCTGATTCTGGTCTACCCGTTCATCAGCCTGCTGGTGTGTACGCTGTTTGGCCTGGGCGCGCGCAAAGTCTCCAGCGCCCTGTTTGGTGACGTTTTCTTTGCTCCTCCCGCCCGTCTCGCACCGGTTCAGGCCACACGCTAACCCTTCCCTTCGCCCTCTTCCGGGGGCGAATTCACGCTCTGTGCGGTTCCGGTTTGCTAATGCAAAACGATCAAGGATAATAAAGACATTGCGTATCAGTGATATGTCCCAAAACTCATAAGAGACTCTGACAAAGCCATGCCTGAACAATACCGTTATTCCCTGCCCAACAAAGCGGGCGACCAGCGCCAGCTAGGCGAACTGACGGGCGCTGCCTGCGCCACGCTGGTGGCAGAGATCGTTGAGCGTCACTCTGGACCGGTGGTCCTCGTGGCCCCCGATATGCAAAATGCGCTCCGTTTGCACGACGAGATCCGCCAGTTTACCGACAGCCTGGTGTTCAACCTGGCTGACTGGGAAACGCTGCCCTACGACAGTTTTTCCCCGCATCAGGAGATCATCTCCTCGCGCCTTTCAACGCTCTATCAACTGCCGTCAATGCAGCGCGGCGTGCTGATCGTTCCGGTCAACACTTTGATGCAGCGAGTTTGCCCGCACAGCTTCCTGAACGGTCATGCGCTGGTGATGAAAAAAGGCCAGCGCCTGTCGCGCGATGCGCTGCGTGCGCAGCTCGACAGCGCGGGCTATCGTCACGTAGATCAGGTGATGGAGCACGGCGAATACGCCACGCGCGGCGCACTGCTGGATCTCTACCCGATGGGCAGCGATCAGCCGTATCGCCTGGATTTCTTCGATGATGAAATCGACAGTCTGCGCGTCTTTGACCCCGACACCCAGCGCACGCTGGAAGAGGTTGAAGCGATTAATTTACTGCCAGCACACGAATTCCCGACCGACAAAACCGCCATCGAGCTTTTCCGCAGCCAGTGGCACGATAAGTTCGATGTGAAGCGCGATGCCGAACACATTTATCAGCAGGTCAGCAAAGGTACGCTGCCTGCGGGGATTGAATACTGGCAGCCACTGTTCTTCAGCGAGCCGCTCCCGGCGTTGTTCAGCTATTTCCCGGCCAAAACGCTGATCGTCAATACCGGCGATCTGGAGGCCAGCGCCACCCGGTTTGAGAGTGAAACCCGCGCCCGTTTTGAGAATCGTGGTGTCGACCCGATGCGCCCACTGCTCCCGCCAGAGCAGCTTTGGCTACGTACCGATGAGCTGTTTTCAGAACTGAAAAAATGGCCGCGCGTTCAGCTCAAAACAGAAAATCTGCCGGGCAAAGCCGCCAACACTAACCTGGCGTTTAAGACACTGCCGGACCTCTCCGTTCAGGCGCAGCAAAAATCGCCGCTGGATAATCTGCGCAAGTTTCTTGAAAACTTCACCGGCCCGGTGATTTTCTCGGTCGAGAGTGAAGGCCGCCGCGAAGCACTGGGTGAACTGCTGGCCCGCATCAAAGTGTCGCCAAAACGCATTTTGCGCCTCGATGAAGCCGCTGATAATGGGCGCTATCTGATGATCGGCTCAGCCGAACACGGATTTATCGATACCCTGAATAACCGGGCGCTGATTTGCGAAAGCGATCTGCTCGGCGAACGTGTGGCACGACGTCGTCAGGACAATCGTCGGACTATTAATCCGGATACGCTGATCCGTAACCTGGCCGAACTGCACGTCGGCCAGCCCATTGTCCATCTGGAACATGGCGTTGGGCGATATGCGGGAATGACCACCCTCGAAGCGGGCGGCATTACGGCGGAATACCTGATAATTACCTATCTCGGTGACGCAAAACTCTACGTACCGGTGTCTTCTCTGCATTTGATCAGCCGCTACGCCGGTGGCGCGGAAGAGAGCGCCCCGCTGCATAAACTGGGCAGTGATGCCTGGACGCGCGCGCGCCAGAAAGCCGCTGAAAAAGTGCGTGATGTCGCCGCCGAGCTGCTGGATATTTATGCCCAGCGCGCGGCGAAAACGGGCTACGCCTTTAAGCACGATAAAGAACAATATCAGCTGTTCTGTGACAGCTTCCCGTTTGAAACCACGCCGGATCAGGCCCAGGCCATTAACGCCGTACTCAGCGATATGTGTCAGCCGCTGGCGATGGATCGCCTGGTGTGCGGTGACGTTGGCTTCGGCAAAACCGAAGTGGCGATGCGCGCCACCTTCCTGGCCGTGGAAAACAATAAACAGGTCGCGGTGCTGGTGCCGACCACGCTGCTGGCCCAGCAGCACTATGACAACTTCCGCGACCGCTTCGCCAACTGGCCGGTGCGCATTGAGATGCTGTCGCGTTTTCGCAGTGCCAAAGAGCAGACGCAGATTCTGGAGCAGGCAAGCGAAGGCAAAATAGATATTCTGATCGGCACCCACAAGCTGCTGCAAAGCGATGTGAAGTGGAAAGATTTAGGCCTGTTGATTGTCGATGAAGAACACCGCTTCGGCGTGCGTCACAAAGAGCGTATTAAAGCGATGCGCGCGGATGTGGATATCCTGACGCTCACCGCCACCCCGATTCCGCGTACGCTGAATATGGCGATGAGCGGGATGCGCGATCTGTCGATTATTGCCACGCCACCTGCCCGTCGTCTGGCGGTGAAAACCTTTGTGCGTGAATACGACAGCCTGGTGGTGCGCGAGGCGATCCTGCGTGAAGTGCTGCGCGGCGGCCAGGTTTACTACCTCTACAACGACGTTGAAAATATCCAGAAAGCGGCAGATAAGCTGGCGGAGCTGGTGCCCGAAGCCCGCATTGCCATCGGTCACGGCCAGATGCGCGAGCGCGAGCTGGAGCGGGTGATGAACGATTTCCACCACCAGCGTTTCAACGTGCTGGTCTGCACCACGATTATCGAAACCGGGATCGACATTCCGACGGCGAATACCATCATCATCGAACGGGCCGATCACTTCGGTCTGGCACAGCTTCACCAACTGCGCGGGCGCGTCGGGCGTTCTCACCATCAGGCCTACGCCTGGCTGCTGACACCGCATCCAAAAGCGATGACCACTGACGCGCAAAAACGTCTGGAAGCAATCGCCTCCCTGGAAGATCTGGGCGCTGGTTTCGCGCTGGCGACGCACGACCTTGAGATCCGAGGTGCCGGTGAACTGCTCGGCGAAGATCAAAGTGGTTCGATGGAAACCATCGGTTTCTCGCTGTATATGGAGCTGCTGGAAAATGCCGTCGATGCGCTGAAAGAAGGCCGTGAACCGTCCCTGGAGGATCTTACTAGCCAGCAAACAGAGGTGGAACTGCGTATGCCTGCCCTGCTGCCGGATGATTTCATCCCGGATGTGAACACGCGCCTGTCGTTCTATAAGCGCATCGCCAGCGCCAAAAAAGAAACCGAGCTGGAGGAGCTAAAAGTCGAGCTAATTGATCGTTTTGGCCTGCTGCCAGATGCGGCGCGTAACCTGCTCGATATTGCACGCCTGCGCCAGCTGGCGCAGAAGCTGGGGATTCGTAAGCTCGAAGGCAACGATAAGGGCGGTGTGATTGAATTTGCGGAGAAAAATCACGTCGATCCGATCTGGCTTATTGGTTTGTTGCAAAAACAGCCGCAGCATTTCCGCCTCGATGGTCCAACGCGTCTGAAGTTCATGCAGGAACTGAGCGATCGTAAAACGCGCATGGAGTGGGTGCGAAACTTTATGCGTCAACTAGAAGAGAACGCGGCGGCGTAATCTTGCTGTCTGCCCCGGCTGCGTGACGTCTGCCGGGGCAATATTTACAAACTCTTTGCACTTCCCCTGCGTTTCCCGACACGCCTGTTGGTCATAATCAGCAATTAACTTTTACATAACAATAACCTGAATATTATTGTGGATATTGGTGATGATGACTCTGCGTTTTACTCGCTGGATAACCCTTTTTGCTCTCGCGGCAACCGTCGCGATCGCCCTGCCCGCGCGGGCTAATACCTGGCCTCTGCCCCCAGCCGGAAGCCGTCTGGTAGGCGAGAACCGCTTCCACGTGGTGGAAAATGATGGCGGTTCGCTGGAGGCGATTGCCAAAAAATACAACGTCGGCTTCCTGGCATTGTTACAGGCCAACCCTGGTGTCGACCCGTACGTACCGCGCCCCGGCAGCGTCCTGACCATCCCGCTGCAAACGCTGCTGCCTGATGCACCGCGCGAAGGCCTGGTGATTAACCTCGCCGAATTGCGCCTCTATTATTACCCGCCGGGTAAAAGTGAAGTGACGGTTTATCCCATCGGGATTGGTCAGTTGGGCGGCGACACCCTGACGCCGACGATGGTGACCACCGTTTCGGATAAACGCGCCAACCCAACCTGGACGCCGACGGCCAATATTCGTGCGCGCTATAAAGCCCAGGGGATTGATCTGCCTGCCGTGGTTCCGGCGGGTCCGGATAACCCAATGGGTCATCACGCCATTCGCCTCGCCGCTTACGGTGGCGTCTATTTGCTGCATGGCACCAACGCTGATTTTGGTATCGGGATGCGCGTGAGTTCTGGCTGTATTCGCCTGCGCGACGGGGATATCGAGACGCTGTTCCGCGTGATAACACCAGGAACCAAGGTCAATATTATCAACACACCGATCAAAGTGTCTGAAGAGCCGGGCGGGAGACGTCTGGTGGAGATTCACCAGCCGCTGTCGAAGAACATTGGCGATGATCCACAAACGCTGCCGATTACGCTTAACGCCGCGATGCAGACCTTCAAGGCCCGTGCAGATAGCGCAGTGATGGAAAAAGCGATGGACGTTCGCTCGGGAATGCCGGTGGATGTCACACCGCATCACGATGTAGGGCAACAGGCGCTTTAAGAAAAGATAGAACGAAAAAAGGCCCTGCTTTTCAGCAGGGCCTTTTTTATAGCAGTGGCATATATGAGGGTTACGCCAGGCTTATTTGTAGATAACAGCGGTACCGTGAAGGTTGTTCGGACCGGTTACAGAAGTGATGCGGAATGATTTCGCGCCCATTTCTTCTGCTTTCTGTGCTAACTGGTCTTCCAGTGAACCCAGGTTGGTACCTGCATTTGCAGAGATAGTACCGACTTTATGCTGGTCAGCCGGGGTGGACTGCACTTCTACAGCCGCGAAGCTTGCGAATGACAGTGAACTCAGTACAGCAGTAGCGATAAGGGTGTTGATAGTTTTCATGATTATTAGCCTTTAACAGATGAATTTGGGAGGTCGTTAGTTATTTACTTAACGATCGATAGTTAAATGATAGATGTGATCCAGGTCACACGTCAACATAATTTTATAATGACCATTAAATTAATTTTAAACCTCTTATTTTTCATACCCATATGATTAATTTATTTTTGTGAAATCAGTGCTGGTCGCGGGTGGCTATAATTTTTATAATGATCATTCAACAAACCAACACAGGTACAACGGCAAATGACAACCGACGTCACGAGTTGCGTAAAAAAAAGCCGTGGCCGACCGAAAGTGTTCGACAGGGATGCGGCGCTCGATAAGGCCATGACACTATTCTGGCAGCATGGGTATGAAGCCACCTCGCTCTCCGACCTGGTCGAAGCGACGGGCGCTAAAGCCCCGACGCTGTATGCAGAATTCACCAATAAAGAAGGCCTGTTCCGCGCAGTGCTCGATCGCTACATCACGCGTTTCGCGGCCAAACACGAAGCTCAGCTGTTTTGCGAAGAGAAAAGCGTTGAGCAAGCATTGCAGGATTACTTCGCGGCCATCTCGGCCTGCTTTACCAGCAAAGACACGCCAGCGGGCTGTTTCATGATTAACACTTCCGCCACGCTTGCCGCCGCGTCGAAAGATATCGCCAATACCGTGAAATCGCGCCATGCGATGCAGGAAGAGACGTTGGGCGCGTTTCTGCGCCAGCGACAAGAACGCGGTGAGATCCCGGCGCATTGCGATCCCCTCGAACTCACACAATTTTTAAGCTGTGTGCTTCAGGGGATGTCGATCAGCGCGCGCGAAGGCGCAAGCCTGGAAAAATTGCAAAGTATCTCCCGCACCACCCTGCGCCTTTGGCCTGAGCTGCTCAAACTCTGATTATCAGGGCGGGTCACCGCCCTTTTTCTTGTCCTCTCCCCCTCCTTTTCAAATTCTTATCCTGTAAACCCTCTTAATTCAGCGGGTTGATAATGAGACTCTTTCTCGGCACTATTCGTGTTTACATTTATTTCACAATGTTTCGAATGTGTAATTTGACCTGCCGAAAACAAAGAGCAAAAGCTCAACAAGGAATGATGATGAAGAAGAGCCTCTGGGTGCTCAACCCTGTTCTGCTGGCCATCGCGATGCCGCTGTATGCAGAACAAAAAAACGAAGACAATCTGATTGTAAGCGCCAACCGTAGCCATCGCACCGTCGCCGAAATGGCTCAGACGACGTGGATTATCGAAGGCCAGGAGATTGAACAACAGGTTCAGGGCGGGAAAGAGTTCAAGGATATTCTTGGCCAACTGATTCCTGGCATGGACGTCAGCAGCCAGGGGCGCACCAACTACGGAATGAACATGCGTGGCCGCGCGATTGTGGTGCTGATCGACGGCGTGCGATTGAACTCGTCGCGTACCGACAGCCGCCAGCTGGATTCTATTGACCCGTTTAACGTCGAGCACATTGAAGTTATTTCCGGTTCCACTTCACTGTATGGCGGCGGCAGTACCGGCGGCCTGATTAATATCGTCACCAAAAAAGGCCAGCCGGAAACCCAGGTCGACCTGGAACTGGGCGGTAAAAGCGGCTTTAACAACAGTGATGACCGCGATGAGCGCGTGGCTGCCGCCGTCAGCGGTGGCAACGATCACGCCTCGGGCCGCCTGTCCGTAGCCTATCAGCGCTTTGGCGGTTGGTACGACGGTAACGGTGATGCACTCACCTTCGACAATACCCAGACCGGATTGCAGCATTCGGATCGTCTGGACGTGATGGGCACCGGTACGATTGAAATTGACGAAACCCGTCAGCTACAGCTGGTCACGCAGTATTACAAAAGCCAGGGTGACGATGATTACGGGTTGTATCTGGACAAGAATATGAGCGCCGTCACCGGCAATGGCACGGCTCGTACCTCCAGCGGCTTTAGCTCTGACCGTATCCCTGGCACCGAGCGTCATCTGGTTAGCCTGCAATATTCCGACACCGATTTCTGGGGGCAGGAACTGGTCGGGCAGATCTATTATCGCGATGAATCTCTGCGTTTTTATCCTTTCCCGACGGTAGCTAAAGGGCAAATCTCCAGCTTCTCCGCTTCCGAGCAAAATACCGACCAGTATGGCGCCAAGCTGACGCTGAACAGCACACCGCTCGACGGCTGGCAGCTCACCTGGGGTATTGATGCTGACCATGAAACCTTCGATTCCAATCAGATGTTCTTCGATCTGGCCAATTCCGTTCCTTCTGGCGGCATGAACAACCAGTCGGCTTACAGCACGGGCCGCTATCCGGGCTACAGCATTACTAACTTCGCGCCGTTCCTGCAAAACAGCTACGACATTAATGACGTGTTCACCCTCAGCGGCGGCGTGCGTTATCAGTGGACGGAAAACCGCGTCGACGATTTCATCGGCTATAAAGAGCAGCAAACAATCGCCAAAGGTGATGCGCTCTCCGCCGACGCGATTCCAGGCGGCAAAACCGATTACGATAATTTCCTCTTTAACGCGGGTATTCTGGCGCACCTTACCGAGCGCCAGCAGGTGTGGTTTAACTTCTCCCAGGGCGTTGAATTACCGGACCCAGGGAAGTATTACGGCAACGGTGCTTATAAACCAGTGGATGCACAAGGCCATCTGGCGCTCGGTAAAAGCGTGAATCCGAATGATGCAAAACTCGAAGGCATCAAAGTAGACTCCTACGAGCTGGGCTGGCGCTTCACCGGCGATCAGCTGCGCACCCAGATTGCGGCGTATTACTCGCTGTCGGATAAATCTATTGATATCAATCGTGCCGATATGACTATTGATGTGAATCCGCAAAAGCGCCGGATTTACGGCGTCGAAGGGGCGGTGGATTACTTTATTCCTGATAGCGACTGGAGTTTAGGCGGGAACTTCAACGTCCTGAAATCCGAGATTAAAACCAACGGTTCCTGGGAGAAATGGGACGTGACGCAGGCGTCGCCATCCAAAGCCACCGCCTACGTCGGCTGGGCGCCAGAACCGTGGGCGTTGCGTCTGCAAACCCAGCAGGCATTCGATCTGAGCGATGCGTCGGGCAATAAAATCGATGGCTACAATACCGTTGATTTTATCGGCAGCTATCAGCTCCCACTGGGCAAACTGACGTTTAGCGTCGAAAACCTGCTCGATAAAGAGTACACCACCGTCTGGGGACAGCGTGCTCCGCTGCTCTACAGCCCAACCTACGGCAATGCGGCGCTGTACGAGTATAAAGGCCGCGGACGGACCTTCGGTCTGAACTACGCCCTGACCTTCTGACAGGCGAAAAAAAGGCTCCTCAGCCTGAGCGTTTGAGGAGCCAAATTCAAAAATACCGCTTTTTTTACACCTTGTTATTCAGAACCAGCTGACCGTTGCTATCCAGAGGGATCTGGGTACCCGGATCTTTATCCATGCGGATTTTGCCCTGCTGATCGCCAATTTTGTAGGTCACATCGTAGCCGAGCATTTTTTCTGATTTGTCATACACGGTTTTGCAGCGCTGCTGCGTGGTGGTGTAGGTATCGCCGTCCTGCATCGCGCCCTGGACCTGGTTACCGGCGTAGCCGCCACCCAGTGCGCCGACCACGGTCGCGACATCTTTCCCGCGTCCGCCGCCAAACTGATGACCGATTACGCCACCCGCGACCGCCCCCAGCACGGAGCCTGCGATGCGGTTTTCATCCTGCACCGGACGACGATGGGTCACCGCGACATTGCGGCACTCCTGACGAGGGGTTTTCACCGATTCTTTAATCGGTGTGGCTGAAACAACTTGTGCGTACTGCGGGCCGCGTTCAAACACGTTCAGACTGGCCACTGCTGCCACGCCCAGCGCCGCAGCTACGCCAATCCCTATACCCGCCAACATAGATTTATTCACGGGACTTCCTCCTTTGTTGCTATTGGTAACAATTTTGCAATCAAAGACAAGAGTCGACTATCGGAATAACGCTCAAAAAGAGAGGAGTGAAATGAAAACCAGCGCGTTTCAGAGAACTCTTAAGCACCCTGACGGATATTGTCAGCAGGAAATGCTAAAAATCCCTCCGGAGGCCCGGAGGGACTGAAGGATCAGTGCAGTTTGAGGCGCGGACGGATGACGCGGTTGATACTGCCCACCAGCATCATCAGGCCGGTTTTGAAATAGCCGTGCAGCGCGACCTGGTGCATACGGTACAGCGAGATATAGACGAAGCGCGCGATACGCCCTTCGACCATCATTGAGCCGCGCATCAGGTTACCCATCAGGCTGCCTACGGTGGAGAAGTTAGACAGAGACACCAGCGAGCCGTGGTCTTTATAAACGTAAGACTTCATCGCTTTGCCTTTGGTCTGCGCCAGAATGTTGTGCAGCGCCAGGCTTGCCATCTGGTGCGCGGCCTGCGCGCGAGGAGGGACAAATCCGCCTTCAGGACGTGCACAAGATGCGCAGTCACCGATGGCGAAAATGTTCGGATCGCGCGTAGTTTGCAGCGTCGGCTCGACCACCAGCTGGTTAATGCGGTTAGTTTCCAGCCCGCCGATCTCTTTCATGAAATCAGGCGCTTTGATGCCAGCCGCCCAGACCATCAGGTCAGCCTGAATATACTCGCCGCCTTTGGTGTGCAGACCGCCTTCATCAGCGCTGGTGACCATAGTTTGGGTCAGAACACGCACGCCCATTTTGGTCAGCTCGTTGTGCGCAGCACCGGAAATGCGTGGTGGCAGTGCAGGCAGAATGCGCTCGCCCGCTTCGACCAGCGTCACGTTCAGCGCTTCGTTGGTCAGCCCTTTGTAGCCGTAGCTGTGCAGCTGTTTTACCGCGTTGTGCAGTTCCGCAGAAAGCTCCACGCCCGTCGCCCCGCCGCCGACAATCGCGATGTTCACTTTGCCGCTGGCACCGAGGTTGTTGGAGTATTTCAGGAACAGGTTCAGCATTTCCTGGTGGAAACGACGCGCCTGATGCGGGTTATCCAGGAAGATGCAGTTTTCTTTCACGCCTGGGGTGTTGAAGTCGTTTGAGGTACTGCCCAACGCCATGACCAGCGTGTCGTACGGCAGTTTACGCTCAGGGACCAACAGCTCGCCTTTTTCATCGCGCAGCTCTGCCAGGGTAATGGTTTTGCTTTCGCGGTTGATATCCATCACCGAACCCAACTGGAACTGGAAATCATGATTACGCGCGTGCGCCAGATAGCTCAGGGCATCGACACCTTCATCCAGAGAACCGGTGGCGACTTCATGCAGCAGCGGTTTCCACAGATGGCTGTGGTTGCGATCGACCAGCGTAATTTTGGCTTTCTTGCCACGTCCCAGCTTCTTGCCGAGTTGCGTAGCCAGCTCCAGCCCACCGGCACCGCCGCCTACAATCACTATCTTTTTCAATGGCGTAGTCAATGTGACCCCCTAAATTATTAACCAATTGTTAATTAAAAGTTATGATAATAACCCTTAATTAACAACAGGTTACAGCACTGAAACCATTCAACGGTATTGAGAATAACACGCAAGGCGCATTGGTCATACCAAAATTGATATGAATCAAGTTTTGATGATTGAAAATTGTTCAATTGTAGCAAAGACAAAGCCCGGCACGCTTACGTGGCCGGGCTTTGAGTCAGTCAGAGGGGATTAACCCAGGGTTTTAAAGGCTTTGATGCGCTGTAGATGCGGGGAGATATTTTTGAATTTGTGGGTCTGTTCTTCGTCCCAGACAATTTCATAGTAATGATGCAGCAGTTCTGCCGCGCGGAGATTATCCAGCGCCTCGTCGTGACGGGAGAGGATCGCCATGCAGCGGTCGCGGTTCTTTTCGCGGAAATTGCTCACGCATTTAGTGGCGATATCGGTGTACTCTTCCGGGCGGTCAATCTTGCCTTCCATGTTCTCATCAGGGAACAAATTAGGATTGAAAACCACCTGGCGAATATCGCAGAGAAAACCGATTCGCTCTGCCCAGTAGCCGCCGAGACCCACGCCGCAAATCAGCGGGCGATCGTCAACGTTGAGCTGAAGCATTTTGTCCACTTCTTTGAGCAGATGCGCCATATCATGCTTCGGATGGCGCGTGCTGTAGCTAATCAGCCGCACGTCCGGGTCGATGAACTGCAGCTGCAGCACTTTCTCATGGTTACCTGGACTGTTCGAATCAAAACCGTGCAAATAAATGATCATTGTTTCCTCACCACACGACGCCTTCCGAGAGGGGTTTATTGGCCCGCTTTGTGTGCCTGCCAGCGCTCATTGAGTGCTTCCAGCTCTGCGTTCACTGTCTTCCAGCGAGCCGAACTCATCAGCTCCTGACGGCTAAATGAACCTTTATGATACAATTGTGTAACACGTTCAGCATTGATCGGCGACAGGTTATCTAACACGCTAACCGCCCCTTTACGATTATTGCAGACCAGGATCATATCGCAACCTGCATCCAGTGACGCCTGACCGCGCTCGGCGTAGCTGCCCATAATCGCCGCTCCTTCCATCGACAAATCGTCGGAGAAAATCACGCCGTTAAAGCCCAGCTCCTGGCGCAGCACAGTTTTGAGCCAGTGCGGGGAACCGCTGGCCGGACGTGGGTCAACATCGCTATAGATAACATGCGCGGGCATGATGGCATCGAGTTTGTTATCGGTAATCAGCGAGCGGAACACCGACATATCTTTAGCTCGAATATCGGCTTCAGAACGCGGATCGCGCGGCGTCTCTTTGTGGGAGTCCGCTGTGACCGCGCCGTGTCCAGGGAAATGTTTCCCGGTGGTTTTCATTCCTGCGTCGTGCATACCGTCGATAAAACGCGTCGCCATCGTAAGCGCAATCTGCGGATCTTCGTGGTAAGAGCGCTCGCCAATTGCGGCGCTGATGTGCCCAACATCCAGCACCGGGGCAAAGCTGATATCAATATCCATCGCGATCATTTCGCTCGCCATCAGCCAGCCCGCGTCCTGCGCCATTTTGCCGCCCTGTTCTGTACCCAGCAGCGCAGCAAAAGATTGTGCCGCCGGCAGACGGGTGAAGCCCTCGCGAAAACGCTGCACGCGTCCGCCTTCCTGATCGACCGCAACCACCAGACGGTTGCGGGACGCCGCACGAATCTGGCGGACCAACTCGCGCAACTGCGCGGGATCGTGATAGTTGCGGGTAAACAGAATCAGCCCCCCCACCAGCGGATGCGCCAGAATATCGCGCTCTTCCGCATCCAGTTCATACCCTTCGACATCCAACATTACTGGACCCACACGAACCTCTCTTATCCTTTAGTTTGTAACTGACGCCAGACGTCATCTGCCAGCGCAATAAATTGTTTGTCCGCCGATTGCTGAAAGCGCAATTCGAACCATCCGGCCATCATCATCAAAACCCAGGGCCGCCAGCGCTGTACCTGCTGTTGCAGTTGATACGCGTCCATGTTCGCCGTTTTGGCATAGGCCTGAACCAAAGCCCGCCGGGCGTTTTCTGACGGCATCCAGACCGCCGCCAGTTCCAGCGCCACGTCGCCATCGCCTGCGTACTCCCAGTCGATCAGCCGTTCTCCCGTTGGGGTGTGCACGATATTTCCGGCATGAACGTCCATATGCAACGGCACCAGGCGCAGGGGCTGCGGTTCACCGCGCTGATGCAGGCGTTTGAGCGTGGCGAGCCAGAATGGCGATCGTCTGGAAGGCGCCGCCCGCTGCCAGTAATCGTCAAGCAGCGGTAAGATTGCGATGCGCCATCCCAGGCGAGATTGCTGATGCAGATAATACAGCATGCCCGCCAGCGTTTGGGTATCGGGAAGCTCGCATTTGATCTCGCCCACAAGATACTCCACCGCCATCCAGCCATGATGAAAGAAGTGCGGTTTCGGAACCAGATTTGCGGGAAGGCGTTTCAGGACATGGTACTGACGGCGAAAAGCGAAGGCTGGCCCACTCGCATCGTGATGCTGGCGTAAAACCAGACGGCGATCGCCGTGCTCAATAATGCAACTCGCGCCGCTAAACCCGGCGTGGGCTTGCGGCGCGATGAAGCGATATTGCGGAAAATAGCGCGAAATAATGGCTTCGCGCGTGGCGTTATTGTTGTGTAACGGCACCTTTACCTGACCAAATAATCTCACCGGTCTGGACCAACATCAGCTGCATTTGCAGGGTTGGCGTATTGACGTTACCTGTGGCGTTGGAATACAGCACGTATTGCGCCCCGACGTTGCGGGCAATGCCGATAGCCTTGCTGCGCGAGCCCAGGCTGTCCTGCGGTGACAGACCCAGCTGCTGCTTGGCGACTGACAGCTGCTGCACGGAAACCAGCGTAAATTTGCCATTATTCGCCAGCGCATTGCGCAGCGTTTCCGTGGCTTCACCGGCATTCAGCGAGCCGTTAGTGCGATTGTTTACGCTATCCACCAGCAGCACGCTGCCTGCGGTGACACCCTGAGCCTGCAGCATTTTGCCGACCATCGGCTGCATGGCACCGTTCCAGTCATAGTGGCGCACGCGCGGCGTCGGTTGTGCCGTTTGATCAGGATGTTCAATCGGCCCCGGTTGTTCAGGAATCGTTGGAACGGATGGCACCGTCGGGACAGGTTCCGTTGGCGTCACCGGCTGTTCAGTGCCGGGTTTAACCTCATCAACGGGCGCGGGTTGCTGTTCAGTACGGTTGATACACCCCGACAGGAACAGCGCAAAAGCGGTAACGAGCGCGTAACGGCCCAAATTCTTAATCAAGGTTCACCCCTACAAATAAAGATAAAGTCTGACCTTATGCGCACCCAGATAATTAGCGCTGCCATAAAGCGTGACCGACGAATTCGCCGGAATGATGACGCTGCGCGGCGCTTCAAGTGGATGCATTTCGAGGCCTCTTACGTCATACCAGAAAAACCGATAGTGGACGGTGACGGGCTCATGTCTTTCGTTATAGAGCTTAGAGGACGCCGACGGCTGGATTTCGCTGACCGTAAGCGACGGCGCTTCAGCGGTAATGCCCGCAGCCAGAACCGACGACTCCATCACCAGCGTTTGTTCATCGCTGACAGGGATCGCGGGGCGGGCGCTACAGCCCACCAGTACCATCGTCAGAGCCAGAACAGCAATACGCCCTCTTTGCATATTAAAGACCTTTATGCGCCAGCATCGGACCCAGCGGACGACCGCCCAGCAGATGCATGTGAATATGATAAACTTCCTGCCCACCATGACGATTACAGTTCATGATCAGACGATATCCGTCTTCGGCAATCCCTTCCTGCTCAGCAATTTTTGCCGCTACCGTCAGCATACGGCCTAACGCCACTTCATGCTCAGTTTTCACGTCATTGACGGTCGGAATCAGAATATTGGGGATGATAAGGATGTGTGTCGGAGCCTGAGGTGAAATGTCGCGAAAAGCCGTGACCAGTTCATCCTGATACACGATATCCGACGGGATTTCACGGCGGATAATTTTACTGAAAATCGTTTCTTCAGCCATGACGTTTTCCTTTTTTTGTTTAATCTGGCGTGACGTGAGTGGCAAATGCTGACGTGCGGCGTATTGCCCGTGACACAACACAAGAGTATGTTACAGAATTCACTATGTTACTGTAAATATTATATTTTCAATGATAATTAATTACTTATGAATTACCAGCAAAGGACATAAACGGACATAACAGGCCTTTCTAATGCCCCCGTAGGTGCCCCCATCGTTAAGTTGCCCCTTTTTTTGCCCCCAAATTTTCAGCAAAAAATACTATGCCCGCCCTTTTCAGCTACTGCTTTTATCTGAACATTCCTGGGCATTGACAAAGAAAGGAACCGTTTCGATTATCTGAGACGTCTGGTTTTCCTGCCGGTTTTCCAGATATGGCGGTGCTTTCTGTTTCTCTCTCCCGAGCAGAAGACAGTCCGCAGAAGCACCGCCATTCCCACGGTTTCAAGCCCTTGTGTCACAGCTGTCTGTCAGGGTAACGCCATCATCTTACCTTTTTTCTTCCCCATCGACTCTTGTAACACCTATCTCTGCCACAAAATTACTTTTGGACTGGATGGCTGCCGCGACCAGAGTTAGTGTCTGCAGCAACAAAACATCATTTTCGGAAAACACAGCATGACTATTCAGATCGCCAAAACTCGCCCAATGACCGATACCGCACGCTGCATCAGAGACTCAATGGTAAACGCCGGTATCCGCAGTACCTGGCCACTGCGGGAGCTGGCCGAGTATGCGGGTATGGAAATGGACAACACCGAGTTTATCGTCACCCAGATGGAGCTGGCGGGTTATATCAAAAAAACGCACTGGGGCCATTACATGCTCACTGCTGCTGGTATCGAGGCCCTGTAAGCAGACAGTAGACGGTTATTGATGACCGGCCTCAAAATTACAGATTATTAACTCACCAGCTTTGTGTCCGTTATTTCCCCCTACCGTGTAATAATCTTACCCAGCAATAGTGGACACGCGACTAAGTGAGTAAACTCTCAACCAGAGGTGACTCATGACAAAACCAGCATCAACCAGCAAAAAGCCCGTAAGCAACATACGCCTGAATTTCGCAACGAAGCCCTGAAACTTGCTGAGCGTATCGGTGTGGCTGCCGCTGCCCGTTAACTTAGCCTGTAATAATCGCAGCTTTATGCTTGGCGCAGCAAGCTGCTGAAGAATGCACATTCCTCTTCCGAACGTGAGCAGGAAATGGCTGTTGAAATTGCCCGCCTTAAGCGTCAACTGGCTGAGCAGGCAGAGGAACTGGCCATTATCCAAAAGGCCGCGACGTACTTCGCGAAGCGCCTAAAATGAAGTATGTCTTCATCAAAAACCATCAGGCTGAGTTCAGTATCAAAGCGATGTGTCGTGTGCTTCGGGTTGCCCGCAGCGGCTGGTATGCCTGGCGTTTGCGCCACCATCAGCAAAGCCCGCGTCAATAGTTCCGTCTCATCCGTGATAAGGCTGTCCGTGAGGCATTCATGGAGGCAAAACGGCGCTATGGTGCACCTCGTCTCGCAGACGAACTGCCGGAGTACAACATCAAAACCATTGCTGCCAGCCTGCGTCGTCAGGGGCTAAAGGCGAAAGCCGCCCGGTAGTTTAGCCCGGTCAGCTTCCGTGAACATATTCTGCTGGTATCGAATAATCTGTTAGAGCAGGACTTCAGCGCTGACGGCCCGAACCAGAAGTGGGCGGGTGACATCACATATCTGCGCACGGACGAAGGCTGGCTGTACCTGGCGGTGGTCATCGATCTGTGGTCACGTTCCGTCATTGGCTGGTCGATGTCGTCGCGCATGACAGCCCAACTGGACTGCGAAGCGCTGTAAATGGCGCTCTAGCGGCGTAAACGCCCGAAAAATGTCATCGTTCACACGGATCGTGGTGGGCAGTACTGTTCATCGGACTATCAGACCTTGCTGAAACGCCATAATCTACGTGGAAGCATGAGCGCAAAAGGTTGTTGTTATGACAATGCCTGCGTGGAAAGCTTCTTTCACTCACTGAAAGTGAAATGTATCCACGGAGAGCGCTTTAGCAGCCGTGAAATGATGCGGATGACAGTGTTTAACTATATTGAGTGCGATTACAATCGCTGGCGTCGGCACAGTGCCTGCGGCGGTCTCAGCTCGGAACAATTTGAAAAGCAGAACCTCGCTTAAAGCCGTGTCCACATTATGTGGGTAAGATCAGTAGCCCCGCTCAGTGATCTGGCGGACAGCTTCTTCCTTAAATTCAGGGGTAAAACGTGGTGTACCCATAGACTCCTCCTATGCTCAAAATATAGGTCAGATTTGTCTACAGGCTCGGGGGCACTCCAAACGGCTCGGAAGCGTCTAAATTATCCGTAGCGATTCACCAGGCAGCTCAACCTCACCAACGTCTAATCGTCAACACGGTTCAAATGAGCCGCTTACGAATAAATAAAGGGGGAGGCGCCATGGCAGGAGCGCTACGTTCTTTATTTATTTACAAAAATAGTTTTGGAAAGAACCAAATCCGTTGAGATAACGCTAGCGGGAATGAGGCACCGAAGGTATCCCACACTCCCGTCCCGTATAGTGCTGAGGCACTGTGATAAAATGATCCGTTAAAAATGGAGCTAAATATGAGCAATTTTGTATATATTAAATTTATAAAAGAAGGTCACCCAAAGGACGAGTGGTATCTTGCATGTGACCCAGAAACTACACTACCTCTACCTCCCTTGCTTTTAACTGAAAAACCATATCCATGGGGGAGTTACCTCTTTGACCCTGCAGACCCTAATTCAGGTTACACCATAGAGACTCAGATAGGTAAGTATCCTACCTTGTATGTACAACCAGTGGCGGATAAAGGGCCTTGCGATGCTGTCTTATCACAAAAAAAGATTTACAGTTTGTTTTTTGATCATTATCAGGAATCTGTAACCGATTCAGCTGTTTTCATACACCTAGATGATATCAGTTATTCTTTCAATCAATTAGGGATGCTCAAGGATGGAGCTATTGGATTTATGGGGATAGGGGCAAATTGGGAGTTTGTGCGCGCCTAGCATGCCCGTATTTCTGTAAAAAACGAGGCAAGCTTAATAAACCGCTCGGTCGAGTCCGTCAAGGTGGTGTTAATTCAGTTACAGCCTTCCGGTCTGGTAACGCCCCTGGTAGGCGTTGAGTGGCAGCTACTTCATTTTCAACGGCATGGTCTATTTCCTCCATTGTATGGTGCGGCAGATAACTATTCTGTCGCACCCATTCTTTGTTTAATCTCGCGGTAACGTGATGACTATCGTTTTTGATGTTGAATTCAACTGCTGGAATTGGTATTAGGGTTTAAAGGTCAATTATGTGCGTATTCCGCTCTGGGGTCAGTTTGGATATCGAAAATTATTGTACTATAAGGGCTTCCCCGGCAGGACTGGTTGCGCTGGTACCAAACGTCCGACCTTCAGATTTTGCGCCAAAGCACAGCTTCTGGAGATAGTAAAAACGAGCCGCGCGCTGAATATCAGTCAGCGTTTCCGGCGGAGTATCTTTTGCCCAGCCGAAGACTTCCCGACTGGTTAAAGCCCACATGAACTTCCTGATAAATTCCTCAAGGTGATTCTGTACAACCCTGTACAGGTTCACAATATCGCTTTTGATATCGTTCAACACTTCCACCTCGGACGGTGGTTTCATAAAGAACAACGCCGCGCCGCCGCAGAACGGCTCCACATAGCAGGTATGTTCAGGGAAAAGCGGCAGAATTACTTTTGCCAGTTTTCGTTTACCACCCAGGGGATAACCAGGATCGCTTTTGCCATTATCAACCTCACGTTTGTTTAGCTAGGGCGTAAAAAAGCCAGCTCATGGCTGGCATTCATTTTTTTCGATGTCACAACACAGACTTTCGTCTCATCATTGTTCACAACCTTCACGTACGGTATTGACAGTTAATCAAACCGTTCCGAGTATCATGACTGTCTGGCTTCCACCAGTTCCCAGACAAGACACAGCTAGTAGGATTCCGCACGGATGCGGTGCTGTGTTGACTTCAATGGTGGTGCAGATTTAACCTCCATCTCACGTTGTTGGGTTACCCAAAAAAACTGCACCGCCACCCTCTATGGTGGCGTTTTCATGTCCATCCCCTGAATTGCAGTAATCTGTCATGTTAACGCCACCGCCCATGATAGTGCTTTTCTTCAGTGACCCCCTTTGCGCCGGCTCAACTGAAGATTAGCGCTGTCACCATTAGCAACGAAAAATATCAGTCAACAAACATGCCGATCACAAAAATTCTTCCCTGATTCGACCGGACGGTAATAATGTGAAAGGGACGTCAAATCCCGTAAAGCACAATTCAGGCCGTCCCCTCATTCCTGTTCACAATCCTCACGGATGTTATTGACAGTTAAATAATCCGTTTCGAGAATAGAAGAATTTGATTCTTTATGACTTGGATTAAGGAAACTGTCGGTGATACATCACTTTAAAAGTTGATATCGCCTGAAGTGAAATAGTCTTTCATCAAGTAAAATTGTTTTCACTAGCTAAAAGGTAACCACTTGCTTAAAAAAAATGCATATGACTTCCTAATTCGTTGCTTGTCAGATGAAGTTATCAGAAGTCCTCGCCCCTTTTCGTGGTTTAAGACTATTCACTGCGGACTTAAATGCGCTGATCGCCGTTTTTATTTCTGGTATCGCATTTGGGGTTACATTTACAAGACTAACACTGGTTTCATTCACAAATTTTCCATGAAACGACTTAACCGGTTGAATCATCAATATGCTATAGATATCGCACCTGATGCAGTCATAGGTGAAGGCTTTAGAATCCGCCATTTCCCCGGAATTGTTATTCGCCCGGGATGCATAATTGGGAAAAAAGTCGTACTGCGTCAAAATACTACAATTGGTAGCAAAACATTTAATGGTGAAGGGACGGTGATTATTGGTGATCATGTGGACATAGGCGCTAACAGCTTCATACTTGGGGATATCAACATTGGTTCCAATGTAACAATAGGTGCAATGTCATTTATCGATAAAGACATCCCGGATAATCATACTGTTTACACTGTTAAATCAAACAAAACATATCTAACAAAAAACATGGATAATCAGCAATCAGCAATCAGCAATCAGCAATCAGCAATCACAACTATAATTTAGATTTCGCCACATACGTTTTAACAATAGCATCACTTTTAGGTTGTTTTTTACTCTCACTCTTCATATTTACTCAAAATTAAAAATCACTCTGATAAAAAAGAGAAAGGCATCGCAATGATGCCCTTTTTATACATTATAGTCATCAGGCCACTGAATACGATTTTCACAATCAGAGACTAGTCCCGTGCTGGTACTCATCTCTTGATGACACTACTCAGGTTTCAGCGGCCAATTGTCTCCGGGGTTTACCCTGCTCACAAGCACACTGTACTTTTCCCATGCATCCAGACTGGCGATTTCTTCTTTTGTCGCCATTCCATGCTTAACCGCGAGCGTCAGGGGGAAAATGATTTCCCCCGCCTCCCTAAGCAAAGCACGTTTCTGTGCTCCAGTTTCTGAAACGTGATCAATAGCTGGCTCGATGTAATCAGCAATATCCCCCCATTCGCCAGCCTGGCACTCCTCAAAGATTTGCGGCCCCCATTCCGTATCGTCATCAGGAGACGCAGTAAAAGGTAGGTAATCATCAAAGCTCTCAAACTTGACCTGACAGGTAATCAGACTCTGCTCTTCGTTTGACCATTCTGGGCTTTTTACATCGGTGTAATTCATGCTTGTTATTCCTCAGGCAATGCGGCAGAAAAGTGATGCGCCACGGTCGTTATTATTAGGCGGAGGCACAGCGCCCAGACATTTCCATGTCCCGGTTGGCTGAGGTGAGGTCAGTCGACTTATCATGGAATGGTCTCCATAGGAGTCCTTCTGTGCGGCAAAACCAGAATAAAAAAGCTCTGAACCTGCAGCAGTAGCGCCCAGCCCCAACGCTGTATCGTGACAAAGCAGGGCCAGAGTTCCCACCGCACCGGTATTAGCCAGGGTCAGTGTTTGCAGGTAGCGGGAATCTGACTCCGCTTTTGTGTATGCCCCCACATCACCCGCTGCGATAGTGATGTCAGCGGTACCGTCAAACGGATGTCCTGCAATTTTATGCGCTGTAGCCAGTTTGGCTGCCGCTGCAGCTGTGCCACCTGACGGGAGTGCGTCAACGTCACCAGCGCTGATGGTGATGTCAGCGGTACCGTCAAACGGATGTCCTGCAATTTTATGCGCTGTAGACAGTTTGGATGCTGCGGCTGCCGTGCCGCCTGACGGGAGTGCGTCGACGTCACCAGCGCTGATGGTGATGTCAGCGGTACCGTCAAACGGATGTCCTGCAATTTTATGCGCTGTAGCCAGTTTGGTTGCCGCTGCAGCTGTGCCACCTGACGGGAGTGCGTCGACGTCGCTGGCCGTCAGTTCAATTTTCCCCTGGTCATCAGGAGACTTGCTGTTGACGGTTTTCACCATCCCTTCCGTACTGGTGTTCAGCAGCTGCGTGATGGCCTGATAAACCTGTGTGTCATCCTCCTGGTCAATCGTAATCCCGGCCTCTTCGCACAGATGAACCAGCTCACGCTGCAGGGTATTCAGCCAGGCGGCCATCACCCATGTACACGGGACCTGTGTTTGTGGGTCGCCGTCCGTAAATTCATCGTTCTCATCAGCTGTTGTGGTACTGCTTCCTATTTTTTGCATGCAAAAATCCCTCGCCGGTGACGGCGATTATTAAAGGTTTACGGGTCAGTGACTGAAAATCAGCAGGGTTTCAGAAGGCGATTCGCTGGTCAGGGTGCAGACCATCTGCTGGTAGGCGTCATAATTTTCCGGTGTCACCGGCGGCGAAATCACGGTGACGCACCAGGTAAAGCGCCAGTCACCATGATTAAGCGGCTGGCCCGCACCGGACATGCCTGCCCGGAATGGCCGGTATTCGGTAATTGAGACAATAAAACCCAGCGCACGGGCCACGTCCGTATAGTACCGTCGAGAAAGTGCCCCCGTGGAGGTCAGTTTAGCGACCACCGCACGCTGCCGCGCCTCCGTCGTCTGGTCCTCGTTATAGACACACGGATCCGGCAGATTCAGCGTCGCCTCCCACTCCGGAAGGAAAGCATCGACCGTTCCCGGAAACGCGCCCCTGAGCAGCGCCAGCGCATCGGCATCACTCTGCCGGTAGCTGCGGGCCAGCGCGCGAAGAACGGCTGACTGTACCGCATTCTGGCTTTTCGCCCACGCCTGCCCGGAGGGCATCAGCCCCTGCAGGGCCTGCATGTAATCATCAGTGCGAAAGCGACTCGGGTTCATAGATAATCAATCTCCCCGGTGACGGCCAGCTCTCCCAGCCCCGGCAAAATATTGTCCACCGGCGAAGTGAGCAGAAAACCCTTTGTGCCTGGCACACTGGCGATCGCCAGCTCAATATCGGACAGGTTGATAATGACCGGTGGCGTATCAACGGCGGGTTTTACGCCCGGGTGACCTTCATTAAAGAAGACCTGATCGATGGCCGCCCTGACCGCATTTTTGGTTTCATTACTGGCCGTTTTGATCCCGCTTATCACAAAATCCACCGGCAGCCGCGACGGCGAACACACCCAGACCTCAGCGGTAACGTTGTGCAGCGGATACAGCGCATCCGCCACACGCCCCTGATCACCGGTCGCCACCTGCGCACTTTCCGGCTCATAGCGTGATACCCCGCTCGTCCCGACCGGGAAACCGTCAGGATGACCGCTGACACCATCACACATCACGTAAATCCCGACCGTACCAAAGCCCATCATGCGCCGCACCACCCATGCACGCGTGATACCCGGCACCTCAAGTGCCCAGCGCTCATAATCGGTATCGTTGCCGCCCTGTGCTGTATCCTGCCAGGCAAGCAGCATACGGGCTCTGAACGCCTCCTCATTCTCGATGTCTGCCCCGCCCAGAATGGGGTCAAGGGCAGTAACCGCAGATTCCACACCGGCTACGGCCACATCGAGAGAGAGTATCGTCCCCGCCGGTGCGTTCCCGGCATCACCGCCCCCCGTGATGTCGGTCGCCGGATCCGGAAGAATCGCCGTAATGGTGCCTGCTCCCGTCCCGTCAGCGTCCAGTGTCACATCAGCATCCAGGGTGTATCCATAGCCGTCACTGCGCCTTAACGCGCTCCCGCCGGTAATCGTTCTGCCGGCCGTCCCCGCAAAGGCCATTGCTGAACACGTCGCCGCCGTGGCGGGCTTACGGAAGACCTCCTTGAGCGCAGCCCAGCCCGCCAGCCATTCATCGGTTGCAGTGAAAGGCGTCGCCTGCAGGGCAATATAATCGAGATAGCCATAGTGAAGATGAGACATGCCGGCATCAGCATTTGCCAGAATGCGGAGGTTTGAAAAACGCAGCAGGGACCCCACCCCGTTTCCCCTGAGTTCTGACTCCATAAACGCCACATTACGTGTCCGGAGTTCACTCAGCGTCGGTCTTGCAAAGGGCATATCAGTTCTCCCATACCCATGAATCTTTCACGCTCTGCGCGGATTTGCCCGGCTCCTGATAGGTGATCCCGACCAGAAGTGTGCGGGGATGAATGATGCGGGTCTGAACCGTAATGCTGCTGACAATGCTGTCATCGAGCAGCCACTGCAGCGCCTCACGGCAAAAGTCCACCGCTTTACCGGCAATGGCTGACGTCAGTTTCTGCCGGCGCAGCAGCCACAGGCGCGAACCAATCAGATAAGTCTCTCCGGTATCCGCCCACCAGCCACGCCGGTCGGTCCCGTCAATCTTATCGTCATCGCGCGCCAGCCGGTCGGTAAACAGGCTGATGTAAATGGCGGTCTCCAGGTCATTCCCCTGCTGCAGGTCACCGGACACCACAACCCAGTCGGCACTGCTGCCATCGGGTGCCGGCCACGGGGTGCGAATATCACTCATGGCTTCTCCTTTGTCGGCTCAGTGGTTTTGGTGGAATTACCAGACTCAACACCTTCGACGTCGTGATCGTGCTTGATATAGGCTTCCCGGAGGGATTTCAGGGTGGTGGTGTTGCCCTCGCAATTGTCCTGAATGTCACCGGTACACTGCAGCAGCGGCGTTTTCATCATGACCCCTTGTGCCGCCTCGATAGTGACCTGCGTGGCCTGTTTAACATCAACCGCCTGGCCGTTCGCCTGCACCTCGATACCGTTTTGGGTGAGTTTCACGAACTGCCCCCACTGGTTATAAATCACCGTTTCACCAGGGTTCAGGCCATTGTGCCGGTAGGCTGAGTTATTCGTTGCAATGACAATACCGGAGGACCGATCCCCGCCAATGCAGGCAATTAGTACATCCGTCCCTGCCGGTAGCCCGGAGGAAAAACCAAACTCAGCCATGCGCGGCGTGCTGCCCCGCACTTCGACAGGATGTTGATACTGCAGGACCTGCACGCCACCCGCGTCTTTCATGGCGGTCACTTTCCCCGTGGTGAAGGCCATCATCGATTTTCGGTACAGTACCCGGACCTTCCCCTCCAGCTCGCCCAGCTTCCTAATGATCATTTGCAGTAGCAGGTCTCTCATGAATAATTCAGCTCCATAATGTTGCTGTAGAACTGGTAAGGCTCAACCGTGAAGGCCTGCGCCGGCATCAGCATCATTTCAGCGGTCGTGCCGCGATTGTCTTTCTGAAAGGTCACCTCCCCCAGCAGCCAGGCTTCATTGTTAAGATTCAGCTGCGGAGCCGTGATCGGAATTAATGTATTAGGCTCCCAGAGTTTCCCGCCGGTATCCCGCCAGCTGTCCACGGTGACATGCAGTACGCGGGAACGGCCAAAGCGTCGGTTCATCTCCCAGTCGATATACTGCTGTGCGGCCCCGTAGGTGTTGAGCGTACTTTCAATCAGCACGGCCAGATTCCGGTAACGCATCGCGGCCATCTCCGGATCGCTGGCCGTGGACAGCGTGACGGAGGCATAAGCATCGCCGGCGGAGATTTCTGTCACCGCCGTCGTGGGCATCGAGATCCCGGTATATTCCGAGTAACGCTCATCGCAGGAACTGCTGTACCAGGCCTCCTGAATATTCACCCCCACCGCCACACCACTGGCCGCTTTCCGGGTCCCCACCCGCGTCAGCCACAGACTGCCATCCGGCAGGTCGTAATACAGCAGCGCCGCCCAGCGCATCATTCTGTCGATAACCTCCTGCGACGATTCCCCCCAGTTAAGCGAGAACTGGGGCACGTTCTGCAGGTCGGTAATGTCGGTTCCAACGCTAATCCCGTAAGGGGTCGCCAGCTTTTGCGCGATCTGTAACGGGGTGGCCTGCTCAATCACGTTGTTGGGCCAAATCGCGGAACAGTCCACCAGGTCCTGACACTTACCCCGCCCACAGGCGTGTACCTCGTGCCGGGAGGGGCCAATGGTGGCGTCCCAGCGATCGATATATCCCGTCACCACGCTGTTATCCCCCAGACGGACAACGCACGGCTCGCCAGGGGCCACCAGCTGCTTATCATCCGAGCCGGGGTAGTAATCCATCAGGGACAGGGAAAAGTCTGAGGGCAGGCGCTGGATACTGCGCGTCACGCGGATTTGGTCCCAGCCTGAAATCAACCGGCCCCCGACTTCCAGAGTCAGTTCGTCACTCATTCGCTTAACACCTTCAGGGTTCGTGGCATAAATGCCGGATGGACAGGGCGGGCCCTGTCGGTCAGCTCATCAGTACGCCCTGCATCCTGGTAGAGCCTGTTGGCAAGGTACAAAGCGGGTAACGTGGCATTAAAATGCTGCACCACCACCGGAGCCAGGTTTGCCCCGCGCGTCTGCAGCAAGGAAATCGTGTTCGTACGCAGTATCATCAGCGCCTCATAAAGGCTGTCTTCGCCGCTGTCACCGGCCGCCAGCATGGCGTTATCGAGGGTATCGCTGACGTTCATCAGCAGGGTCATCGCATCGTCATAACTGCGCAGCGGAACCAGGGCGGCAGCGGCCGCCATTGCACCGGCCGTCAGGATAGTCATGTAGCGAACAGTAATGTCGGAAACCTGCGTTTCGCCGCCCGGGGGATACCACTGTGGATCGGTAAACCCGGACAGTATCTGCAGGGCCTGAACGCGATCCGCCGGCGACGGGATAACCAGTTGCAGGCCGTTGACCACGTTCAGAACATCATGGGCATAGGATTCAGGCGTGTAATCCTCTGACAGCGCTGACAGACTTCGCTGAACGGCCATCGTGTGCTGCACAGTGGACGCCATGGATTTTTGTACTTCAGCAGACGGCGACGACGCGCTGAATGAGCCATGGTTATAGCGACCGTAGCGGTCAGGGCTGAACACGTTATGCAGCGAGTTACCCAGATTGCTGGCTGACTGCATGGTGCTGGTCACGCTGCGGATCCAGAAATCGGCCGTGTTCTGCAGGGTTTTTAACGTCCCATTGAAGTAATTGAGCGTACCGTGGATCTCACCGATGAAGGTGCTGGCCGCCTCGGCTGCCACAGACAGCCAGGAGGTTTGAACGGTCGAGGCCGCATCCGTGGAGCTGGTAATGGCAAACACGCGCAGACCAGATTCAATGACCGTCAGCGTGAAAGAGAACGTCCCTCCCGCGAGACTTTCAGTGATTTTGAGCCCCCCGTCAGGCACGCTGACGGTCAGCTCTCCCAGCGTAGGATGAACAAGCGTGCCGGCACTCCCCGTTTCACAGGCAGCAATCAGGGAATCCCGCTGCGTCATGACGTCCGGTGCGGTGTAAAGCCGGCTGCTCTGCACCAGAAACCCGTTCAGGGTGATCCGCCGCGTGCTGCGTCCTAAATCTTCCACCCAGGCCTGATCGCGATACGGGTATTCATGTACAGCCTGGCGACGGCCAAAGCTCCCTTCTCCGCCCTCGACCGCAAACGGTACGTCGCGAAAGGTGGCCTTATGAAGGTGTTCCTGCCATTTCCAGCTGTCCCCGGAGGGACCAAACAGCGAATCTTTTGCTGAATTAACGGCATCGTGGATTAAAGTCATCTTTTCTCCAGCCACAAAAAAGCCCGCATTTAAGCGGGCTGGATACATAAATTTAATTCATTACAAAACCGAATGAGTTACAAGATATGGTTTATTCAATTACCACATGGCTACTTAACCAATATTTAATAAGGGCTCATTGAAGCAGTAACCTTTCCACCAAACGGAACCACAACACGCTTCTTCTCACCATCAGGGCTGGTAAGAAGAACTTCGATCTGTGTTTTTCCATCCTTTCCAGCCTGGTCAGTAATTTCTTTCAGGACCTTCGTCAATTCCGCCGTCTGATCTGGTGTAATGATGCCAGATTGCTCACCCTGGCTACGTTGCTCCTGTAAATATTCTGGGTTTCGCTTGCCACTCCATCGCGGATCCATAATGGCATCATTAATACCGGTATCAATTTCCGAACGGCTAAACGGCTGCGTCCCCTGCTCATGTTTTATCATCGCGGGGAGTAGCCGCCTGAGCACATCAGGTGAATGGAGATCGATGTTCTCTCCGGGTTTAAAACCGGTGTCACGGGACACGTCTGAAATATACGGAGCAACTTTATTTTCTTTTGCGGGCGCAAAGGTCTGGATTACATCCTGCAGCGTGTGCTTGCCCCGGTCTCCATACAAAAAGAGCTGCCGTGACGCAGCGGCCAGACCATCTTTGTCTGAAGCAAACTGAGAAAAATAACCACTTTTATCTGAGTACACCTTCCCTGTTTCGTTCGACGCAGAACGGAGATTAACGGGATTATGGCTACGTAACCCCAGCGCATTATTTCGTGGCTGGTCAAACATGGAATTATTGGCCGGCGGCTTACCTGCATTATCAGAGTGGGTCACGGCATTCATATCCTGCAGCAGCAGACCGGCCTGATCGGTTGCTCCGTACGCACTGTCATAGCGCTTTTTCACCGCATCGGTATAAAACCCCGCATCTACAGCCCCACGCTCACGCCGGGACAGGCTGCTATAGAGCTTTTTATCACCCTGCATACGCCTGAGCTTAGTGGCATTCTCGGTACTGATGAACCCCATGGCGTGAGAGAGCCCGGTGAAATCGCCGTTATTAAAAAGATCGGCCACACCGTCAAGACCATCTTTTACACCGGACTTCAGAACGGTATGTTTGCCAACGGTGACGTCATTCATCATTCCACCGAAGAGGTTACTTTTTGTTCTGTTTTTCAACCCCTCCCAGGATGCGCTGATCTCATTGAGGGAATCATTCAAGCCACTCAGTTTCTGAACCGTGTCATCAGAAAGGGTCAGACCCAGCGTATCGGATTTTGCCAGAAGCTCTTTGTAATGCGCCCCATCACGCAAAAGTGCCAGCATCTCTGGCGTGAGCCCCAGCGCATCGGATACCGTCTTTTGCTTTTGCGCGCCAATCGTCGGAAATACCTTCGCCAGATTTTCCAGCGTTTTCATCGTATCCGCCGTATGGTCGGCACGTTCCACGATGGGTACACCTATCTGGTTCAGTACGCCGGTAAGAGTGCTCTGGCGATTGTTCATGGCATCGGTTAATGATCGGGATAAGGCTTCAACCGAATCCCGCGCCTTGTTGGTGTCAGCCCCGAGAATACGCATTCCCCCGGCCACCTGCGTCAGGTCATGAATACTCATTCCCGCATCCATCGCCTGAACATTCAGGTTATACGCATCTTCAGCGGCATCTTTCATGCTGCCGGCAAGGGACGCGATCCCCTGACCCACGCCGTAAGCAACCGCCCCACCCACGCCTATTTTGGCGATAGCTCCGCCATAACGGCCGGCGAGTTCGCCGGCGAGCTTCAGTGGTGGCACCATATCGCCAAAATACTGCACACTGCTTTTCGCGAAGGTATTGATTTTCGACAGCCGGCTCCCAAGGTCATCCAGGCCTTCAATGGTCTTTTTCCCTCCCAGCTGTACCTTACTCCCGGCCTTATCCAGGTTGGGGAGCATTTTCGCAACAGTCGCTTCCAGCTCTTTAATGGTGGCGCTGGCCTCATCCTTAGCGACCAGCTCAAAGTCAAAACGATTACCCGCCATCGCCACTCCTGATTTTGTTGATCCGGAGCGCCTGACGCTCCCAGTATTTCGCCTGCCTTAAGGTCAGGGGGCCGACATCAGCCGGCCCCCACTTCCAGTAAAACGTCAGGTTGGCTCTGAGGCGTCCCCGCTCTCCTCGCCCTTCTCCGGCGGCACCCACGTCAAAAAACGGGTTAACCACACCTCGCAGCGCTTGTAGTCCCGGAATTTCAGTTTTCTCACAGCAGGGCGCGGCACACCGGACACCAGCGAAATCAGCAGCCCCATACCCGAAAGCAAACTGTCTTCCTTTCCTCTTTCCTTGTAGAAATTGTCCACCTCATCCAGAGAGGGCTCCCTCAGCGTGATCTCATCGTATTCACGGTGTTCTTTGCCCATAGAAATCGGGTGGCTGAGGGGGATCGTTTCCTCTTCCGGTAATTCATAGATATCCTGCATATCAGCTCTCCTTCACGCTGCCGGTCATGCCTTCCCACTTCACGGTGAACAGCGCCTCTTCACTGTCCACTTCCTGCGGATCCGTCGTCCACATCCCGCTCCCGGTCAGGGTCTTGCCGTTGGCAAGCTCCACTACCAGCGTCACGTTTGTCATGTCGTTGTAGTCCGACAGCACCGTATTCCCCGCGTCACGTACCTGGCAGGAAATATAGGGGGCGACAAACGTCTCTTTGTAACCGTGGATCCCGTCCATCCCGATCAGCGTCTCGCGCTTCACGCGCCCCGTGGCATACTTGAACTGACCACCGACCATAATGGTCGAGCCGTCCACTGATACGTAGGCCGTACCGGCCAGTAAATTGTCACTCATCGTTTATCCTTACGCTGCCGGCTGCAGCCTGAACTGATTCATAAGCGCCACGATGCGCAGCTGGTTCACCAGGATGCCATCCCACAGTACATCAACCCGGTTCGGGTTTTGCCTGCTCTTCGTGACCAGAAGTCCCGCCGCAAAGGCGTCGCTGTCCTGCACATAGCCATCAAACTCCAGCTGCGTGTAACGTGACAACAGCTCGCCTTTGATGATTTTGGGCGTCACAATCGGTGAGCCGGCGCGGAAACGGGTCCCGTCATCCACCAGTTTCATCCGGCCAAACTTCGACGTGATAAGCGTTTTCAGGTCACGCGTGACAAACATCAGGGTGAACAGGGTCTCCACTTCCAGATAGCTGTCATCCGGCGTGCCATAGGCGTTTTTCTGATACGTGGTGATGAGGTTCTCAACCTGAATCGTCCCGTCATCCTGCACCGTATAGCTCGCGATCCCACTGTGCAGGAGGTTGTTACGTTCGGGCTGGTCAAACTGGGAGATAACCGGCGGGGCAAGAACGCTGTATACCGGCAACGTCTGAACCGGACGACCCGGATCGGTTCGCAGGCTGCTCGCCACCGCGCCGGTATAAGCGGCGCTCCACAGCCAGGCCGGGGACGGTGAGTCATAAACACCCATCAGGGATTCATGCTGATTGTTCCGCGCCTCCCCCGTCGCCGTCAGCTGGCCGTATGTCCCGGTCGCCGTGGCAAACACGTGCCCGTAAATCTGCTTCTGATAGCTCCACCGCCCCGTGCTGTCATTCATGAACTGCTTCAGGGTGTCGAGGCTGGTTGTGTCGGTATAGGGCAGCACAATAAAATCAAACGGCTTGTCCTTCAGACTCGACAGCGCATCCAGCAGTTCAGGTGTACCCGCCCCGCCGCTCATGGCCGTCAGATCAACGGTCATGCCCACCGGCGTTTTCTCACCGCCGGCGCTGCCCTGGTAATTCAGTCGCAAATCAATACTGTTGCCGGCATCGCCCTTATTTTTGGCCGTCAGCGTCACCGTCGCGGTCCCGGATGCCTCCGCGCTCGATGCCGTAACCGTAAGGCTGGCATTAGCGTTAATGGCCGTTGCCAGTGCAGTACCAATGACGGCCACGGTATCTGTTGTCACGACCGTCAGCGGAACACGAATTCCGCCGATATACAGCGACAACACCCCGTTTTCAGTGGGGACGGTGCTGATTGCCACACTACCGGTGGCCGCCGCATCATCATCACCATCTTCTAACGGCAGCAGATAAACATCCCCGCCGGTGTCGTTATCCATGTAGACGCGGGCCATTTCGGCCACCATAGAGCCCGCCCCCGCCAGTTCAGTTGCCATCTGTGAGGAGCCACAGGGCACAGCGATACCTGGCGGAGTGGTGCCGGCAGTCAGCATCTGCCCAATCAGCAGCGTGCGCTGTACGGCCTGCGCCGTGTTCGCCTGGCTGTTATCCATCGCCGCCCAGAACAGCGGCGTGCGAAGATTCGAATCAATTGCGTTCATGCCTCAGGCTCCTTATCGTCTTTCACGGTATTTTTAGGCGCGCTTTTGGGGGCGGCGACGCTGGTTTTTTTGACCACCTTCACCACATCGCCATCACGCAGACGGTTTCGCCAGAAAATGGCGTCATCGGGCACTTCAGCCCCTTCTTCAGGCAAAAGGGCGCCCTTCACCGGGCAGCGAACCAGCCGCCCCGGCGCAGTTTTTACAAACATGGGATACTCCTGATTAAGAATCAGTATTGTTGGATGTGAGATCCGGAGCCTGTTGGGGAAATTTGATATCCAGACCAGGACGCGCGGTACCGTCCTGCATGGCTATTTCCAGATGCAGCTCCTGCAACTCGTCACCCTCGATGGGGTAAAAGTCGTCAGGTCCCTGGAAATACTCGATATCCATCTGAATGACGAGCTGCCCGGTGTGGGCCTCGCCTTCCGGGCTCAGGTTAAGCTGTGATCGGACATGCTTAATCTGTTGCGTGAAGCGGGTTATCTCGTAGCTGTTAATCACAGCCCGTTCGATTTCCTCCTTCAACCGCTCCAGATTCAGCTGCACCTTCATGGCCCCGTCATCGTCCAGTTCGCCGTCGAGCTCCTCAAGCCTGGCGGCTATCTGTAGCGTGGTGACGGTATCGAACTGGGGAGAATTACGGCCTTTGGAAAACTTCTCCTCATAGACCGTCTGCACCAGAATGAGCGGGTAATCCCGGCTGCGGGTAGCCCAGTCTCGCGGGGAATAGACGCGGTGCTCTGCGAGTGTCTTTCCCCTGATAGCCTGAACGGCCAGCTCCCGGAGTCTGGCTGAATTCATGGCACCTCCCTGACTTTGTTCAGTTCAAGACGGCTTCCGCCATGGCTGTCAGGCTGCACATCCGCCACCTTAAACAGCGTCCGGACGCGGGGGATATAGAGCATATCCCCCTGCACTGGCGGAGACTCAAAGGCGCTGTCCCGAACCCCCAGCACCGGCCGCGTGGTGTTCACGGTCGGGCCGTTATCGTCGATGGGCTCAACGTCCACGGTGTACGCGCGGTCAAAGATGCCGGTGAGGGCAAACGGCGTCCCGTGCCGGGGCCGGTACTCCACCGGCTCCCCGAACACACCGTGACAGGGACCCAACAGTTTATTATCCCAGTCAACCGGTCCCATGATTACGCTCCGGATTTCTTCGCGTTTTTGCCTGTGGCATTTTTAGCCGCTGCGTTGCTGGTCTTCTGGCCTGCACCAGCTGCACCAGCTGCACCAGCCGCACCAGCACCATCGCCGGCAGAACCAGCACCAGCTATACCATTATCGTCGCCGGCAGAACCATCACCCGCTGCACCAGTATCATCGCCGGCAGAACCATCATCCGCTGCACCAGCACCGTCGCCGGCAGAACCGTCACCAGCTGCACCAGTATCGTCGCCGGCAGAACCATCATCCGCTGCACCAGCACCGCCGCCGGCAGAACCGTCACCAGCTGCACCAGCACCGTCGCCGGCAGAACCGTCGCCAGCTGCACCAGTACCGCCGCCGGCAGAACCGTCACCAGCTGCACCAGTACCGCCGCCGGCAGAACCACCACCATCCGGATCATGAAGCAGGCCGCGCACGACTGACAGATCCAGAACAAAACCCATCTCCTCCAGGCGGATGGCTTCATTTGGCGGCAGTCTGATACGGCTGTGCTGCCCGTACGTTTTACCGTCATGAACAACGCTGCGGCCTTTGGTCACCACCATTTCAATTAATCGGGTCATGGAGTCTCCTTAAACCACTGTGGCACACAGGGCGGCGTTGACACGGCTGGGAATAACCAGCGGGGCAGACTGCATCAGCAGGAAGCGTTGCGCCGGGTCTTTCTCAGTCCAGGTCTTCGGCGCATAGGCCATGGCGCCATAGTCAAAATCGGGATCGAGAATGGCGCCATAAGCACGCGTCCCCATCAGATTTGGACCAGACATAATCACCGCCCCATCCGTCAGCATCGGCTTTTCTAAATCATCAACCGGGTCGATATACCAGTCGTTGTACAGCCACAGGTCGAACTGCCCCCAGCGGCCCTTATATACCGCCCCCTGCTCCACGCGTGCGCCCGCATCCACCTGGTTACCGTACGGGCTCAGAGCAGGGAACGTAATCGCATTATCTTTGATAGTGGTATCGAGACGGAACGCCGCCCAGGACGAGTTAGTGAAAATCAGGTCGGTCGCTACCGCACCGCTTTTCTGCAGGATCATCGTCTGCCAGCGCTCAATATCCTGCGTGGGCAGGTTATTGGTTGCGCCGGCCGCAACGGCCAGCGGCCATTTGTCCGCACCAGAAAGTGCGATTGTCAGTGCCGGGTCGCGCTGAAAATCAATCACTTCCGGGTCCAGCCCCTCCCCCACAACGGTAATGGTGCCGGTCATCATTGCGTTGGCGGCCATCCACTCCTGCCGGCGGTTCAGAACATCCACCTGATCGGACATCTCAAACATCATGTTTAACGCGGCTTTATCTGCCGCCGGAATATTGCCGCCAATCTGCTCACCAATCTGGCGGCGGATAGGCTTACGCAGGTCAGGGACGCGCTTGTCCTTAACGTAAGGCGGTTTAAACACGTTGGTCTGGTAACGGCGGCTCTCTACCAGCTTGCCGGCCACCAGCGGGGAACAGAACGGGGCCATACGGCGGCGGCCCACATCCACATCGATGGCGACAAACTCCGTATCCGACTCAATGACGTTCGGGAAGAACTTATCCAGAAGAAAGTTCTGGGACGTCATCAGGTTCGGCACCACCTCGACCAGCGTCAGGGTGTCGTAAATATTGAATTGATGATCCATTAAAAACCTCGATAAAAGAATGTGCGAAGCCCTGCCGGATGAACGGCATAGCCACACTAAAAAGGGATTAGCTAAAAATCAGGAGGCCGAAGCCTGCAGACTGTCACGCAGGAAAATAGAGAACGGACGCAGGGCCGTTTTCAGTGCCGGGATCGTCCAGCTGCTGTCAAAGGTGATACGGTTCTGGTTAAAGATCCCCAGCTCATAAATGCCTCCGCGAACGGTAGCGCCGCCCGGAGTGACATTATCCACCAGCACGGCGCTGGGCACTTCGCTGCCATCGGTGGCGGTTTGTACGCTCAGGACATACACCCCGGTCGCGGTGATTTGACCCAGAATGGTCCCACGCACCAGCGGGTTGGCTCCGCCGATATCAACGGTGTCCGTCACCAGCTGCAGGTTACCTGCGATCAGCTGGTCGGGCACATACGTATAGCTCTGCATCCCCGGTGTACACGGGTTATCGCCAATTACTTCAACCATGATTATTTCCTTTTCCCGGAGAGATTCTGATACTGGCTGACCAGCGCATTAAGGCCGCCCTGCTGCCGCGTATCCTGTTTAAGTTTCGGCAGAGCTTCCGCCCGCATCCGATCATCGAGACTTATTCGGCGCGGCCCTGAAGGTGCTGAAACCGGTGGTGCGGTGTTTTCCATCACCTGAATCGCAGCGGCGGAACTCATACCGGTATTGAACGCCAGAGAGGCCGCCAGCGCAGTGTTTCCGGCGGAGTGAGGACTGCCGAAAATGCGGGCGCAGCGGGTACGTTCGTCCATACGCGCCTTTTTGTCGGCCGGGTCATCGACATTATCGTCGCCGTCATCGTCTTCACCCTCCACGTCTGAATCATCATCAGCGCGGCGGGATTTTATTTTTGCTTTCTTCGCCTTGCGGCCCTTGTTGTCCGGGTCTTCAGGATCATCAACTGCATCAGGGTTGTTATCCGGATCGTCCGGATTGTCATCCACGCGACGGCCACGCGTCTTCCCCTGAGGCTGGGTGTCGTCCACCAGCTCCGGATCGTCCTGGTTATCCTCTTCCAGCCTGCGGGAGGCTTTCCCGCCGAGAAGGTGTCCAAATTTAAACATGACTAACTCCTGTTGTTGTTAACAGCTCATAAAATGCGTCATCCGGGGAGAGCACGGCATCAGCAAAACCGAGCCTCACCCCCTCCTCCGACAGCAGGCACGCCGCCTGGGTGTTCCTGACCACGGAAGCCGCCAGCCCGCGATTACGGGCCACGGTGTCCACAAACAGCACCCCGGCGGCATCCACTTCGGCCTGTATTCCTGCACGCGCCTGGTCACTCAGCGGGCGCAGGGAATTGGTTTCGGCTTTACGGTCACCGAACGTGATAATGCTGACCTGCAGGCCCTCCTTCTCGATACGCTGTGACCAGTCGCAGTGAATGACAATGCAGCCAATCGAGCCCACACCACCGGTGCGGGGAACCACTATCCTGTCCGCCGCACTGGCGATGGCGTAAGCCGCTGAGTAAGCGCTTTCGGTGAGAATGGCGTGTATCGGCTTTTTCCCCCGACTGGCGTAAATCAAATCCACCAGGTCAAAGCAGCCGCCCACTTCACCGCCCGGCGAATCCACATCGAGACAGATCGCCGTGACCTCCGGGTCATGCAGGGCATTCAGAAAGGACTGTCGGATACCGTCATAGCCGGTCATGCCGCTGTACGGCCGCAGGCTTCCCAGCTTCTGAACCAGCGTGCCATGGACGGGGATCACCGCCACCCCTTCCAGTACGTCATAGCCGGTCTCCTTACCCTTACGCCGGAAGGGTTTTTCTTCTTCATCTGACCAGGCACCAGCCGACACGCGGGCAATACCAAAGCGCTCCATCAGCGCGGTCATCACGATTTCCGCCTTAAGCGGGTGGAGCATCAGCGGCGTGTTAAACACCCGCTGGGCGAGATGGGGTAGATTCACTTTTCCTCCGGATCTTTTATCGTTTCAGGGGCCATCACATTGGCCTGCGCCCAGCTCGGCGGCGGCATCCCCTTTTCCTTAAAGTAATTAATTTCAAAGCTTCGCTGGTCCACTACCTCTTCCCAGTCCGCCCCCATGCTCTCAGCCACCTCCTGCTCCATAGTGGAAATACCGGCATCGAGACCGAGGATCACCCCCTTCTTCTCCGCAACCGGGTCAACCCAGCCACGTCCCGGCCCCTGCCAGCGGGCGCGCGAATAGGCCGCACGTGCCTCGGCAAAGTCCGGAGCGTTTCGGGGGAGCGGGAGATCGTGAAATTCGTGCAACTCTTCCATAAAGGCCACCAGCACAGGCTGGGCAAAACCGGAGCCAAAGTCCTCGCGTCGCCGGGTCAGCGTTTTCCATGCTTCCAGCATGGCCGCGCGGGCCGAACTGTAATTCACATCAGACCAGTCCTGGCTGATTTGCTGGGCAGAGAGCCCCGTCGCCGCCGCAAGATTGCGCAGCATGGCGCTTTCAAAGTCAGCAAAATTGCTGTTTGGCCGCTGCGCATCCACCGTCCCGATTTCTTCACTGGGCCACAGCTTCATGATCCCCACCCCATGATTCATCATCAGGCGGTTGTCACTGTAATAGTCTGCGCGGGCATCCTGATAGCCGGTCCAGCCTTCCGCGTTCGCCACATCTGTAGCAGTGTCGCCCAACGCTTCAGCGGCCACGCTCGGGTCAAACGGCGACTTGAGATAAGCCCCGAACACGGCGTTGAGGATTGCGGCTTCAAGCTCACTCTGGTCATACTTTGTGAGCATCTTCATACGCTGCACAATCGGCGTCAGTAGGCCGACACCTCGATGTTGCGCGCCCCGGTCGTGGTCAAAGTCGTGCACCATCACCGGGCGGCCCCAGCGGGTTTCACGAGGAATACGCTTCCAGATAACCGTTTCCGGAGCACTCCACCAGTCCCCCATATGAGCCTCCCGGATGTGGTAAAACACCGGCGCGCCGTCATCGTCGATTTCCACCCCACCGCGCATGTACTTGAGATCCATCATCTGCTGCGGGTTACTCAGCCGGTCCGGGTCGATGATCTGCAGGGTGGTGGCGAACTTCGCTTTTCCGTACCCGAGACGCTCCGGGCGGTACTGCAGATACCCCAGCGCATCACCGTCTATCAGCTTGTGCCGGAAGGCCAGTCGCAACTGCTGTGAGATAGTCAGCTGGCGCTCCACATCACACCAGCGCCCCGGATCCGAGACCCAGCTGCGCCATGCGGCCTCGACCGCGCGTTTGTATTCCCGTGACCAGCCAATATCAAACGCACTGTTACCGCTCATATGCGCCAGCGCCCGGTAGTCCGGACTCAGTATCGGCCTGAAACTCGGACCCACAACGTTATCCTGGGTGCGGGTGATAATCCCCGCGCCCCAGCCGTCATTGCGGACCAGATCACGGGTACGCGATACCATCCGGTCACGGTACGGGTTGATTTCATTGTCCGGAGACCAGAGGGACGGTCGCCAGTTAGCCATCTGGTCGCTGGTCACATCTGCCGCGTCGTAAGCAATCCCCCGGTTTCCCGCCAGCGCTGCGTTCCGGCTACGACCGGAGGGAGGAAGTGCCTTTGGCGGAAGCGGATGGCCATCCGGTCCTAACAGTGTAATTTTGGTCATATCAGTACCTGAATCGTTGATAGCGACTACGCGGGCCACAGTAGATGCCAAGCCTTATCTGAATGTCCCGAATAAACTGATTCAGGTTCTCCAGGCTCGTTGCCTTGTACGTCACAGAGCGGGTCCCGTCCCCCTGGGCATAGGAAAATGACACGCCCATCTGCCCCAACATCATCTCGGTGTAGGCCTTTTGCGCAGCCGCAAGCGCCGCACGGAGCTGCTCCTGCGTCATACCCGCAAGCGGGCCACAGTTCGCTGTCATGGAATTACCTTGCTAATCGTTTATGGCGAGGGAGTTTTTTCGGTTTTTCCGGCGTCGCCGGCAATTCTGCACCAGGCAGGCGCAGACTGTGTTTTTCCTCTGGTGCCGCCGGTGGCGGTAACAGGCTTTCAGGATTTGCGGCGACACTCTCCACCGTTGCGTTGAGCTTAAAGCCGATATGCATCAGACCGTGCAGAGCCGCGTAGGCGTATACCCTGCAGTCCAGGCCTTCGTTTGCCTTTCCGCCCGGCAACTCCCAGACGGTAAAACGATGACCACTGATTTCTTTCACCACCAGTCGCTCGGACAGGAGCTGTTCAAACCATCCCATGTCCCGGTCGGATGGATAATGCATATACCCCGGACCGGGTGCCTCGATATGCAGACGGCCACGGACAGAATCCTTGGCGGAGTTCACCCCCAGTATCACAGGGCGGTATGACTTTTTACTTCGGGACGTCGGCTGCTTGTTCGGCCACACCGGTGAGCGTTTACCGTTACGGGCCGACTCCCCTTTTATGGCCCAGATACGCCGGGCCAGTCTGGCTTTTGCAAAGTCATAAACTTTCTGGGAGTGCGAGCCCCCGGAATCATGACAGGCGGCTTTGATAACAAAACCGCGACCGTCAGCCCGTCGCCATATTTGCTGCAGGTATGCATCGAGACGCTCCCACGGTTCAGGGGTCTCCAGATCACCTTCAATCACGTCATAGGCTATGGACCAGGACTCTTCATCCCGCCCCCAGCCCACCACTTCAATTTCAAGCCGGTTATCCTGCGTGTCTATCCCTGCCGTCAGCACGGCCACACCATCAGGCACCTCAGCCCCGTACACTTCACGCCGGGCCAGCAACACATCCAGTTGGATAGCCTTACCGTGCACCGGCCGGTGCGGCAGGCCCATCTGCGTGTTCCACCAGGCCTGTTCTTTATCCGGGTCACCTTTGGCCTTCATGTATTTGCCCGCGATATCGGACGGTTTATCTTTCTGCCAGGGGCTGAACAGCTTCGACGCCTGAAAGCCGGCGTGGACATTACTCACCGGCAGCGCGCCACAGCACCGGCATCGCGCGCGATATACCGCATGGCGATCATCAGCAGACCATGACCAGACCTGCTCTATCGCTGTACTGTCGCTATCGCGCCAGGCGTTTTCATACTCCATCAGTGGCGACTGCCTGACACCACAGCACTCAAAGGTGCGGGTCTGGTGCCAGCGAATGGTTTTCAGCGACCGGAGGCGATCCCCTTCCGACCATGCCACACCGCAGTTCTCACAATGCAGACGTGCCGTTTCAGGCCGGTGTCCGCCGTCCTCGTCTTTGGTCCAGTGCACATGTTTAAAAAAATCCGGGAACTGCCTGTGAGCACAGTGCGGACATTTCACCGATGCGCGGCGCTGATCTGAATCCGCGTAGCTGTCCGCAATCCGGCTTTCGTCCTCCACTGTGGGGGAGCAGGCACGAATGGAAAGCCAGTTCAGGCCAAACGTTGCCGTTCGTTCCTCAGCCAGGGCAATCGGATCCCCTTCACGGGTGACGGGATATTTGTCCACCTCATCCGCCAGCAAGATACGAATGGGGCGACGGGCAAGGTTGTCAGGACTCCCGGCACCGGCCAGCGCCAGAAAGCCGCCGGTGAATGATTTATACAGCAGGGTCTCTTTCGAATTTTTCTGCTTGTTACCGCCCACCAGCTTTCTCAGGACCGGCGTAACGCGCAACATAGGGGTGATACGTTCTTTTGAGAATTGCTCAGCGGCGGCCTCTTTCGGCTGCAGCAGCAACATCGGACACGGATCAAGATGCGCAAAATACCCAAAAAGGTTTTCCAACAGCGCTGTTTTCATCAACTGAGTGCAGCACATCACGGTGATGATATGGACCCCGGACTCCGTGGCCGCAAGCATCGGCCCCCTGGCAATTTCGACGGTCGCGGTTTCCCAGTTCCCCGACGTGCTACCGGACTCTTTGGCGAGCTTGCGGTATTCATCAGCCCAGTCGGGAACGCTTATTCTCGGCGGAGGTGTCCAGCCTTTACGAACGCTGGCCGCAAGGCGATCAGTCTTCCTCTGCGTTAAACTCAGGCTCTCCGAGGCTGGTAATGTGTTTGTGGACATGCTCAGCTAATACCTCGGTCATCCTGTCAGCAGGCACATCAAGATCGGCGGCCATCAAAGGGGCGACCCTTGCGGGCCAGTTCAGCCAGGAATCCCGCTGAGCCCGGAAGCAATCAAACAGCACCTTTTCGGCCTGCTCCAGCTCAATGAGCTGCCCGTCCTTTTGCTGGAACTCTAATTTGGTCAGCAGGGCAAGGTAGTTCTCTTTAACGCGGCTGGCCTCCTCTTTTGTCCAGCTTGCTCCGTTAGCCAGCATAAACGTCTTAACAAAAGAATCTGCACTATCGGGATCAGCGTCGCCTGTTTCGCTCCGAGGGGAGGGCTCTGACTTAGCCGCATTTTTGGTTCTGCCGTCAGTGCTGTCGCGCCAGAGAGCAACAGCCCGATCGCTTGCCTCAACGTCAATATCCTCACCTGAAAGAACGATGTATTTCCCCGCCTTAATCCAGCGAGAAATCGTTTTACGATCCACGCCAGCATGACGGGCGTAATCGATCCGGTTCATTGTAGTCATGGGACAAACTGGCCTCATCTTCGTGGGACATATCCGTGGGACATTCCATGGGACATTCCATGGGACATATCATGGGACATACCTGCCAATGTCCCATGCAAATGTCCCACGGTCTAAAGCAATAAATCCAGCAACCGCAAGGCTTACAGAAGATTATGCATAAGTATGCACGTGGGACATGGGACACAAACTCAAAAATTTTTAGCTAGAAAAACAACGCGGCGCGCAATGCCCGTGAAACAAATAGTCGCCAGGAGGGACCCATTTTTGAGCCCCTCCCCCGGTCTGTTTTTGTTCATGCTGTGTACTGAAAAAGATAAAGTCTCGTCTGTCGATCCTGGTGAATGCTTAAACGGTCAAGAGCGATATTCACCAACTCACCTTCACCGTGGTGGCGAAATTCCTCAGCACAGCGTAAAGCATCATCAAAAATATATACCCATGGAATTGCCCAAATCATCGAGGTAACAATGTCAGCCGAACCCACCATGTTTCTGGGAATAATTTCAGGGACTTTTTTGGCGTCTGCAAGTGTCGGTACGATTAAACAAATTCTCAGGCCTTGTGTTATTAAACCTGATGCCAATGCCACAGCAGATAACGACATGCCGCTACCAGGCTTCATTAAAATCGTTGCTACCTCGTTCATAGGTTCTCCAATACGAAAAAACCAGACATATGCCTGGGTCAGATATGCTGTTAAAGGGGCTAATTCGCTGTTTTCAATGCCTCAGCCATCGCCTGGCTTAATGCTGATGGCATCAGCGCCTCTGCCATTTTGTTTGCTCGCGCGAAGTAATCCAGATGCTCTTTAACGGGGAGTGCGTTACCGAAGCGAAGGAGTAGTTTTGGTGCTCGCTGCTTCTTCCGCTCGCGTCTCTCTCCGTTTGGTGAGCGCTTTCTCCTGCTCTTAACCTTTCTTCCTTTCCGGCGTTGCCATACACCATTAATAGACTTACCGGCTTTCGTTGTGACCGTACCAATAAAGTCATTGGGATTGGCTTTCAACTGCGCCAGCTTGTTCCTCGACAGGTTGCCGTACTTGTTCAGCCTGATGTTTTTGGGGTTCAGCAGAGCCTTACCGTTTAACTTATGAGGCCCACCAAACTCAAAAGGGTCGAGATAGCTGGCCGCTGTATCCATCACGAAGACTTTGGCTATCAGGTTTGTTTTGCGCGCGGCAGTCGAACGAACCGCATTCACGGTGAACGGTGTAGGGTTCTCCAGCTGCCGCTGCAGTCCTTTCTTCTCAGCTTGCTCAATCTGGCGCGCTACACTGGTCAACGCCTGTGCTGTTGCAAAAGGGATTTGCTTTCTTATAGCAAAAAGTGTTTTATGCAAACCCTTAATATCTGGCATAGAGCCCCTTAGTCATTCTTACTTAGAACTAAAACAATAGGCCTCGCACATGCGAGGCCTATTGTTTTAGCTTTATTTAGCACAGGCAAAATTAACTTGACTCAGATTTAAATAAGTCACGCTTTTCAAAAGGATTAATATGCACCTCCTCATAAGGCTCTGGAGAATGTGCAATTATCAACATTGTTGGAATACCATCACCTTCCTCAAGTTCCACACAATATCTTTCATAACTCGCATAGTTATTAAATAGCCCAGTCGCGATATTAGCTGCAACGTTATTACCTCGCGGAGGCTTATTTTTCTTAACTGAGTTAATCATCCATAACAAATCATGTGCTATTTGCTCCCAAGCATTGGGTGTAGCAGCATTCAAATTTAGAGCTAACCCATCCGTACCAGATATCAAGTTGTCAACAAATGTAGACCAGCGACTTTGGTAGTCATTGCTCCAAGGGGTATGCCTAGCCTGAACATGGTTTTTTAAAACTTTCGGATTCAGAATTAAATACCGGAGAGCATTACCTCTCCCCTCACTGTATGTAGGCATTTTTCGGAAGCTGTTTGTTATCCCACGCCCAGTCAGGAGGTTTTTCGGCAATATAAAACCATCATCATCGTCATAAAGATGACGTTGAGTCGCAGAATCTAGTTTTGGCTCTAACTTAGCCTGAAAGAGTGCTCCTGATGAATAATGAATATTATCACTTGCATCCATTAACAAAAAAAGAACAAATAAATCTCCTAATTCGCAACCGGGCCGCTTCCCTGGATTTTTGCTTGCATTGTAATGCGTCCTTAGAACCCGTGGTTTTTTGTGACAGAAAATACTAGCAAACTTCATATTAAATTTTGAGTTATTTATTTTCTTAGAAACGCTTGCATTTAAAAAATCAATACCGACCTTAGGATCTAATAAAAAAGACTTTATTGCATCAACCTCATTAGTTCTTGGTATACCATCCCATGCGTGTTCATATAGCCGTCGAAATTTATTGATATTTGAAAGATTACAGTAATGTTTTATAAACTCATCATAAAGAAGAGGCATTCTGACACGTCCCTATTCATTAATATCTTCAGCTGATAATTTAACAAAGCAATCGTGATCATTACAAATACTCGATAAATCAATCAAAATTACATTATTTATCATTCAGCACTTAAAGGACAAATAATAGTTCAATGTGAATGCACTTTCAACTCAAAGAAGGACTAGGCAGAAATTAAATTTATTATAACACGCAGCTTACAATGAATTATTTCTCACCTTAAGACAAACTATAAGAATTAATCGCTGAATGTCATAGGACTTTCCTAAGGGATCATTCCAAATCCAATTCACTGCTCCCAGAGGATCACTCTTAGGGATGTAGTCAACCCTTCCGAAACATAAAACTCACCCATTGTTAAAAATTGGTTATCTTTATTCAAAATGTAAAACTTTTCCTTTACTTGAGTTAAGGGCATTTTTCCCCACAACTGTTGACGGGATAACAGACCATGCCCCTAGTACTGGCACAAAGTCCGCGCATGACAAATAACCCGATATGTACCAATACTATTTGATTGCCTATGAATAAACATGCTGCTGCATTGACAAATTTAAAAACCGTTCTGACATTGAAAAGGCGACACCAGAAGGTCGCTCTGATAAAGAATTGTTTTATTTTTAGCCCACTCCCGTGTGGGCTTTTTTTTGTCCCTAATTTGACAACCCAAAAACGCGTCACAATAGTCAAATCTTCAGCCTAGTACCTTCAGCTGTACTTTCGCCCGCCGCGCCTGGCGGGCTTTTTTATTCCGAGACTTCGCACACCACCACCGCATTACCATTCACCAGCACGCGGGTAAAACTCACCGGGTCCGTTGAACTGATTTGCACGCCGAGGTATCGCTGAGACACGCAGCCGGTGAGCAAACACGACAACGCCAGATACAGCAACAGCGTTCGCATATCAGTTTCCTTTGCAGACCTGGCTTTCGCCAGGATTGGTATCGATGCACGCGGAGCCGTTCGGATACGTCACGACTACCGTGTTGTTTGGCTGCACTTCTGCGTTAGTGACCCCCTGGCCTTTCGCGCCATTTACGTGGGTGAATGACACAGCAGAACAGGCGGCCATTGATGCAATAGCGGCCACCAGCAGCCCGTTAATTAACAGACGCCTGTTTTTCTTCTTCATGTGATCTCTTACCAGAAATGAAAAAACCGCAAATTAGTGCGGCTTTTTGGGGTAACCTAGGAAGAATATTTTACTGTTTTAATGCTACGACAACCGATTCAACACCACCCTGTTTGAAAGGATATGCAAGATAATCCTTTTTATAGGTAGCTGGCGCGCCATTAATATTGATGTAATCGCCCTTAATTAGAAGGTCGAAGAAGTTATCGGCCGGATTAATAAAAACTAACGACCCACCGTTACCATCAACCTGATTATGGATGAAGTTAAATATCCCTTTATAGCGACCTGATTTAACGTCACTAGAATCAAAAATAATTGGACACGGTTTTCCTGCCTCACCAAAAGTGAGCTCAGTCGTGCCCTTTCTTAATTCAAAACCACAGCTAATATTGATATCACTGTCACGTTTAAAACTTGAAAATGTAAGTTTTGCTTTATCTTGCAATATAACCCACCCCTCAATACTAACCTCCCCCGCATACTCACTGATAGGTGATTTATCTATGGATATTTTCACTTTAGAGTTCCCTTTAATGAAAAATGACCCATCATTTTCGACACTCTCAATACCAACCAACGATAAATTAGCTGCATTAATCAAACAGCAATAACCAAAATCATTTACGGAAGAACTATCAATTACAAAATCCCCAGATAGATTCACATACTCTTGGTTCAGAGTCCAACATCCACCTTCCAGTAACTTAAATGCTGAAGTACTATCATACGAACCACCATTCATTATCAGGTCACCAGAAACTTTCCAGTCACAACGCCCTGCCTCTTTTTCATGAGTTACCATGTGGATATCTTTGATTTTCAGTACAGCACCATCATTCACTGTGATATAAACTCTATTGCCTTTCTCACCAGTCTTCCCAATAATTCCGACTGGAGTAAGCCTCTCCGGGGATATTACCAATGTACCATTTTGAACATTGATATTTGTTTTTTTGGACTCTGAAAACTCAGTGGCCACAGGCCACATGAATGCACAATCCGAGTCAGCGTTTATTTTTAAATTAAGTTCACAATCGAGGGCGTCCATTGTAAAGCTGAAACCAAGTAACTTATCAAAACCATCGCCATAAATTACTCGACTACCCTCGTCAGCTGTATAAACTGCATTATCATCTGATTTCCATTCAAAACTCATATTAACACCCTTTAATTAAATTACATTTCAGAATGATACATGCCATCTCATCAATGGCATTTTTATCGCAGATAAAGTCACATACACAGTAAAAGCGAAATGTGCACAACGTCATCTGTAACTCACTTTTAACTTGATAGATGCTTTTATCCACCAGTCACCAGAAGCAATCCCGTCATCGTAAACTAGAAAGCTAAATATGGAGCGGTCAGTTGTAACTGCAAATTAGGGTCACCAGTTCTTTGGAACTATATTAGCGATGGTTGTGGCCCTTTCTGGGTTTGAACCCGCCAGCAGACGATTATGAGCCACACACTCTAAACACTGAGCTAAACGTCCTGAAGAGTTGTTGTGGTGCCTTGTGCATCCTGGTGGGCCTTTGGTCGACCACCATGACTCGCGACTTTTTGCACTCCGTCTGCAGCTACGCCCCCTACGCTGAGTGGAATTCACCCCAACAGGAAAACTAACTGTATGAAGATTGCATTCCTGTTACGGCCGACACTTTCCGCATTCGACTGGGTGCTAACTCATTCTCCAAACCTGCCCACATTAACTGAAGACAAATATGAGCAGCACCCATGCGAATGCGCTTTCTGGCCACTCAGGGCACTCCCGTCTTCGCAGGCCAGAAAGCAAATATGGAGCGGTCAGCGGGAATCGAACCCGCATCATCAGCTTGGAAGGCTGAGGTAATAGCCATTATACGATGACCGCATTGGTGCGCTGTACTGGAGTCGAACCAGTGACCCTTGCCTTCGGAAAGCAATACTCTGTCCATCTGAGCTAACAACGCATGGTCCGCCACCGGGGCCTCGAACCCCGCACCTACAACCTCAGGTTATCGGCTCTGTCCAGCTGAGCTAGTGGCGGTTGGTGGCCCTTGCTGGATTTGAACCAGCGACCGGGCGATTATGAGTCGCACGCTCTGACCGCTGAGCTAAAGGGCCTTAAAGCTGTTGTGATGCGGGGTGCCTCCCCGTGAGCCGTTGGTCAGCAGCCATGACTCGCAATCGACAGTCGTTGCTACAAACAGGTAAAGATTGCTGGTTTGCCCCTCCGCACAGGGGGATTCATCACAACAAGTAAACGCACTGTCCCGGCGAACCCAAACGCCGGGATTCATCCCTGCAGAGCGTTTACTTGTTGAATGAACTGGCAGGTCCAATTTTTCTTTCTCAGTTGTTGTGATGCCTGGTGCCTCCAGGTGGACCATAGGTCAGCCACCCGGTCCGCGCTTTATTGATGTGCTTAGCTGTAATAACAGGCCGTGCTTTTACTGTTTACGCCTCGCCGCATAGGGAGATTCATCACAACAAGTAAACACACTGCCCCGTTGTACTAAACACCGGAATTCGCCCAAGTAGAGCGCTTACTTGTTAAATGACCTGCGGAATAAAAATCCTCTACCTCAATACTGTTAGATGCTGTGATGCCGGGTGCCTCCCGGTGAGGCTTTGGTCAGTAGCCATGCCTCGCAATGTTCAGTCTCACCAAAACGGGTATCACCTGTTTGCACTGGTTTTGCCCCACCGCTTAGGGGGATTCATCACAACAGGGAAGCACACTGACCGCACTCCAGCCAGAGTTAGGCTACCCCACGCAACCTTTGTCAGTGCGCTTTCCTGTTGCTGAATTTTGGTGCCGACTACCGGAATCGAACTGGTGACCTACTGATTACAAGTCAGTTGCTCTACCTACTGAGCTAAGTCGGCGTGGGAGTGATAATGGAAACGGGAAATATTCGTTGCAACCACGTGTTAACAATTAGTTACCACATCAATCATTTTTTTCACAACATTCAGATACGACAACCCCCGCCAATTACTGGCAGGGTTTCGATGATTAAGCTGTGTGTCGAAGTGACCACTTTTAACACGCTACTTTATTTTTTGCGTACGCGTTAGTTATTTTGTACTATCGCTTTACGGTTGATAAGTGAATATTTAATTCAACCACTTATTCGAATCATTCAAGAAAAAACATGAACTGATTTATAAATTCAAATTTTAGCACAGAAACATCATCCATAAGGACAGGTTATGAATTTTAGAGAAAGCAAAGAAGGAAGTTATACAAAAAAATCTATTGTTAGGGCTTTTGAAGTAAACCACACTTCAAAAGATAAGCTATTCGAGCAATTAAAAAATAACAAAAAATTCAAAGCTGATGCTGATTTTCAAATATCAAAAATAAAGAAAATTCGGATTAGAGAAATATCATATACTGCAAGAGAATGTTACTGTCATGTAACAATATATAATCCAAAAGAAAGCGTATCAATTACTCCAATAGCTCAAAATAACCCTACAGACTTAATTGATGTTGACAATTATGATACCTGCCATTTTTTCATGCTCATTAATGAAAATTATATAAGAGTTATTTTTCAAATTTCATTCACATGGCCTGAAAACAAGCTTCATCTGTTTTTTGAGCAATTAGATATTTATATTACCCCAACACCTATTCTGGACTCTCAGGTAGTATCTAGTTTACAAGATGAAGGATTTAAAGCATTACATATAAACACCGTAATTCATTCATCCAAAACATCTTCGAAGGATAATATTGTTACCAGAATTGCAAAAAAAGTCCCCAAAGTAGGTAATAAAGGAGTCTATGGGAATATTCGAATTAGCGGGAAAGGTAACCCTGAGATAGCCAACTCTATAGAACAAACGCCACAAATCTGGGTGAATGAATTAGATGGTGATTTTTACATCGAGACTAAAAAAGGGAATAAAATAACTGGTGATAAAATTAAACTCCATAAAATATATTATACACTCCCTTATGGATCAAAGACGATAACGCCTCAGTGTGCCAATGAAATACTTTCCCATTTTAGAGCCAATGTGTTATAATAAATAAAATAATTATCATGCTAGAGGGTGAGATCATGGCAACAGAAACAACCAAGTTTGATTACCTCGCTATTGGTCTCACTTTTTTATTTTTAGTGGTATCTGGTCTCTTTTCGTTTTTTCTACATGGCACTCTTGTCGGTAATACAGATGCACTTAATCTTGTAGCTAATGTCTTCGCTGTATTAACAGGTTTTTTATTACTCGTTATTACTATGACAAGTGATACCGCATCTATATTAGATGGATTATCTGCTGCTGAGAAAAAAAACCAAAAAGACCGTTTTACCACAAGATTTTATCGATATTACTCTCTATTTTTTATGTATTTCATGGTGCTTGTTATGATTTTCGTATACTACCTATTATCAAAAGAAAACAATGAAACATTGAAATACCACGATTCTATCAAGCTAACGCTTGAGTATGGAATCGCATTTTTCACCTCATTCTCATTTTTAAGCTCTTTGTTTATCCCCCTTAGAATAAAAGAGCTATTTCTAGAAAGATTCGAGTTACATTCTTGAAATTATTATATTTTAAAAATTAAGCACTAGCATAATTTTGTAAGTGAAACATTGCCAAATAGCCACACACGAATCCTTCAGCCATTTGCATTCTTTTCCGAATGGTGCCATCAGAACATTTTCTTTTTTTTGCTATTTCACGCAAAGATAACCCGAAAATGAAATGAGCAACTACAATCTCATATACTTCCAAGTTATATTTCCGTAATTGCGCCACACAACTATCGATCATTATACCATCGTCATCATTACACTTCAGACGAGACCTCTTTCCATGTGGCAGTAATCCCTTAAATCCTGCTGCAATCGGCTGCCAATCTACTCCACTGCTGTCTGCTGCTGCCCATGCCCCCCAACGATCCAATACTTCATACATATCACGCATACTTTTTTCCCTCCAACTCGTACATGACCTGCACCAGCAGCTCGCTTTCGGTACCGAAATTGTTTTCCCATACCTGCGGCCCGGCGTGATAGGCAACGCCATAACCACCGGTCTGGTGATGAATGGGGCAAAGAGGAATAGTGTGGTAGTGATCGGCACGTTGGCCCGTGCCCTGACCGGCACGGATATGGTGAATTCCAGCAGGGGAATCCGAATAACCAAGCTGAGTGCAAACAATGCAGCCGAGCGCGGTAACGCGGTCCATGTGTTTTCTTTCGGCTTTCGTTGCGCGTTTCTTGCTCATGCTGCACCGCCTGGGTGCACAGAACAAACGAAGACACCGCGCCAGTCGGTGCGGTGTGGGGAAGAAGTGCTGTTTTGATGCGCCATTAAATACTCTCAGTTAGGCGCAATAATCAGAGGGGGTTCAGCCCTTTTGATTATTATAAATCACTTTTAGTCCTTTAACACTCGCAATATGTTTATTGTATCTTCACTTAAAATGTAGGTATTCCGATCAAGTATACTGGCTGACAAGCGTGTATCCTCTCTGCTGATTATTGTCCGTTCTGCTGCTTCAGATACAAGATAATCAGTGATCTCACCATTCGATACATTAAGAACAATAATGCCATTCTGGGTTAAACCTTTAGCAAAGTCATTCAGCTTCATTTCGCAAATTCCGTTTTGGACACATCCCTTTCGGGGTAAATCCGCGCGCGGGCTTAAGATTTATCCCAAATACAGCTGTAAGTCTAATAGGTGAGACAGATCGAAATACCACTTACCGGTCTGTGAAAAAGATCAGTCAATGCTTAAGTTTTACTTATGCTTACCGTTAGCAATATTGAAACGTTTCATCTAGCTATCATCATGATCAATAAGGAATTGTGATTCAATACGTGCTTAATTTCTGGGTTTTTATTGATGGTAACGATTAAAAATTTTCATATTATGTAATAAAAATAAACCCGCCATTTGCGGGTTATAGAAGTGTGGGTGCGTTGAGGATACCTAAACCATAAAAAGAGTGGCGGGAGAACGCTCCCCCGCCGGTTGCTCTTACTTAACAGATTCGTAGGCTGTGAAGACAGCGACCTCCGTCTGACCGGTTCGGATTCGTACCTCGCAGAGGTCTTTCCTCGTGACCAGCACCGCCATAATGACGGTGATACACATGACGATCAGGGCGATAATAATCGCCTTTTGCTGCTTCATAGCCTGCTACTCCTTGACCTTTCGGCCAGTAAGAGGCTACTCTAAATGTGTTCAGCATTAGATGTGGCCTCGGTTGATGTTAAGCGTCCAGCAAGACGCTCAATGTTTCCGGGGCTTTTCTCTATCTGCCATTCGGTGTTCATGCCTGAGACAGATAGCCTCAAGCACCCGACATGATTCTCTTTCATTCCCTAAATTTTTCAAAGCATTATTATACTGGTCCCTGCCGTTCCGTTTTATTGTGAACCTCCCACAGGCTTATACCGCAGCTGGCGACGAACCCCGCCAGATAATCCAGCCCTGACCATTCACGAATACCGCCACGCGCCGCTTCAACAAAAACGGCGATATCTTTATCGCGCCATACCCCAAATAATCTCCAGCCCCCATCTTCGGTTTTTACTGCTGCAATGCGTATCAGTACGCCAGTCTGGAACAGCTCCATAAAAGCGGGTTTCTTCCGTGTAATTATTCGCATAATGACAAACCTGAGATTTGTTAATAACAAATTGGTGATTAGTCTTTATTCGCACCACTCTGAAGCATGGCGGAGCGATGTTCATCACATTGGCAATTCTCCGGGTGAATTAATCCTGGACTCCATGTATGCCCTTCATCAGTGAATGAAATAACGACCTTAGATGGGTCAGCGCATTGCGGCGATTCTCCGCTTCGGAATAAAACAAAGCTGCTACCGCGAAGTTCGGCCATCTTTTCAGCTTCAGCTTGCCAATTCGGCATCACCGGAGAGTTGCCATCAGCTTTACCCTGAAGCATGGCTTTGCTCATTTGACCGCCTTGCTACGCTGTACAGCAATGGATTTATGCTCTTCAACGATGCTCAGAACTTCCGCCAGCGGCAGACCGTCAAGCGTGATGGTGCCCTCTTCACTGATGCTGGCCAGCGCCACCAGCTCAACCAGACGACGGGCTTTCTTCACGCTGATTTCCGGTGCAATGAAGCTACGGGTCACCTTTTTCTTACCTGCAGCTGCGGCAGCAGCTTTGTCCTGCTCCAGAACTTCACCGGCCTTTTCACCAAACTCCTTCACGCGCTCAACGGCAGCACTCAGGGCCACATCACCTGATTTAACCGCCTGCTGCACATCATGGTTGGCCATGCCCAGCGTCATCAGTTTTTCGACGGTCGGTACTGACAGGTGTACGTATCGCGCGATTTCCTGCGTCGTCAAATTGAAAGCTGCCAGGTCACGAATAACACCGGCCTTCGCCATATCTGAAAGTGCCAGCTGGCGGTTTGACGTCATGACGCGAGCTTTTCGCTCGATATCATTGCCCCTGAACGGGATGATATGAATCTGGTTTACCGGTTTACCAGCATCACGGCAGCGCAGGTAGCAGCTGTATCGCCGGTGCCCCTCCACAATCCACACACCACCCTCTTCGCGTTCGTAGACCTCAAGAGGCGGCACGGTTCCACCGTTCACCAGGTATTCATAGAGCTCGTCGTTAGCACGCCTTGTTGTCTCGTCATCGTCGCGGCGGTTAAAACCAGGTTGGATGTGAATATCGTCGATGCTGATAAACATCCCGTGGTGAAGGCGCTTAATCACGCCGTTGGTCGTCATTTTTTTAAATGAATTAGCCATTATTTTTTCCCTGTGTTTCCAGTTCTGTCAGTTCTTGCCAGCGCCGGAACAGCTCTGCACGCGCCCCCTGTTCTCCACCGGGGGAATAGCCCATGCCGATATGGTGATGCCCAACACAGCGGATCTGTGCGGTACCAGCCCAGCGAGTTTCTTTGCAAAACAACTCAACGGTGTTACCGCATGTCGGGCATTCTGGTAGCTCAATTCGCTGCATGACGACACTCCGTCAAAAGCCGGTTAAACAACATGAGCGTGGGATTGCTGCAGCCGAACGGCAGATTGTTGACATACCAGGCTTGCCCCCCTTCTGGATTGCTGGTCTTGATAACTCGACCATGATTGAACAACTGAGCCAGTATTCCTGCAACGGATGCATGGGTCTTTCCCAGCGCACAGGCAATTTCCGCTGTTGTCATTCCCTGGTGTTTTCTCAGGAACTCAAAAACCGTCTGGCCCTTGAAACCGTCGTTTGTGATTGCCATATAAACTCCTCCGTTTAATCTTTGTTCCCGGCAAACCCTCTGGGGATCTCGTCATCACATTTGAAGCTAGCGGCAAACGCGCCGCCGACTTTGGCCAGGCTCACCGGGCTAAGCCGTAAAACCAGATCTGGCCATTTGCTGCGCAGGGCATCAGCGGTTTGAATCTTTGGGCACCAGAACGAATCCCCCTGAATCCGCTCTACGAGGTTTCGCATCTGCTGGTGATTGCAGCCCTGCTCCTCACGCAACAACCGAACCTCATTTGCCCACAATGGCCAGTCCGGTTCTCTTGGCCTGGAAATCATCCCGTCATATTCAGCGGCCTTTTCGTGCAGCTCGACGATGCTGGCAAAGAACCACTCAGCAAATTCCAGATCATCATCAGATCCCCACTGGTTCTTCCCGGCGTCAAAAATTGCCGCCGCAGAAAAGTTATCCACAGAATTTTTCTCGCCGGGTGATTGAGTGATCTCCTGTGTAATCTCCTGAGTACTCTCTGTGTAATCTCCTGTAAGAAAGTTGGCGGGATCACCACCAGCCTGTTGGCAGGGTTCCCCCCTACTTGCTGGCGGGGTTTCCACCATCTTGTTGGGTGTGTTTCCACCACCTTGTTGGCGGGATTGCCTCCTTCTAGTTGGCGGGATTGCCACCATCTGTGATTCTTCGCGGCCTGGAGACAGTAAAAGCGCTTCAAGACATACAGAATTAATTCGGTAATGCAGCGTGGCAGGAACACCCCGTAGCTGCTCCTCAAGAACACCAAGCGCAACCAGCCTTTTCCTGGCAGTTTCCTGTTCGTCGCGGCTTAATCCCGTCTCTTTTTTGATGTCTTCGCGCGTCTTGTACATCCATTCGCCATCCATGCGGTTATGCCAGTACACGAATTGAGAAAGCAGTACAGCGGCCACCGGCCCAGCCCTCACTTTTCCCGCCCTGAGTTGCGCAAAAGCTGGTTGATACGCAATGGGGCGATCAAACAACCTGATTAATGAGCTCACGACTTCACCTCTGTGAACTTGCGATCAAACTCTCTGCAGCTTATCTCGCAGATATCTGAATACCCCTCGCGGCGAAACGTCACGCGGGTTAGTGATCGGTTAATCAGCGTCACCATGCCACCGCGATGAGCGCGGAATTTCCTTCCCGGAAGAATCTCTGCGCGACGATCTGCTGGCGCATTCGCTGCGTTTCGTTGCAGGACCGCACGAGCATGTTCAATAATCTCCTGGTCAGTACGCATGGTTACCTCCGGATCAGTGGTAAATACAGCTTTCAGACGAACTACCTACCGCGTCGTTTTGACGTTCGGCCAACAGCTCCTGAATGGCGATCGCCTTATTGGCACGTACAAACTCTTTCATCGCGGTCTTAACGGAACGCTCTGCCGCCTGTAGCGCCCGATATTGCAGTGAGTCTCTGGCAAGCAGCTGCGCGGAGAGGCCCTCCGGAAGTGCGTCAATAATCGCCGGGTATAGCTCTGCGATCTTTCTCTGCTGCGCCATGGTTTCGGCGGCAGCCCAGCGGAAAATACGCTGCTGGTTGTTGTGCAACGCCTGCGCGGTATTGGGTTCCTGAAGTCCACCAGCAATACCAAGCCGCGCTGCTGCACGCGCAATTTCATCACCTACCGATTCGCGGCCCCGGACCCGACTGTCGGGATCGGCACCGTCTGCCCAGGCGATTAGCAGCGGTAAGATTTGGGTGTAATTGATTTCCATTAATCAGACTCCCGTAAGATTTGCTTGTTACCCTTTTCATAGAGCGCGGAATCGTATTTCAATGCCCCTCCTGTGATTTTCTCCAGACGGGCAGCTCGTTTCTCAGGAACAATGTCGCCCCACTCACTAACTGATGAACGAGATATTCTTAATGCCCTGGCCACATTGGCTTTTTTCCCAAAATGGCTAATTACATCTGCTGTTTTCATTAACACCTCAAATGGTAAGTTTTCCTAACTTTAAATGGTAAGGAAAAGAGAGTCAATACAAGTTAGGATTTCCGAACTATGAAAACGATCGGTCAACGAATAAAAGAGCGACGCCTTGAGCTTAAATACTCACAACGCAGTCTCGGCAAACGGGCTGGGGTAGCTCATGTGACTATTTCACAGTGGGAACGAGATGAGACATCCCCGAGAGGTGATAATTTATTCAACCTTGCAGAGGCGTTATCAGTCGAGCCAGGGTGGATAATACGGGGTGATACAGGCAACGATTCAGAATCAGATAAGGCTGCCGTAGTCCTGACTCCTCAGCAAAAAGAGCTAATAGATTTATTTGAACGATTGCCTGTATCAGAAAAAGAACAGCACATACAAAACCTCAAGCACAGAGTTCAAGAGTGCGATGAAACATTCAATGACTTACTAAAAACGAAGTCAAAAAAAGAAATTCTCGAAATCATAAAGAACCTCGACATAGACTAACCCCCCCATATCACAAACCGCGAATTTCGCGGTTTTCTTTTGTCCCAAAAAGCAAAATTGTTAAGTTTTCAAAAAAACACTTGACCACTTTGTTAGGTTTAAATAACAATAAGCGTTATCAAAACCTAACAGCAGTAATCAGTAAAACGTTCCGCCTCCCCGGCGATAAGGGGGTAGCAAGCGAACAGGGATGTAGCCCATAAAGTAGCCATCGGTGGAGTATGAACACCGGATTATTCATAAAAAAAGCGCCCGATTGGACGCTTTGCTCTTTAAAAATCTGGATATTCCTAACTCAGTGTTGGTTTCGGTAAGCATGAATCACCGTGCTAACCGCGAAATAGCTGATTCTTGAATTGGTGGAACTTTTCCCATTTTAAATTCAGTACGGCAGGACGGACAAAAATGAATCAAATGATATCCTTTTACCGCTTTATCAACCCCCGGTTGAAGTATCGATATTTTCTTTTGCTGAAAACAATGTGGGCAGGCATTCACTGCAACTTGTTCGCCATTAATAAGCTTGTTAACGGTGTAAACAAGAGTACCCGCTTCAGTTTTGTTAAGAGTGTAACCCTCAGAATCAGCTTTAAAATTTTCGAACTCGGCAATTTTTGCCTTGAGCGTTACGTTCTCGTCCTGAAAAGAGCGTGCGAGCTCAACGAGAGACATGCATTCACGTTGAACCGAAGTAAGTTTTGAAATCATGTCACTAACGGCAGCATTTACCTCTGCTTCCGTTTTTGCATCCGAAATAACCTTCGCAAGGCTGGCCGTTTCTTTTATTGCAGCCATTGCTGCTGTGAACTCAGCAATCATTCTAATAACTCATCATGTTGTTGGGGATATCCAGATTAAACGAATCCTTGTTGTTGGGGAATAGCAGGATCCACTGAGCCTGAAGTGGCAAAAAGACAGGCGCACAACGGAGTGAATCATTCTTGTCTCTGGTCCGGTATCGCGACTGGTGGGGACGGGTAGCCACACAAGCCGCAACGCGAAGCGGCCCGAGTGGAGTTAAGCGCGGGGAACCTTATCGGAGAAGTGAAGCTCCGGGGGAATGGTTCACTCCGTTGTGGTGTAGCTCAACTGGACAGAGCGCCCCTTGTGTGGGGAGGTGAGCACTACGCAAGGTTCATAACCCAGCGTATCTCATGCGGTCCGGCCGGACGTTATCCGGGTTCAAGTCCCGGCATCACAACGTCATGCTGTACGCGTTTGGCGGTATCAGTTTTTATTCCTTAGGCTGATACCGCCCTTTTTAAAAAACAGACTTTGCAGTGTGGTGAATACGGCTATGCGCACGTGGCACAGCATTTTTTCAAATAGTCATATCAGTCGTGGAACTTGTATGCCGACCGTAATTGCTGGTTACGGTCACTGGGAGGCACCCGGCACCACACTGCAAAGTCTGTTAATTGGAGCGCTTATATGAACAAAGCAATTATTAAGGCCGCACAGGTTCGCGCATTTGTAGCAGTAAAGTTTTCAAATCTACTTTTATGGCGCCAGGCAAAGGCTCTGATGAAAGCGGGTATGCAGCCGGACGGAAAACGAGTCATTTACGGACAGCATCCATTTTACCGCAACGTGCACATACACGACGCGGCAGAGAATTATGAATCCTTTGGTGACTGTAGTATTTGCGACGGCGACATGCAAAGAGCATTACTCACTGTAAATATGGAACTACCTGATGAGACATTTAAAAAAGAACCGCCTGACCTTCGCATTATTGATGTGGGCACTCGTCTTTCATGCCATTGTGAACGGCCATCAACAGGATACCATTCTGGATGTTTACGAAAGCGCATCCAAATGCAACTCAGTTAATAAAACCCGGCACATTAATGGCGAGTGCTATGAAGTGGCGGAAATAATTCACCATTCTAAAACCTGATTTAGAAAATCTTTATTAATAATTATGCCTTAACCGGCAGGCACTCCCCTACACAAAAAAGGAAGTAACACAATGGATAATATTCAGTGCAGCTGCACCGACTGCGGTCGCAGGCATAATAAAGAAGACATGCACTCACGGCCAACAGAGTACTACCCCTATAAAGGCTCAGATATTTTATGTACTGCCTGCAAAGATAAAAGAGCCGCAAAAAATGCACTAAAGGCAACTCAGGCGAAATTAAGAAGTTCGTTACGCTCCCGCTCCAGTTACCGGTTTAATTATTAATTCCCACAGAGGTTATTATGTCTATAGAATTAAAAGTGTTCGGCGGCGCTTATTTTCCAAAAGATAAGGCGTTGAAAAAAAATACTGGTTTGAAGCCCCTGGTGATTGCTGTTAACTCCACCACTAAAGCTGTGGTTGAAGCTGTAATTTTTGGCAAGCTCGCTGCTGAGTATCCGGAGTGGATTGAGGACTATTTCAAAGCCAAAGTCTGGGAGCATCGTGATGGTCTCCCTTGTCCTGCGATGGATGTTTTCTCATCTGACTTTTTCGAAACAGCTGTGTGGATTGACAAGTCTGGTGAGCCTGCACCAATCCCGATGGATCAGGATGACAGCATGCCTGCGCCGAAATCTGTCGCCCGCCTTGATCTGCGCTCCCGCGCCGCCTGCTTATCACTGTTCGGGCCGGTTGAGGAAATCACCGCTGCACAGTACGGACTGATAGTTGATCTGACTAATGACGATGAAAGCAGCTTTACGCAAAACCTTGCAGAAGCTATCTCAAAAGAAACTCGCGTGCTGTCGCTGGAGCCAGAACGTCAGGGTCAGTTGCTCGCCTGGGTACGCGAGACAGCAAAAGAAACAGCTCAGTGGCCGGAAATCGCCAGGCTTATGGCGAAGTGGCTGGATGTTCCGCTTGATAAGCGTCCACAGACCACCAGCACAACCGACGCCACCACGCAGCGCACCGAATCCGGCACAACCCTGGGCGGCGGAAACCAGACCGACCGCAGCCCGGATATGATTCACAACCTCAAGACACTTGCCGTTGAAGTGGCGCTGGCGATTATAAGCTCTGGCGAGCCGGTAAACATTTACGCCATCCCGAGTAACTTTTTAACCCCGGCAAAAGCAATGGCCGAGAATCAGACGGATCCCCGCTTTACTGCATGGTGGAAACAGTTCCGCCGAACGCCGGGCATTCTGGACTTTTCCCGTGCAGCCATTATCGCGCTCATAAAGTCAGCGCCGGAAGGCCTTAGCCTCGATCCGGTCGCGCTGCGTGAATATATCAACCGCGCACTGATTGAATCCGATCACGCAAAGCCAACCCAGGAAATTATTGATATAGCCTGCGGCACTGTCAGAAGAGATACCCAGAATGATGAAACGCGACCGCTTTCGCCAGGAGAAGCTGATGCACCGGCAAACATGCCACTTAGCGATAAAGAATTCGAGGCTGACATTGCCCGCGCGGAGCGGGAACGGGATACCTCTGAAAATCAAACCGGTAAACAGCTGGCAGCCGGGCGCGGCGAATTTGTTTCCGGAATCAGCGACCCAAGTGACCCGAAGTGGATTGACGGCAGCGCACAGCCAAAAATTGAGAACCTAGGCGGCGGGGTTTTCTCTGTCGACGCTCTAATCAATAACCCCCTCTCAAATGAAGTCGAAAAACAGGAAGTGCCACCGGCACTGAATGACCGTGAAATTAAGATCGCCACCGAACTGAATGAATTACTCAGTGCCCGCACGGATATGATTAACGAAAAGGACGTTGCCGAGCTGACTGTGATCGCCGGTCATCCTCTATCACATCTGATCCCCCTCGTGCTGGTCGATATTGTCACCACAGAATTTAGTTTGTCGCCAGACTTCACCGATGAAGAGATTCATGACGTGGCCACGACTGTTCTTGAGTCCTGGTCTGATGATCTGCATGTACGCCAGAAAATTATGCTGGATGCCATTGTGGAATACCGCACGCCAGCACCACCAAAATGCACGGAGCAGAAGAGCACCAGCACCGCCCAAAAAGCCCCAGAGTTAGAACTTACCCTCATCTACCGGCAGCAACTAACCATCGCCGCCTTACAAGGGCTATGCGCTAACCCGGCCTATTGCGTCTCGTTCGAGGAGTTACCCGGTATGGCCACTCTGCTGGCTAACAGCATCATTAATCAGCAGGGAGAAGCCTGATGGACAAACAAACGTGCACGCAGCTGGTAGTCCAGACACTTCAACTGAGTGGCAAAGCCCCCGCGCGGGAAATTGCAACCAGATCGGGTATAGACAATTCCTCTTCCATCTTTGCGCTTCTGGCGCTGGAGACGCAGGGAAAAGTGCAGCAGCTAAATGGCTACTGGTGGCTTTCAGAATCGGCGGTGGAAGAGCTGGCACAGGAAGAAGGTAAACCATCATGACCATGTTCAAAATCTTGATGGCCATCGTCTGTGTAGTCGTCGTGCTGCTTATCGTTTTTGCGGTCTGGCTGGACGTCCTGATCGACGACTGATTTTTGATAATCAAAACATGATACCCGGTCAGTCTTATATTACTGACCGGCACTGAGGTGACTCATGCCACAGGTCATTTTTAACAAACAGTGGGTAGTTGAAGCGGGGTTAACTCACGATACAGGGCTGAGTGAGCGCCAGATTAAAGCGCTACGCAAAGGCGTCTGGATTGAAGGTGTGCATTTTAAACGCCAGGCAATGAATGGCGGTGAAACCCAGCGTGGCCTGCTTTGGTACAACCTCCCACTGATTGATCAGCTTATTCAGGAGTTGTAATGTCATTTCCCACAGGGGTTGAGCTGCATAGCGGAAAAATTCGAATTACTTTTATGTATCGAGGTACTCGCTGTCGTGAAGTGCTGAAGGGATGGGTCGTAACCAGCGCAAACATAAAAAAAGCCGGGAACTTACGTGCGCTTATTGTTAGCGAAATTCAGATCGGTGAATTCGATTATGCTCTGCGCTTTCCTGAGTCAAAAGCTGTTAAAAAATTCACGACGGTACGTGTAGCACACACCTGGGGGGAGCTCGCAGAATTATGGGCAAATACGAAAGAAGAGGACGTGTCAAAAAACACGATGTCCCGCATCACAAATCAGCTAAAGACACTGGAGAGAGTTATTGGGAGAGGTACACCGATCACTGATATTACCCACAGTGACATTATGAATTATCGGAAGGAGTTATTGCGAGGGAACACTTTTTATGCCGAAGGGAATAAACGCAACAAAACCGGCAGAAGTGTAAACACGGTCAATGACTACATCTCCCTTGCATGCCAGATCTTGCGTTACGCCCACCGAAGTAAATTTATCAAAGATAAACCGTTTGAGTACGTGCCAAAACTTCACAAAGACCGTACAAAACCCGACCCTCTTTTTCGTGATGAATACGCAGCGATGATGTTGGCCATCAAAGGCCAGGATCGAAACATGTGGCAGTTTGCAATTAACTCTGGATTACGTCATGGCGAGCTCGCTGCGCTGACTTGGGATGACATTGACCTGGTCGCTGGAAAAGTTCACATCAAGCGAAATCTGACACGGCTGGGGGATTTTGTCCCACCTAAAACAAAAGCTGGAGACCGTATCATTACCCTACTCACCCCAGCACTGGACGCGATACGTTCTCAGCACGCCATTACAGGCCATCTTCCTGAGACTGAGATAATTCAGAATTTTCGTGAATATGGCAAAACCGAGGTACAGCACCACCGCTTTGTTTTTTTGCCTGCGGTTCGATCTGATCAACCTGGGAGTTACTTTTCGCCGTCTTCAATTTCCGGACGCTGGAAAGTAGCCATAAAAAAATCGGGGATCCGAAGCAGAAACCCGTATCAATCTCGTCATACCTTTGCTTGTTGGGCGCTTTCAGCCGGTGCTAACCCAAGCTTTATAGCAAGCCAGTTGGGCCATGAAGACGCAGAGATGGTTTACCGTGTTTATTCTGCCTGGATTAAAGAGTTCGACGGAGAGCAGATCGACATGTTGAATGAAAAATTTGGCTTTGCCCCCATAGTGCCCCCAAAGGTGATGTGAGATGTACTTTATCTCGGCTCATCAGATAGTTACAGGGAGCTTGCTACACAACACAAGAGTATGAGCGAGTTTCTCCTGTCCTTTCAACCTTATCCCGTGATTTCTTTCCTTCTCGTGTGATTGATGGTCGCTGAATGACCATCGTGCCCCCAGAAATTACTGAAACATAATTTCAGGTGAAATGGTTACATCTGTTTACATGGTTAATTCAAATGCGTATATTTCGCATTTGCATTTTCATGCGCATTTTCAACATAGAAATGACCTCCGACCGTTATCGGGACTGGGGCAGATAATTTTCCATTCACTCAGAAAGGGTTTGATGATGTCTTTCATTAATCACACCAGGGATGGGCAACGTCAGCCTGCCGCAACACCAACGTTGCTGGCAGCCTGCATTGCTATGGCATTGATGCCGACCGCAAGTTTCGCTGAGACCAATCCAGAAGATACCGTTGTCGTTGACGGTGCAGATAACGCGCAAGATCAGAATAGCGCGCAGGATCAGGACTACAGCGTCAAAACCACCACCACCGGCACCAAGTTATTATTGGTTCCGCGCGATATTCCGCAGTCGGTCAGCGTGATCAGCCAGCAGCGTATGCAGGACCAGGAACTCAATACCATCGGCGCGGTGCTGGATAACACCGTCGGAGTGAGTGCCTCCCGCATCGATACCAGCCGTACCAACTTCTTTGCCCGTGGATTTTTTATCAGTAACTTCGCCTATGAAGATATGCCGACGTTCCTCGACAGCCGCTGGAACTTCGGTGATACCGCAGGTGACACTGCTATTTTCGATAAAATCGAAGTGGTACGCGGAGCCGCCGGGCTGATGAGCGGGACGGGCAACCCGTCTGCCTACGTCAATATGGTGCGTAAACATGCGGACAGCAAAGAATTTAAAGGTAACGTCTCCGCCACCTATGGCAGCTGGGATAAACAGCGTTATGTGATGGACTTGCAGGCACCTCTGACGGAATCCGGCAATGTTCGCGGCCGCGTGATCGCTGGTTATGAGGACCGGGATTCCTGGGTTGAGCGTAATCACTACCGCAAGAAATTCGTCTCCGGCATCCTTGATGCAGACATTACCGACTCCACTACCCTCTCTCTGGGATATGACTATCAGGAAAGCGAAGAAGACAGCCCAACGTGGGGCGGTTTCCCTTCTATGTTCAGCGATGGCAGCAAAACCGATTTCCGTCGCGGCTTTAACACCGCAGCCGACTGGACCTATTCCAACAACGACTCCACGAAGGTCTTTGCTAACCTGACCCAGCGCTTTGATAACGGCTGGGAAGCCAAAGTTAACGCAATGCACGCCGAAACCAACTTTGACAGCAAGCTGATGTACATCGATGGTTATCCGGATAAAACCACTGGTCTGTACGATGCATCCAGTTTCCAGGGTGCCTGGGGCGGCTGGAACAGAGGTGAGCGTAAACAAGATTCGGTGGATGCCTTCGTGCGCGGCGGGTATGAGCTGCTGGGGCGTCAGCATGAAGCGATGTTTGGCGGCAGCTACAGCCGTCAGCGCAATAACTATGACAACTCCTATCCGGTGAATGACAACTATGGCCTGATGGATGTCGGCAGTATTTATGACTACAACGGCAAGCTGGCCAATCCGACCTGGTCTGACTTCGCGCTGTACCAGCGTGACGTGATCCGTCAGAAATCAGTCTACGCTGCCACCCGCCTCTCTTTGGCCGATCCGCTGCACCTGATCCTTGGCGCGCGTTATACCGAATGGAGCGCCAAGTACAACCTGGAGCGTAAACCGGATGAAATCCGTAACGCGAAGTTCCATGAGGTCACGCCGTATGCGGGTCTGGTCTATGACATCGACGATACCTGGTCGGTGTACGGAAGCTATACCTCAATCTTCCAGCCCTCTGGCCAGCGTGATATCAACAGTAACTTTATCGATCCAACGACCGGTAAGAGCTATGAAGCCGGTGTGAAAGGTGATTGGTTCAATACGCGCCTTACTGCGACGGTTGCCGTTTTCCGTATCGAACAGGATAACGTCGCAGTGCCTACCGGGACACCTATCCCTGGTTCGGGTGGTCAGACCGCCTATAAATCCGTAGACGGTACCGTCAGCAAAGGTATCGAGTTCGAGCTGAACGGTGCGTTAACCGATAACTGGCAGCTGACCTTCGGCGGAAGTCGTTACATTGCCGACGATGAAGATGGCACGGCAGTCAACCCGAGTCAGCCACGTACTTCACTGAAGCTGTTTACCCGTTACCAGCTGCCAATGTTGCCTGAGCTGACCGTGGGCGGTGGCGCTCGCTGGCAGAACAAAACCTGGCAAGATATTGATAACGGCCCGAACGGCGTGAAGCAGATTACCCAGGACGGTTATACCGTGGTGGATCTCTTTACCCGCTACCAGGTCACCAAAAACTTCTCCGTGCAGGGCAACCTGAACAACGTGTTCGACGAGGAGTATTACGACTACCTGGGTTCCTACGGTGTGTATGGTGCGCCGCGTAACTTCTCTGTGAGCGGAAGCTACAGTTTCTAAGTATGCAGTGATGACAAAGGGAGCCGATTGGCTCCCTTTTTTGTGTGCTGTGCCAGGGGGAAATTGTCGGGTGGCGCTACGCTTACCCGACCTACGGTTGCATGGTACCCGGGAATTGTCGGGTGGCGCTGCGCTTACCCGACCTACAAATCGTAGGCCCGGTAAGCGTCAGCGCCACCGGGCTTGTGTTTGGGCACAATAAAAAAGGCAGCCATTCGGCTGCCTTAGTCTCCCCAGGTCACAACTTAGTTGCTGCGGATGTATTCATCCATTTCGGTTTTCAGGTTATCGGATTTAGTACCGAAAATTGCCTGAACACCCGAACCTGCAACAACTACGCCCGCTGCGCCCAGTTTTTTCAGACCCGGCTGATCAACTTTAGTCACGTCAGCAACACTCACACGCAGACGAGTGATACACGCGTCCAGGTTAGTGATGTTTTCTTTGCCGCCGAAAGCTGCAATCAGAGCAGGAGCCATTTCACTGGTAGAAGTCGCTTTCGCATCGTCAGTTGAATCTTCACGACCTGGAGTTTTCAGGTCCAGTGCTTTGATCAGCACGCGGAAGATGGTGTAGTACGCTACTGCGTAGCACGCACCAACGATTGGGAACAGCCACAGTTTGCTGCTGTTACCGGACAGAACGATGAAGTCGATCAGACCGTGCGAGAAGGACGTACCGTCACGCATACCCAGCAGGATACAGATAGGGAATGCAAGCCCTGCCAGAACCGCGTGGATTACGTACAGGATCGGCGCAACGAACATGAAGGAGAACTCGATCGGCTCGGTGATACCGGTCAGGAACGAGGTCAACGCTGCGGAGATCATGATACCGCCCACTTTTGCACGGTTCTCTGGTTTAGCAGAGTGCCAGATAGCAATTGCAGCAGCCGGCAGACCGTACATTTTGAACAGGAAGCCGCCAGACAGTTTGCCTGCAGTTGGGTCGCCTGCCATGTAACGTGGGATATCACCGTGGAATACCTGACCTGCCGCGTTGGTGTATTCACCAATCTGCATCTGGAAAGGAACGTTCCAGATGTGGTGCAGACCAAATGGCACCAGGCAGCGCTCAACGAAACCGTAGATACCGAACGCGACTACCGGGTTCTGGTATGCAGCCCACTGAGAGAAGGTCTGGATAGCCGTACCAATCGGAGGCCAGATGAAGGACAGCACAACGCCCATGAAGATCGCAGCCAGACCAGAGATGATCGGTACGAAGCGCTTGCCCGCGAAGAAGCCCAGATACTCAGGCAGCTTGATGCGATAGAAGCGGTTAAACATGTAGGCTGCAATAGCACCGGAGATGATACCGCCGAGAACACCGGTATCTGCCAGGTGTTTCGCTGCGATCTCTTCAGCAGGTAAATGCAGAACCAGTGGCGCAACCACAGCCATGGTTTTCACCATGATGCCGTAAGCAACAACTGCGGCCAGAGCAGATACACCGTCGTTATTGGTGAAGCCCAGAGCGACACCGATCGCGAAGATCAGCGGCATGTTAGCAAAAACAGAACCGCCTGCTTCGGCCATCACGTGTGAAACTACGGCTGGCAGCCAGCTGAAGTTTGCAGAACCGACGCCCAGCAGGATACCTGCGATAGGCAGTACGGATACTGGCAGCATCAGCGATTTACCGACCTTTTGCAGGTTAGCAAATGCATTCTTAAACATAATTGAGAGTGCTCCTGAGTATTTGTGCTTTTTTTTACGCTTTCACGCATGGGCACGGGCGGAGAACCGCGCCGTGGACAGGACATCTAAGCGTCCTTTATTTATTACACAGGGTAAAATAAATCCCTGTGACTTTGTTTGACGGCTATCACGTTTCAGCTTAAGACGTTCGGAAAACTTGCAGTAATTTACAAAAACCATTTCCAGATATGTCAAAAAACACCGTCACCGCCCTAAATAAGGCGGTGAACTTTACTCGCTTTGTTTATTAATTACGAGCCTAAAAAAAACAGGTGTTTCAAACAGATTGCAGGCGGGAGGGTGCGATGTGGAACAGATTGGCGAAGTTTGCCGTCGTGGCTTGCGCCAGTTCTTCGAGGCTGACACCCTTCAGGACGGCCATATACTCAGCCACATCTCGCGTCATGGCTGGCTGGTTTTCTTTGCCGCGATGCGGCACCGGTGCCAGATAAGGCGAGTCTGTCTCCACCAGAATCCGGTCGAGAGGCACGTAACGCGCAGCATCACGTAGTTGCTCAGCATTACGGAACGTCACGATCCCGGAAAACGAGATATAAAACCCTAAATCAAGCAGCTTTCCCGCCGTTTCTCTGTCTTCTGTGAAACAGTGTAGTACGCCACCGCAATCCGTCACCTTTTCTTCCTGCAGGATAGCCAGAGTATCGGCGCGCGCATCGCGAGTATGAACGATAACGGGCTTATTCAGCTCACGCCCGATACGAATGTGGTTACGGAAGGACTCCTGCTGGCGCGGTTTAGTTTCCGGCGTGTAAAAATAGTCCAGCCCGGTTTCGCCCATCGCGACCACGCCCTCTTCCGCCGCCATCCGGCGCAGATCCTCGACGTCGTACTCTTCATCCTGGTTGAGCGGATGCACGCCGCAGGAGAAGACCACGTTGTCACGCTCGCCCACCAGATCGCGCATTGAGCGATATCCGGGCAGCGTCGTGGCGACCGCCAGACAGAATTTCACATCGCGGGCGGCGGCTTTCGCCAGCACATCGTCCACGTCTTTATGCAGTGATTGATAATCCAGGCCATCGAGATGGCAGTGTGAGTCGACTAAAAACATAATGTCTCTCTCAGAGATGGGAAGCAGGCAGCAGCGTGCCTGGTTGCAGGTAATGTTCGATTTGCAGTAACAGGTCCGTGAGTAATAGCTCGCGATTCACGCCGGTTACGGTTAACAGTTGTTCACGACACAGGCTGACGTCGTGGAGAATCGCACGCAGGATGGCACCCGATAGATGATTCGCCAGCGTATTCACCAGCGGCCAGACATCGGCGTTACTGAGAAGCTGCGCGCTTTGTTGCAGCTTGAGCGCATCCAGTAACAGTGATGCCAGCCAGTGCAGGCGCGCGGGAGCCTGTTCGTGGTTTAGTGCACTCAGCAAACTCAGCCAGTCGCGACTTTCCAGCGCAGCGCTCAGGGCATCGCAAAGCTGTGTGCGTTGCGCCCAGGTCTCTTTTTGCAGCAGCTCTAGCGCCGCAGCGGGCGCCCCACTGCTTAAACGCAGAGCCGTCAGCGCTGCATCTTGTGACACCGTCACTTCTCGTTCAAGCCAGGTTAAGGCCCATGCTTCCTGCGGTGCAGCGAGGTGATGAAGACGACAACGACTGCGTAATGTGGCCAGTAATCGACCCGGTTCGCGACAGGACATAAAGAACCAGGTATTCACTGGCGGCTCTTCCAGGGTTTTAAGCAGCGCATTCGCCGCCGCCTCCGTCAGGAGCGCAGCGTCTTTTAACCAGACGACTTTCGCTCCGCCGAGACGCGCGTGCTCATACAGTTTTTCGCTGACTTCACGCACGGCATCAATACCGAGCGAGTTTTTGCCCTTTTCAGGTTCCAGCGTGTAGTAATCCGGGTGCGTACCCGCCTGCATCAGCTGACAGCCACGACATTTGCCGCAGCTTTTATTACCTTCCGGCTGCTGACACATCAGAAAACGGGTCATAGCATAAATCAGAGCATCGTCGCCCATGCCGGGTAATGCCTGAATCAGTAACGCATGATGCCCCCGACCGGCCTGATAGCTGCTAATCAGCTGATCAAAGTGCGGGCGCAGCCACGGATACCATTTCATGCCTGCTGCTCCTGTACCCATGCAATAACGGTTTCGCGAATAGAACGGGTGACGTCTTCCAGGGATTGCGTCGCATCGACGGTGCGAATTGAGCTGTCCTGCGCCGCCAGTTCAAGATACCGCGCGCGAGTACGGTTAAAGAAATCCAGAGACTCTTGTTCGATGCGATCCAGTTCACCACGGGCGCGGGCGCGCTTCAGGCCCACTGCGGGGGTGACATCCAGATACAACGTCAGGTCAGGGCGAAAATCGCCTAATACCGCATCACGCAGGGTCGCAAGCATGGTCTGATCGATACCGCGGCCGCCGCCCTGATAGGCTTGCGTAGAGAGATCATGGCGATCGCCGATCACCCAGCGCCCTTCTGCCAGCGCAGGTTTGATGACCGTTTCGACCAGCTGTACGCGTGCCGCGTAAAACATCAGCACTTCGGCTTTATCATTAATCACTTCGTCGCCGACAGATTTGATATCCAGCACCAGGCTTCTCAGCTTTTCGGCCAACTGAGTACCGCCCGGCTCGCGGGTAAAGACCATCTCCGCGATGCCCAGCTCTTTCAGTGTGTCGACCACCACGTTGCGTGCGGTGGTTTTCCCGGCGCCTTCCAGCCCCTCTATGACGATGTAATTACTGCGCATTTTTTTCCTTAAGTGCCTTCAGATAGTCCTGAACAGAGCGATTATGGCTGACAAGGTTGGTGTTAAAGGTGTGCCCCCCCTTTCCGTCAGCCACAAAATAGAGATACGGTGTATGTGCCGGATGCGCGGCAGCATCCAGTGATGCCTGGCTCGGCGTGGCGATTGGGCCTGGCGGCAAACCGCTAATCACGTAGGTATTATACGCCGTTGGCGTCTCGAGGTCCTTACGGCTTATCTTTCCGGCATAGCTCTCGCCCATGCCGTAAATCACCGTCGGGTCGGTTTGCAAACGCATACCGATACGCAGACGGTTAATGAATACTGATGCCACCTGATCGCGCTCGCTCGCCACGGCCGTCTCTTTTTCGACGATAGAGGCCATAGTCACAAACTGGTTTTGATCTTTGTACGGCAGACCTTCCGCGCGCCCTTCCCAGGCTTTTTCGACGGCGGTCACCATTTTTTTGTGCGCGCGCTTCAAAATCGCAACATCGGTCGTACCGGCGGTATACATCCAGGTATCGGGCCAGAACCAGCCTTCCACCCATTCTGGATGTTCAAGTTTGAGGACGTCTGCGACGGTCGCATAGCTGTCATCTTTGAGCGTGTGGCTGATGTACGGCGCATCGCGCAGCTGTTTCAGATAGTCGCTCAGGCGCATGCCTTCCACGAATCGCAGCGGGAACTGCGCCTCTTTGCCACTTTCCAGTAGCTCCAGCATGTCGCGCACCGTCATACCTGGTGTAAAGCGGTAGGTCCCGGCTTTGAAATGCGACAGCTCTGGCTCAAGGCGCAGCAGCCACTGGAAAACGCGCGGACGGTTAATAATTTTATCGCCATAAAGCTGCTCGCCCAGCGCTAAGCGCCCGGTGCCCGCTTTCAGCGTGAAGACGGTTTCTTCTTTAATCAGGATCTGACTGTTCGCCATCTGACGAACCTTCCAGACTCCTACGCCGCTGGCGAGACCCATCACGACGAGAAGGAGGAGGACAAAGCGCAACATTTTTTTCATGACTATTTTGTTTGCTCACACAGTGGGGCTAAAAACGAGTACAACTCACGCGATGACCATTGCAACTGACCGTAAGCACGAACCGGCACAACGGGCATTAATGCATTGCAGACAACGACCTCATCAGCTGTCAGCAATGACTCAACACCAGCGTGAACTTCGACAACGCGAAAACCAGAGTGTGCCAGGTGCTGCAAACAAAACTGCCGCATGATGCCATTGACACCGGCCTGGTCAATCTTTGGCGTGAAGACATCGCTACCCTGTCGCCACATTAAATTAGCCGCACAGCATTCCGTAATCAGCCCTTCGCTGTCAAGAACCAGCGCCTCATCGGCGTCTGACTGTTCAAGATGAGTGCGAATCAGAACCTGCTCAAGCCGGTTGAGATGTTTGATTCCTGCCAGGAGTGGGTTTCGCCCCAGATGAACCGGGCTGAGCGCCAGGCTGATGCCGTCGCGTCGCCACAGGTCATAATGTGCGGGATACGCTGAAACGGAGAGGATTCGAGTGGGGTTCAGGCAACTGGCACCGCTGTACCCGCGCCCGCCCGCGCCACGGCTAATAATGACTTTCAGCACGCCGCGAGAGTTGCCCTTCGCCATGTCGATCATTTCACGCTGAAGTTCAGCCCACTGTTTAAAGGGAATCAGCAACCTTTCACACGCCAGCTGTAAACGCTGGATATGCGCCTCGAGCAGGCAAACGTTGCCGTCAGCAATACGTGCTGTTGTGAAGCAGCCATCGCCAAACTGGGTCGCCCTGTCGTTGGCGGGCAGAGTATCCTGCTCATGGCCATTGATTAAGAACATAGAGACTCCTTTTGCGTGACTCACTAGTCTGGCAGGATGAATAATGCAGAACAAGGGAAGAAAACTGAATAAAAAAGGCCCGACAAGCGGACCTTTTTATTTAACGCTACCTGGCAGCGGGCCTTAGATCTTTTTAAAGATCAGAGAGCCGTTAGTGCCGCCGAAGCCGAAGGAGTTACACAGGGTGTACTCCAGACCGCTAACCTGACGCGCTTCGTGTGGAACGAAGTCCAGATCACAACCTTCATCCGGGTTATCCAGGTTGATGGTTGGCGGAACAGCCTGATCGCGCAGTGCAAGGATCGAGTAGATGGACTCTACTGCGCCTGCTGCACCCAGCAGGTGGCCAGTCATTGATTTGGTGGAGCTCACCATAATACGGCTTGCTGCATCACCAAATACGGATTTGACGGCCTGAGCTTCTGCTTTGTCGCCAGCCGGCGTCGAGGTGCCGTGGGCGTTAACATAGCCAATCTGACCTGGTTCGATACCCGCATCGCGGATCGCGTTAACCATTGCCAGTGCCGCACCCGCACCATCTTCCGGTGGAGACGTCATGTGGTAAGCGTCGCTGCTCATGCCGAAACCGATAATTTCTGCATAAATTTTAGCGCCACGCTTTTTCGCGTGTTCGTACTCTTCCAGTACGATCATGCCAGCACCATCGCCCAGAACAAAACCATCACGGTCTTTGTCCCACGGACGGCTTGCCGCCTGAGGATTCTCGTTGCGGGTAGACAGCGCGCGCGCTGCACCGAAACCACCCACGCCTAGCGGAGTACTCGCTTTTTCAGCACCACCGGCAACCATAGCATCTGCATCACCGTAAGCGATGATACGCGCAGCCTGACCGATGTTATGCACACCAGAGGTACAAGCCGTTGCGATAGAAATGCTTGGGCCACGCAGGCCGAACATGATGGTCAAATGACCTGCCACCATGTTAACAATCGTGGACGGAACGAAGAACGGGCTGATCTTACGCGGGCCACCATTCATCAAAGATGTGTGGTTTTCCTCGATCAGACCAAGACCACCAATCCCGGAGCCGATAGCGGCGCCAATGCGGGTTGCGTTCTCTTCCGTAATTACCAGGCCAGAATCCTGCATGGCCTGCCAGCCTGCAACAATTCCATATTGAATGAAGGCGTCCATCTTGCGCTGTTCTTTGCGCGAGATAATCTCTTCACAGTTAAAATCCTTTACTAAGCCAGCAAATTTCGTTGCATAGGCGCTAGTATCGAAATGGTCGATTAGGCTGATGCCGCTCTGACCGGCAAGGAGAGCTTTCCAGGTGGACTCTACGGTATTGCCGACAGGAGACAACATGCCAAGTCCGGTCACAACTACACGACGCTTAGACACGTTTGTCCTCCAGGGAGGGATAAAAAAAGGGATTCGTGGGACTAAAAAAGATAAAACTCAGGCGGTCGAATGACCGCCTGGAGATGTTCACTTACGCCTGGTGACCGTTGATGTAATCAATGGCAGCCTGAACGGTGGTGATTTTCTCAGCTTCTTCGTCCGGAATCTCAGTATCAAACTCTTCTTCCAGAGCCATTACCAGCTCAACGGTGTCAAGAGAATCTGCGCCCAGGTCTTCAACGAAGGATGCGGAGTTCACAACTTCTTCCTGCTTAACGCCCAGCTGCTCGCCGATAATTTTCTTAACGCGTTCTTCGATAGTGCTCATACTCTTAAATTTCCTATCAAAACTCGCTTTCGCGATGGTTTTCGTAGTGTATAAAATGTTGAAAAATTTGCAACTAAATCCCGGCAGGTCGTACCACGATTTTACGTTATTTTGAGGCCATTCACCCTAATAACGCAAATATTTTCGATCGTGGTTAAACCATGTACATCCCGCCGTTGACGTGGAGAGTCTCACCAGTGATGTAACTCGCTTCGTCAGAGGCTAAAAATGCAACCGCATTGGCGATTTCCTGAGCACCGCCGAGGCGGCCCGCAGGAACCTGCGCCAGAATACCCGCACGCTGATCGTCAGAAAGCGCACGCGTCATGTCCGTTTCAATAAAGCCCGGAGCAACAACGTTTACAGTAATTCCGCGTGACGCGATTTCACGCGCCAGCGACTTACTGAAACCAATCAGACCCGCTTTCGCCGCAGCGTAGTTGGCCTGACCAGCATTTCCCATGGTACCAACCACAGAACCGATAGTGATAATACGGCCATGACGCTTTTTCATCATAGCTCGCATTACCGCTTTTGACAGACGGAATACAGATGACAGATTGGTTTCGATGATATCGTCCCACTCGTCGTCCTTCATTCGCATCAGTAAGTTGTCGCGAGTGATTCCGGCATTATTGACCAGAATATCCACTTCGCCAAACTCTGCGCGAATATTTTCCAGAACAGATTCGATAGATGCAGCGTCGGTCACATTCAACATCAGACCTTTACCGTTTGCACCTAAATATTCGCTGATGGCCTGAGCGCCATTCTCGCTGGTCGCCGTACCAATGACTTTCGCGCCGCGCGCGACCAGTGTTTCAGCAATGGCGCGTCCGATACCGCGGCTTGCGCCCGTGACCAGCGCGATTTTTCCTTCAAAACTCATGGTAATCCTCTTTTATTGCGCGAGTGCCGCTGACAGGGCATCTGGCTCGTTAATAGCCGATGCAGTCAGGGTATCAACAATACGTTTAGTCAGACCGGTCAGAACTTTACCTGGGCCTGCTTCATACAGGTGCTCAACGCCCTGTGAGGCCATAAACTCAACGGTTTTGGTCCATTGCACTGGGCTGTAAAGCTGACGAACCAGCGCATCGCGAATCGCTTCTGGCGCTGTTTCGCATTTCACATCAACGTTGTTCACAACCGGAACTGTCGGTGCGTTAAAAGTAATTTTTTGCAGCTCGACAGCCAGTTTCTCAGCAGCCGGTTTCATCAGCGCACAGTGAGACGGAACGCTCACCGGCAGCGGCAGTGCGCGCTTCGCGCCCGCAGCTTTACAGGCAGCACCCGCACGCTCAACGGCTTCTTTGTTACCCGCGATCACAACCTGACCTGGCGAGTTAAAGTTTACCGGAGAAACCACCTGTCCTTCAGCAGATTCTTCACAGGCTTTAGCGATAGACGCATCATCCAGACCAATAATGGCGGACATGGCGCCAGTGCCTTCTGGCACGGCTTCCTGCATGAATTTACCACGCATTTCGACCAGACGTACCGCATCAGCGAAGGCGACAACGCCTGCACACACCAGCGCAGAGTATTCGCCCAGGCTGTGACCGGCTAACAATACCGGCGCTTTGCCACCCTGCTGCTGCCATACACGCCACAGCGCAACGGACGCAGTGAGCAGCGCTGGCTGCGTCTGCCAGGTTTTGTTCAGTTCTTCAGCAGGACCTTGCTGAGTCAACGTCCAGAGATCGTAACCCAGAGCATCAGAAGCTTCACGGAAAGTCTCTTCAATAATGGGGTATTGCGCTGCTAAATCAGACAACATCCCAACGGCCTGAGAACCCTGACCTGGGAACACGAATGCAAATTGCGTCATTTTTAATCCTTAATTAGAAACGAACCAGCGCGGAGCCCCAGGTGAAACCGCCACCAAAGGCTTCAAGCAAGACCAGTTGGCCTCGTTTAATTCGTCCATCGCGTACCGCTTCGTCAAACGCGCACGGTACCGACGCCGCAGAGGTATTGCCATGACGATCGAGCGTCACAACAACGTTATCCATGGACATGCCCAGCTTTTTCGCCGTGGCGCTGATAATGCGCAGGTTAGCCTGATGCGGTACCAGCCAGTCCAGAGCAGAGCGCTCCAGATTGTTCGCTTCCAGCGTTTCGTCGACAATATGGGCCAGCTCCGTTACCGCAACCTTGAACACTTCATTGCCTGCCATCGTCAGGTAAATGGAGTTATCCGGATTGACACGATCGGCATTCGGCAACGTCAGCAGTTCGCCATAACGTCCATCAGCATGTAAATGCGTCGAGATAATGCCCGGCTCTTCTGACTGACCTAACAGTACAGCGCCCGCACCATCACCAAAGATAATGATGGTTCCACGATCTTCCGGGTTGCAGGTACGCGCCAGCACGTCTGCACCGATAACCAGCGCGTATTTCACCGCGCCGGACTTCACGTATTGATCGGCAATGCTCAGTGCATAGGTAAAACCGGCACAGGCAGCAGCGACATCAAACGCCGGACAACCCTTGATGCCCAGCTTGTTCTGAATTTCACACGCTGCGCTTGGGAAAGCATTAGGTGCTGACGTGGTGGCAACCACGATCAGCCCGATCTCTTCTTTATCAATACCGGCCATTTCCAGCGCGCGGACGCCCGCTTCATAGCCCATAGTCGTAACAGATTCATCTGGACCGGCGATACGGCGTTCACGGATACCTGTGCGCGTGACAATCCACTCGTCAGACGTATCTACCATTTTTTCCAGATCGGCGTTGGTTCGCACTTGTTCAGGCAGAAAACTGCCGGTACCTAAAATCTTCGTATACATGTACGCTCAGTCACTTTTTGCTAATACAGATCCCAGGCGAGCGGCAATCCGCTGTGGGACTTGTCGCTGCACCGCCTGCACTGCCTGTTCTATCGCGACGGTAAACGCTCGCTGATTGGCCGCACCATGACTCTTAATCACCGTGCCACGCAATCCTAACAGACAGGCGCCATTATACTGGTCGGGGTTGAGGTGACTGAATCGCCGCGTCAGGCTTTTTTGTAACCAACGCTTTAATAAAATCAGCCACCAGGACCTTTTTTTCCCTTCGCCCTGCAATTTCAGCAGTGAAAGGAACATCCGAACCACCCCTTCCATCGTTTTTAACGTTACGTTGCCCGTAAACCCATCGCACACCAGAACATCGGTCTTACCGGTCAATAATTCATTAGCTTCAAGATAGCCAATATAGTTGATTGACGGCATGGATTTTAGCAATTCTGCGGCATCGCGGATGCTATCCAGACCTTTGGTTTCTTCTTCGCCGATATTCAGCAACGCCACACGGGGATTCACAATCCCCACGACTTCTTCTGCCAGCACCGAGCCCATAATGGCAAACTGGGCCAGCATCGTACTATCACAATCTACGTTGGCGCCGAGATCCAGCACAACCGTTTTGCCCTTTTGCTGATGCGGTAATACCGTCACCAGCGCAGGACGCTCAATCCCCTCAATGGGTTTGAGCATTAATTTCGCCAGCCCCATCAGCGCACCGGTGTTTCCGGCGCTGACGCAGGCTTCAGCCCGCCCTTCTTTCACCAGTTCCAGCGCAATTCGCATTGAGCTTCCGCGACTGTTGCGGATCGCATGCGATGGCCGGGCATCACTGGCAATAACTGACTGCGCAGGGATAATCTGCAGACGTGAACGTTGTTCAAAGTCAGCTTTTGCAAGTAATGGCGTGATGGTATCGGGATTACCGACTAAAAGAAGTGTGAGTTGTGAATTAGAATTCAGTGCCTGCAATGCTGCAGGCACTGTCACGGAAGGCCCAAAATCTCCTCCCATGACATCTAACGCCAGGGTTAGACGTGTCAAGATAGTTTCACTGCCCGGTTCGGTGGATCCCCCGCTTTCACGGGGAATGCCTCACTAAGCTTCATCACGCTTGCGCGTGATTACTTAGTGATTACCTTGCGGCCACGGTAGAAACCGTCGGCAGTCATGTGGTGACGCAGGTGTTGTTCACCAGAAGTCTTGTCTACAGACAGGCTGGTAACTGCAGTCAGCGCGTCATGGGAACGACGCATGCCACGTTTGGAACGGGTTGGTTTATTCTGTTGTACGGCCATGGACCTTACTCCTTAATTACTTACGCTTTAAGCTGGCTAATACGGCAAATGGGTTTGGTTTTTGCGCTTCATCAGGCAATTCACCAAAGACCATGTCCGCGTCGGACACTTCACAGTGTTCAGAATCATGCACCGGAACTACCGGCAAGGCGAGGATGATCTCATCTTCAACCAATGCAAGCAGATCGATTTCACCGAATTCGTTAACCTCAATCGGCTCATACGCTTCCGGGAGTGCCTCAGCCTGCTCGTCTGAACGAACCGGACTGAAACAATACGTTGTGTGAACATGACGGGTGAACGGTTTCCCGCAACGCTGGCATTCGAGCGTTACCGTGGCCTTTGCATCACCGGTTAAAACGGCAAGGCGCTGGTTATCGATAGCGAACGACATGGAGCATTCCACATCAGTATCCACACTGACCACAAACTCGGCGATACGTTCGACCTGATCGGCGGTATAGATACCGTCATAATCGAGGCGTTTTTGAGCCGTACGAACCGGGTCAAGAGTCAGGGGTAATTTTACCTTTTGCATAGGGCGCGCATATTAACTTTGTAACGTCATAGAGTCAAAGAAAAAGGCAACCAGGGCTGCCTTTTGCCAATTATTCGCACACATTGCGGCCTGTAGTTTAAAATGGCTGGCATCGATACGCTATATCTGGTGAAAAAAATATGCCAAATCTCGTGCTTGCTTCCACTTCACCCTACCGCCGTGCGTTGCTTGAAAAGTTAGGCGTGCCATTTGAATGCGCCGCGCCTGTCACGGACGAAACGCCGCAACCTGCTGAATCTCCTCGCCATCTGGTGTTACGACTGGCGCAAGAGAAAGCGCAAAGCCTTGCCGAACGTTATCCACATCACCTGATTATAGGCTCCGATCAGGTTTGCGTGCTGGACGGGGAAATTACGGGTAAACCGCATACCGAAGAGAACGCGCGTCTGCAATTAATGAAAGCACGTGGCTCGATCGTCACCTTTTACACGGGCCTCGCGCTCTACAACTCCGCTACAGGCCATCTCCAAACCGAATGCGAACCTTTTGACGTTCACTTCCGTCATTTGAGCGAGCAGGAGATTGAGGATTACGTGCGTAAAGAGCGCCCGCTTAACTGTGCAGGGAGCTTTAAAAGCGAGGGGTTGGGGATTGCATTGTTTGAGAAACTGGACGGACGCGACCCGAATACGCTGGTCGGCCTGCCGCTGATTGCGCTGTGCCAGATGCTGAGGCGCGAACACTGTAATCCGCTTTCTGCATGAATGTTGCCGGGTAACACTGCGTTTACCCGGCCCAGGAATGCACTGTGCGGGGGAATCGTCGGGTGGCGCTTACGCTTACCCGACCTACAATCCCGTAGGCCCGTGTAAGCGCAACGCCGTCGGGCTAAATTAGCCGCGCAGGACTTTCAGACAGCGCTTCAACTGGTCATCCAGCGGCGCTTCGACGCGCATGATTTCACCCGTGCCAGGATGGGTAAACTTCAGCGCAGCGGCGTGCAGGAACAGGCGAGACAGCCCTGTTTTAACCAACTGCTTGTCAAATTCACGATCGCCATAGCGGTCATCAAACGCAATCGGATGTCCGGCATGTTGCGTATGCACACGAATCTGATGCGTGCGTCCGGTAACCGGGCTACAGCGCACCAGCGTGGCGAACTCATAACGCTCTTCAACCTTAAAGCGGGTTTCTGACGGCTTGCCTTCGCTATTAACGCGCACGATGCGCTCACCGCTTTGCAGAATATTTTTCAGCAGAGGCGCCTGCACCACTTTGACATGGGATTGCCACTGGCCTCGTACCAGCGCCAGATAGTCTTTCTGCATCCCTTTCTCGCGCAGCTGTTCATGCAACGAACGCAAAGCAGAGCGTTTTTTCGCCACCAGCAGCACGCCGGAGGTGTCGCGGTCCAGACGGTGAACGAGCTCAAGGAAACGCGCTTCCGGGCGCAACGCGCGCAGACCTTCGATTACGCCAAAACTTAAACCGCTGCCACCATGTACTGCTGTACCAGAAGGTTTATTCAGCACGAGGATATGATCGTCCTCATACAGAATAGCGTCAGTCAGCGCCGCCACTTTATGCAGATGCGGCGAAACAGCCTCTTCTTCACGTTCGGCGACACGCACTGGCGGAATACGCACTTCATCGCCCGCTTCCAGTTTGTACTCAGGTTTGACGCGTTTTTTGTTCACCCGCACCTCGCCCTTACGCAAGATGCGATAAATCATACTTTTTGGCACGCCTTTCAGCTGAGTGCGCAAAAAGTTGTCGATTCGTTGCCCCGCTTCGTCATCAGCGATAGCAACCATTTTTACGGATGGAGTCTCTGTTTTCATGGTTGGCGATTCTAAATATCGATCCGCATTAGCGCCACTCATTTTTCTATGCTTATATTTACTTTCATCCGGACAGTGTTCTTCGCGCGCAATCGATTTGGCGGTTATTAAACCAATCATCTCGTTGAAGTGAAGAAACTGTGAGTAACCGGGTGATAAATGGTAAAAGTCATCTTGCTATATCTGGGTTAGCAATGGAATAATGAAGCCGTTTTCCGCGTTAAATCCGGGTTTTGTAAGGATGTCGACGGAATGACCCATTTTGTCTGACCGATCATCCACGCAGCAATGGCGTAAGACGTATTGATCTTTCAGACAGTTAGCGGGCTGCGGGTTGCAGTACTTACCGGTAAATGGAATCTTCTCTGGAGAGTGTTCCCAGGCTGTTCCCCTGAATAATCGCGCTGTATTTCCGTATGAAATACAGGCAACCGACACTTTGCGCCTCTTAAGCGCGCGACAACCGTGAGGTTGGCGACGTCAATAGTCACGAGGCCATCGGTTCATACCCCGGAAAGCGTCACCTTGCCCGCAGCTTAGTCGTCAATGTAAGAATAATGAGTAAGTTACGATGAAAAGAATGTTAATCAACGCAACTCAGCAAGAAGAGTTGCGTGTCGCCCTTGTGGATGGGCAGCGTCTGTACGATCTGGATATCGAAAGTCCTGGACACGAACAGAAAAAAGCGAACATTTACAAAGGCAAAATCACCCGCATTGAACCAAGCCTTGAGGCCGCATTCGTCGATTACGGCGCTGAGCGTCACGGTTTCCTTCCTCTGAAAGAGATTGCCCGCGAATACTTCCCTGCCAATTACAACTCCCACGGTCGTCCGAACATCAAAGATGTGCTGCGCGAAGGCCAGGAAGTTATCGTTCAGATTGATAAAGAAGAACGCGGCAACAAAGGCGCTGCGCTGACCACCTTTATCAGTCTGGCAGGCAGCTATCTGGTTCTGATGCCGAACAACCCGCGTGCGGGCGGTATCTCCCGCCGTATCGAAGGCGACGACCGTACCGAGCTGAAAGAAGCGCTGGCGAGCCTGGAACTGCCTGATGGCATGGGCCTGATCGTGCGTACCGCAGGCGTTGGCAAATCTGCAGAAGCGCTGCAGTGGGACCTGGGTTTCCGTCTGAAGCACTGGGAAGCCATCCAGAAAGCAGCAGAAAACCGCCCGGCGCCATTCCTGATCCACCAGGAAAGTAACGTCATTGTACGTGCGTTCCGTGACTACCTGCGCCAGGACATCGGCGAGATCCTGATTGATAACCCGAAAGTGCTAGAGCTGGCTCGCCAGCACATCGCAGCGTTGGGTCGTCCGGATTTCACCAGCAAAATTAAACTGTACACCGGTGAAATCCCGCTGTTCAGCCACTATCAGATTGAATCTCAGATCGAATCCGCCTTCCAGCGTGAAGTGCGCCTGCCTTCTGGCGGTTCTATCGTTATCGACTCCACCGAAGCGCTGACCGCTATCGACATCAACTCCGCACGCGCAACTCGCGGCGGCGATATCGAAGAAACGGCCTTCAATACCAACCTTGAAGCTGCAGATGAAATTGCCCGTCAACTTCGTCTGCGCGACCTGGGCGGCCTGATCGTTATCGACTTCATCGACATGACCCCGGTTCGCCATCAGCGCGCCGTGGAAAACCGTCTGCGTGAAGCCGTTCGTCAGGATCGTGCACGTATCCAGATCAGCCATATTTCTCGCTTTGGCCTGCTGGAAATGTCGCGTCAGCGCCTGAGCCCGTCACTGGGTGAATCAAGCCATCACGTCTGCCCTCGCTGTAGCGGTACGGGTACCGTGCGTGACAATGAATCTCTCTCTCTCTCCATTCTGCGTCTCATCGAAGAAGAAGCGCTGAAAGAGAATACCAAAGAGGTTCACGCGATTGTTCCAGTACCTATTGCCTCCTATCTGCTGAACGAAAAACGTGAAGCGGTTAGCGCCGTTGAAACGCGTCAGGGCGGCGTGCGCTGCATCATCGTGCCAAACGATCAGATGCAAACCCCGCACTACTCTGTCCTGCGCGTGCGCAAAGGCGAAGAGACCAGCACCCTGAGCTACCTGCTGCCGAAACTGCATGAAGAAGAGATGGCAATGCCGTCTGATGCAGAGCCTGCAGAGCGCAAACTGCCTGAACAGCCGGCGCTGGCGACTTTCATCATGCCAGAAGCGCCTCCGGCTCCTGCCCTGGAACAAGCGCCAGCGAAATCTGCTGCGCAGAAGCCTGCGGCAGAAGCTAACGCTACACCGTCTGAACCTGGCTTGCTGAGCCGTTTCTTCGGCGCACTGAAGAAAATGTTCGCCAGCGAAGAACCTCAACCGGAACAACCTAAAGTTGCGCCGAAGGAAGAGAAGCAAGAGCGTCCGCAGGATCGTCGTAAACGTCAGAACAACCGTCGCGATCGTAATGACCGTAACGATCGTAACGATCGCCGCGATAATCGTGACAACCGCGATAATCGCGATAACCGTTCAGACAATAACGAAGGTCGTGAGGCGCGCGAAGACAACCGTCGCAACCGTCGCGAGAAGCCACAGCAGCAAAAAGTGGAAGATCGTGAAATCCGCCAGACAGCGGGCGATGAGTCTGAAAACACCAGACAGCGTGACGACCAGCAGCAGCCGCGTCGCGAACGTAACCGCCGTCGCAATGACGATAAACGTCAGGCGCAGCAGGAAGCGAAAGTTGTTAACACCGAAGCGCCGGTTGAGCAAGATGCTGAGCAGGAAGAACGCGTCCAGGTCATGCCGCGCCGTAAGCAGCGTCAACTGTCGCAGAAAGTTCGTTTCCAGACTGAGCAGTCTGAGGTTATCGCCCCTGTTGTTGAACCGGTTGTTGAAACCGCCCAGAACACACAGCTGGCAAAACTGGATCTGCCTGCAGTTGTTGAAGCGACTCCTGAGCACGATGACAACGGTGAAGCACGTGATAACAACGGTATGCCACGTCGCTCCCGTCGCTCTCCGCGCCACCTGCGCGTGAGCGGTCAGCGTCGTCGTCGCTATCGTGACGAGCGTTACCCAACTCAGTCTCCGATGCCTCTGACCGTGGCCTGTGCGTCACCAGAATTGGCCTCCGGTAAAGTCTTTATCCGCTATCCGATTGCACGTCCTCAGGAACAGCAGTTTGAAGAGCAAAACGTGGCCCCTGAAGCCATTGAGCCAATCGTTGCTGCTCCAGTTGAAGTGGCTGAAGCTGCCGCCGTTGTGGTTGAAGAGACACAGCAGGTCGTTGCTGAACCTCAGCCGGTTGTAGAGTCTGCGCCAGTTATCGAGCCTCAGCCGGTTGTTGAAACCGCTGAAATCGAAACCACGCATCCGGAAGTGATTGCTGCGCCGGTAGACGAACAGCCGCAGTTCATCGCCCAGGAAGATACCGTGGTGGCTGAACAGGTTGCAGAAGAAGCTCAGCCCGCTGAAGCAGTGGTAGAAGAAGAAGTTGTCACAGAAGCGGTTGTTGAACAGCCTGTTGAAGTGACTCCTGAGCCACAAGCACCGACTCCAGCCCCGGTTGTAAAACCAGAGCCTGTTGTTGCCGCAGTGGTTGAACACCACTATGCGACTGCACCGATGACGCGTGCTCCAGCACCGGAATACGTACCAGAAGCGCCACGTCATAGTGACTGGGTGCGCCCTGCGTTCGATTTCGATGGCCGTGGTTCTGCGGGTGGTCATAGCGCCACTCACCAGGCAACCGCTCCGGCGACACGCCCACAGCCAGCTGAATAACTCGCTGTCATAACGAAAAGCCGACCTTGAGGGTCGGCTTTTTTTTTTGCCTCTTGTTTACGGGATGGGTTTGCGCATTCCGGCTATTTGCGGCATGACTTCACGCATCATTTCCAGAAAACGTCTTAAGCGTGCCGGATAATAACGCGACCACGGATAAACCAAATGAACCGGAAGCGCAGCCGGTTGCCAGCCCGGCAACACATGAATTAGCCTCCCCTCACGAATATCCTCTTCAACCGTCCAGCTTGATACTACCGCCAGGCCTAATCCGCTCAGCGCCATGTTGCGTGTAACATACAGGCTGTCGGTGCTCAGACGCGGGGAGATAGCAATGCGTTTTGGTGGCTCAGACATCCCCTCAAACAGTTCGATATGCTGATGATAAAAACTTTTGAGCGCTATCCACGGGAATGCGCAAAGATCCTCAGGTGTCTCCGGCGCGGTGTACTGTGCCAACAGAGAAGGTGCCGCAACAACGCAGCGCGGGACTTCGGCCAGCAATACCGAAACCGTATTTGGATCAATCTCCGCGCCCACCCGGATCGCGCAATCAATATTATCACTCAGAAAATCAGCGGTTCTGTCATTGAGCATCCAGTCAACGGACAGCTGCGGATAGCGGGTTAAAAATTGGCTCAATGGCACCAAAAGCTGCTCCTGACCAAAAGCATGAGGCGCTCTCACACGAAGAGTGCCGACCGGTTCATCCTCGGATTGCCCTACTTCATCCTCAAGCACCAGCCAGCTGTCGATCACCTTTCTGGCGTGCTGATAACAACGTTCGCCATCATCAGTGAGCTTCGTCGCATGTGTGGTACGCAACAATAATCGCACGCCGAGAAGTGTTTCCAGTGATTGTAACCGTCGGCTGACGGTCGCCTGGGTTGTTTCCATCTGTCGGGCGGCACCAGAAAGCGATCCTGATTCCACGATGCGTACAAAGGTCCGCATTAATTCGACTCTATCTATACGCTCTGTTCGTTTCATTATCATTCTGGCTATACGTTACGCGTATAGATGTTTTACCACCCCGCTGGCTACCGCCTCAAGTGTCATTGCTGAAAAATAGCCTCATTCCATGAATGAGGTACACCTAATGAACAAAACCACTATCACTCAGACCACCAGCCGCTGGGTTGTTTTTATCCTTGCGATTGGCGCAGGATTCAGCGTTGCATCCATTTATTATGCTCAACCGCTTTTACCCTTAATGGGCGCCGATCTGCACTTGAGTATTGAGGGTATGGGGATGGTCCCGACGCTGACACAGGCGGGTTATGCGCTGGGTATATTGTTTCTCCTGCCGCTGGGCGACCGTCACGATCGCCGGACGTTAATTCTTATCAAAAGTGCCGCGCTGGCGCTCTTTCTTCTCGGCTGTAGTGTGACCGGACAACTCCATTCGCTGTTGCTGGCAAGCTTGATGATCGGCATGGCTGCGACAATGGCGCAGGATATTGTCCCCGCCGCAGCCATTCTTGCACCGGAGGGCAAACAGGGAAAAACCGTCGGCACGGTCATGACCGGTCTGCTGCTGGGCATCCTGCTATCCCGAACCGTCAGCGGCCTGGTGGGCGAAGCCTTCGGCTGGCGCGTGATGTATCAACTGGCTGCCGTCAGCATCGCCTTTATCGGGGTGGTAATGTGGACCGTGTTACCGCGCTTTGCGATTCACTCCACGCTCAGCTACCCAGCCCTGATGCGCTCAATGGAACACCTGTGGCGTCGCTATCCGGCCCTGCGCCGTGCAGCACTGGCTCAGGGTTTTCTGTCCATTTCATTTAGCGCGTTCTGGTCAACGCTGGCAGTGATGCTGTTGGAACGGTATCACCTCGGTAGCGCAGTCGCAGGTGGATTTGGTGTCGCTGGAGCCGCAGGCGCGCTTGCCGCCCCGCTGGCAGGAAATCTTGCAGATAAACTCGGTGCAGGCAAAGTCACCCAACTCGGTGCTGCGCTGGTGACCGTGTCGTTTGCACTGATGTTCCTGATGCCCGCAGTAGGCACCCACGGGCAGCTCGTTCTGATTGCGATATCAGCCGTCGGTTTTGATCTCGGATTGCAGTCAAGCCTGGTCGCCCATCAAAATCTGGTCTATAGCCTCGAGCCACAGGCTCGTGGGCGACTTAATGCTCTACTGTTTACCGTGGTCTTTATTGGGATGGCACTCGGTTCGGCGTTGGGGAGCAAAGTGTACGCCGTGGCAGGCTGGCAAGGCGTCGTGGCCCTGGCCACTGTCTGTGGGGCAATAGCACTCATTATTCGCCTGATAGAAAATGCCCGAGTGATGGCTATGCAAGTACAAAATCTTTAAAAAAAAGCCCAATCCGGAATCTCCGGGTTGGGCAGACAAAACATATCCAGTTTCAAGACATGTTTTAAGAGGCTAAAATTGTTACTTGTTAAGCTGGAACAGGGACATTCCCTGCATATCGCTGAATGCTTTATAGGATGCCTGAAGCGCCGCTTGCTGCATGGTGTAAGACGAAATCGCCGAGTTCCAGTCAACATCAACCAGGTCGCTCATCTGCTGAGTTTGGCCCAGCGCACGGTCATCACCCAACGCATCCAGCTTATCGAGTTCATTCAGTTTGGTGCCCAGATCGGCGCGCACGGTCAGCACGTTATCCAGCGAGTTGCTTAACCCACGGTTGGCTTTATCAATGCTTGCCACCAGAGCATCTGTTTTCGCCTGATCGCCAGCAACCGGTGTATTCAGTGCCGCAATAGCGGTATCCAGAATTTTGAAAAGATTGGTTTCCTGCGTACTTCCGGCAGGCTCTGGTTTTGCGTTGCTGGTAAATTTATCAAACACATCGGAACCGGTATGGCTAATCTGCATATCACGTGCAGAATCGACCTGCTGAGTGATAGCTGTGTTGCCGCCTTTATAGGTACCGTCTGTCTGATCAAATGGCGCTGTGTCGGTTTTAAAACCCGCAAAGATATAACGGCCATTACCATCCGTGCTGTTCGCCAGGTTTACCAGCTGGTCGCGGATACCCTGCAGATCGGTTGCTACCGATGCTCGGTCGGTATCACTCAATGAACCGTTGTTGGCATAAACGATTTTATCCTGAGCAGACTGGATCGCGGTCGTCACCTGACTTAACACGCTCTCTTCCAGAGATACTTTCTGCGTCGCAAAAGTTCGCGCCAGTGCATACTGGCTATTCTGCGACTGCGCCTGCGACAGCACCACCGCCTGTGACGCCGCGATCGGATCGTCAGACGGGCGATTCACACGTTTTCCGGTGGACATCTGTTCGCCATAACCCAGCCATTTGCTTTGGGAATCCGTGATCCCACGCATATTTTGCTGGTACATCATTTGGGTGCTAATGCGCATTGTTCACCTCAGCCTTAGCGAATATTAATTAACGCATCGAAGAGCGTACTGGCCGTTTGCAGCACCTGCGCATTCGCGAGGTAATACTGCTGGAAGCGTTGCAGGTTGCCGTACTCTTCGTCGAGGTTAACCCCGGAGATAGACTGCTGCTGATTGCTCAACTGCGTCACTACGTTATTTTTGGTTGCAGCACTGGTTTTCAGTGAAGAGGTGGTGCTACCAACGGTGCTGACCAGCGACGCATAGGCATCGTTAAAGCTTTTATTACCGCCAACCACTTTGCTGGTTTGCAGCGCAAGCAGTGCTTTACCGTTGAGGTTATCACTCTCACCGCCGGTCGCAGAACCTGCCATTGCCAGTTTTGACTCATCGCTAATGGCGAGATCCATATTGACGATAGAGTCCACAACCGGTTTTACCGTGAAGCTGTCTTTGGTTGCCGCAGAGCCGCTGACGTTGACGGTTATGCCATCGAAGGTCATATTCCCGCTGCCGTCTGGCGTCGCCGTGAATGACGTTTTGTCAGAAGTACGGGTGACGGTCCAGTCGGTACCGTTAAATTCGAGCTTGTAATCCGTCGCCTGAACTTTAGTGCTGTCTGCAACGGATGCGGTCATCGTCGCACCCGGTACGCTATTTTTGCTGTTACCAATGACGGCCGGAGAGCCGATATCAAAGAACTTGCCGCCCGCATCTCCGTTAGCATCAAACCCTTTAGCATGCTGTTGGTTCATCGCATCCGCAAAAGAGAGTGCCAGTTGGTTAAGCGTATTACGTGCTTTATCCAGATCTTCCGAGCGGAACGTTAACAGACCGCCCAATGAGCCGGTGTTCAGCACCTTCTCGGGAATCTCGATATTACCCGCTACAGAATCGACAAACGCCACGGTCGTACGTGCTGGGTCAGCACTAGATGGAACAGCCGCGAGCTGGTTCGCCGTGCTGCCCTGCACCAGGTTGTAACCATTACCGAATGAGACGTTGTAAGTCCCACCGTCCTGAACAGCAACTTCCACGCCTACAATCTGATTCAGTTCGCTCACCAGCTGATCGCGCTGATCGAGCAAATTGTTAGGAGAAGCGCCAGCCCCGACGCCGGTCAGACGTGAAATCTGATCGTTCAGATTAGCAATCTGTTTGGCATAGTTGTTGATCTGATTGACGCTGGTCGAGATAGCGGTATTCACCTGCTTATCCTGGTCGCGCAGATACTGGTCGGTAGTCTTGAACTGATTCACCAAACCGTCAGCCTTACCGAGTACGGTCTGACGCGCGGCCGGATCTTCGGCGTTGCTGACCAGCGTTTGCAGGCTGGTAAAGAAGCCTTGCAACGTCGTGGAAAGGGAATTGGTGGTATCAGACAGCACGTCGTCAATTTTCGACATCTGCTGATAACGCGTGGTCAGGCCGCTGCTCTGGGTCTGTGCCGCACGCAGCTGGTTAGTGATGAACGAATCATACTCACGCTGCACGCCGGAAACGTAAACACCATTACCCACCCAGCCGCCGCCGGTCAACGTACTGTTCGATGCACCCAGCACCGTGGTCTGGCGGGTATACCCGGCCACGTTATAACTGGAAATGTTGTTACTCACAGTATTCAGTGCCGACTGTGCCGCACTGAGGCCACTCATGGCGCTGTTAATCAAACTGGACATTGAGATTCCTTGTAAACTTTCAGACACGAGTCCTGATAAGGATTATCGACACCGCTCGCGCAAACTTGAGGCTTTAGAACAGATTTTCGAGATCGGTGCTGTAGGCTTTACTGACTTTCTCGCCCATCGCTTTAAGCTGCTGAATCATACCGGTCAGTTTGCGGGCATATTGTGGGTCGGTCGCATACCCTGCATTCTGCAATGCCTGTGCACCCTGCTCCGCCGTCGCAGCCTGAGTGACCGCTGCGTAGCGCGGATTTCGACTCAGCAGCCCGACATAATCAGACAAGGCTTCAAGATAAGAGCTGTAAACGCGGAATTTGGCTTTAACCTTCACCGCCGCGCCGTTTTCAAATTCGGTGGTGGTGATTTCCGTGGTCGGCCCTTTCCAGCCTGACGACGCCTTCACGCCAAAAATGTTAAAGCTAGGTTCCCCGTTTTCACGGCGAATCTGGCGCTGGCCCCAGCCGGACTCCAGCGCAGCCTGCGCCAGAATCAGGTGGTGCGGCACCCCGCTCTGCTCGCTGGCGAGACGCGCCGGGAGCGAAAGTTGAGCGAGGAAGTCTTTGCTGTCGCCCGACAGCGGTTCATCGCTGTTGGACGTCGTTTTGGGCATCGCTTTACGCACCATCTGCGTCAGCGCCTGGTTCTGATAGCTGGTCACCGTTTCAAGGTCAAACTTCATCGGCACTTGCTGCGGCTGTTCTTCTGGCTGAACACCCTGCGCCGCCTGCATCTGCTTGACGATCATATCGGCGAGGCCAAGTCCCTTACCTGATGTCATCTGCTGGGCAATCTGCTGGTCATACATGCTGGTGTAGAGTCGCGTCGAATCGCTGCTGAACATACCGTCTTTCGGCAGCGCTTCACGCATGCTTTTCAGCATCATCTGCACAAACATCCCTTCCACCTGACGGGCGACCGGGCGGAGGTTCGCCGCCGGATCGGTGCCTGCTTTGGTTTTCAGTTCATTGAGCGACTGGGCATCCCAGGCCGCACTTGCCATCAGTTTGCTATCGCCCAGCATTAGATGATTTCCAGTTTGGCGCGCAGACATCCTGCACTTTGCATCGATTGCAGAATCGACATCAGATCCATCGGCGTCGCACCCAGCGCGTTCAACGCGCGGACCACGTTGTTCAGGTTGGCGCTCGAGCGCACGCTTTGCAGCGAGCCGCCGCTCTGACGAAGGTCAATCTGCGTTTGCGGCGTGACAACCGTCTGACCGCCACCAAATGGCGTATCGGGCTGGCTGACGTTCGCCGAACGGCTGACGCTGATGGACAAGTTGCCCTGCGCTACCGCACAGCTATCCAGCGTGACTTCGCGGTTCATGACCACCGAACCGGTACGCGAGTTGATGATCACCTTGGCATCCTGAAGCGGGACGTTGACTTCCATATTCTGGATATCGGCCAACATGCGCACCTGGTTGCTGCTACCGGAAGACGTGCGGATCTGCACGGTGCGGGCATCCAGCGCCGTGGCGCTACCAAAACCACGGCTGCGGTTGATGGTGTCGGCAATCTGCTGCGCCATCGTGAAGTCTTCATTATTCAGCTGCAGATTGATGGTATTCCCGGCGCCAAACTGCGTCGGCAGTTCACGCTCGATAATCGCCCCGTTGGTAATACGCCCGCCATTCAGCTGGTTCACCTGCACGCTGCTCCCGCCCGCCGATGCACCCGCACCGCCGACCAGAATGTTACCCTGCGCGAGCGCATACACCTGGCTATCGACCCCTTTCAGCGGGGTCATCAGCAACGTACCGCCGCGCAGACTTTTGGCGTTACCCATCGAAGAAACGACGACGTCGATGGTCTGTCCCTGGCGCGCAAAGGCCGGGTAGGATGCGGTAATCATTACCGCTGCCACGTTTTTCAGCTGCATGTTGGTGCCCGTCGGGACGGTGATCCCGAGCTGGGACAGCATGTTGTTCAAACTCTGAGTGGTAAATGGCGTCTGGGTGGTCTGGTCGCCTGTACCGTCCAGGCCGACGACCAGGCCGTAGCCAATCAATGAGTTTTCACGTACGCCCTGTACACTGGTGAGATCGCGAATTCGGTCAGCCTGGGCGACAGTTGTCACCAGCACCAACACCATCGCGAAGAGGGATTTAAACATAGGTCACCTCGCTTACATCGGCGATAAATTAAGGAAGAAGCGTTGCAGCCAGCCCATATTCTGCGCTTCGTTGATGTAGCCGTTACCGACGTACTCAATGCGCGCATCCGCCACCTGGGTAGACGGTACGGTGTTGGTGCCACTGATGGTGCGCGGGTTAACCACACCGGAGAAGCGAATGAATTCAGTGCCCTGGTTAATGGCGATCTGTTTTTCACCCACGACGTGTAAATTGCCGTTAACCAGAACCTGGTCAACTGTCACCGTCAGCGTGCCGCTGAAGGTGTTGCTGGCGTTGGCGCCGCCTTTACCGTTAAAGCTGTTGCCGCCAGAGGCATCCACATCAGCTCTCGCATTGCCGAACAAGCCCTGCAGATAGCGCGGAACGGTATCAAAGCCAAAGTTGGTTTTTCCATCGCGGCTGGCATTCGCCGAGGAGCTTTTGCTCGCACTGACGTTTTCCTGCAGCGCAATGGTCAGTGTATCGCCGACGTTGCGCGGTCGACGGTCTTCAAACAGCGGCTGATAACCGTAGTTAATCGGCTGCGCAGACTGGAAAATGGAGCCGTTCACCACCGGCGTCGGACCGGGAACGGGTTGGGCGGTAGTCGCACCCTGAACCAAAGGTTTTGACGGGATCAAGGCGCAACCGCTCAGGGTAACGGCCAGGACAGTCAGAATTGGATAACGAAACGCCGCGTTTTTTTGCATTGCCTTCATCTTCGAAAACAGGGAGCCGGTGCGGGTTACCGCACCGGACACACCTTAAAGTTGCGTCAGTTTTTGCAGCATCTGGTCGGTCGTCGACACTGCTTTACTGTTAATTTCATACGCACGCTGAACCTGGATCATGTTGACCAACTCTTCCGCCACGTTGACGTTAGAGGTTTCGACATAGCCCTGATACAGCAGCCCTGAACCATTCAGGCCCGGCGTACTTTCATTCGGCGCACCGGAAGACTGAGTTTCGGTGTAGAGGTTCTCACCAATGCTTTCCAGACCGGTATCGTTCATGAAGGTCGTCAGGTTAAGCTGCCCAACCTGAACAGGCGCGGCCTGCCCTTGCTGCGTCACGCTCACCACGCCATCACGCCCGATAGTGATGCTCAGGGAGTTCGCCGGAATGGTGATCGCAGGCTGAACCTGAAAACCACCGGCTGTCACCAGTTGGCCATTCTGATCAACCTGGAAAGAGCCGTCACGGGTATAAGCTGAGGTTCCGTCAGGTAACTGCACCTGGAAGAAACCCTGGCCTTTGATCGCCACGTCTTTGCTGTTGTTGGTCTGAGACAGGTTGCCCTGGCTGTGCAGACGTTCGGTCGCCACCGGACGCACACCGGTACCAATTTGCAGCCCTGACGGCAGGGTGGTCTGCTCGGACGACTGCGCGCCCGGCTGACGGATGGTTTGATAAAGCAAATCTTCGAACACGGCACGCTGACGCTTAAAACCATTGGTGCTGACGTTCGCCAGGTTGTTGGCGATGACATCCATATTGGTTTGCTGCGCGTCGAGACCGGTTTTCGCGATCCATAAAGAGCTGATCATAGGAAATCCTGTTAAGTCATAGACAGCAGTTGGTTAGCACGGCCGGCGTTTTCATCCACGCTGGTGATAACCTTCATTTGCATTTCGAAACGGCGGGCGCTGGCAATCATATCGGTCATCGCGGAAACCGGTTTGACGTTGCTGCCTTCCAGCACGCCGGACATCACGCGAATGCTCGGGTCGGCCTGCAGGGTTGGGCCACGCGTGGCCTGTGCGGCCTGGCTCAGACGGAACATCCCGTCGTCGCCGCGCGTCACTTCATTGCCTTCGGCTTTCACCAGCTTCAGTTTTCCAACCGGGGCGATGGTGTTGGCCGGATCGCCCGGATTCAGCGCCGAAATGGTCCCGTCCGCTGCGATAGTGATTTCCGAACCTTCCGGCACGGTCAGCGGGCCTGCTTCGCCAATCACCGGATGGCCCTGAATGGTCATCTGGCCGGTGGCATCAACCTGGATATTACCGTTGCGGGTATAGCCTTCGGAGCCATCCGCCGTTTGCACCGCCAGCCAACCGTCCTGCTGGAGTGCAACGTCCAGCGGGCGCGAGGTGTAATCCATCTGGCCCGGCGTCATATCGGCACCCGGCGTTGAGGCGATAACCAGCGTACGCGTCGGCAACGACAGCCCTTCGACCGGCACGGCACGCAGCGCATTCAACTGTGCACGAAAGCCCGGCGTTGAAGCATTCGCCAGGTTGCTGGCGGTCACAGCCTGCTGATTCATCGTCTGGCTGGCTGCGCCCATCGCCGTATATATTGCGTGATCCATGACATCATCCCGTTAGACGATTAACGCAGGTTGACCAGCGTGTTGAGGATCTGATCCTGGGTTTTGATGGTCTGCGCGTTCGACTGATAGTTACGCTGCGCGACAATCATGTTCACCAGTTCTTTACTCAGATCGACGTTGGACGCTTCCAGCGCGCCGTTGGTCAGCGTGCCGAAGTTACCGGAACCGGCAGTGCCGAGCAGTGCAACACCAGAGGACTGAGTGGAAGACCAGACGTTATCACCTTCGGATTTCAGACCTTCGTTGTTGGCGAAGTTCGCCAGCACGATCTGGCCCAGAACCTGAGTCTGTTCGTTGGAGTAGTTACCCACAACGGTGCCGTCGTCGTTGATCTGGTAGCTCACCAGGTCGCCCGGCTTGTAGCCGTTCTGGTTGGTCGCCACGATGTTGTTCGCGCCGGTGTTCTGCTGCATGGAGTTGGTAAAACTCATCGCGAAGGTCGCAGGCGTTGCACCAGGCATGGTTGCAGTGGTGATATTGACCTGGCCACCGCCGGTCAGAACGCCGCTGGCGTTAAAGGTCAGTGTGGTCGCCAGTGCAGGAGTGCTACCCGCTACGCTGCCGTCCTGGGAGTAGACCTTCCAGCTGTTCGCTGCCGTGTCTTTGACGTAGAACAGGTTCATGTTGTGCGCATTACCCTGGCTGTCGAAGACGGTGACGGTCCCTTTTTTGTTGTAGGAATCCGAGTTCGTCGGGTCGAAAGGCGTCACGGTAGGTACGGTATCGGTGGAGTTCAGGTTGATCTGCTGAGACGCGGTGGTGGTGGACTTCGCCGCCATCAGCGTGTTTGGAATCGAGATCGCCTGCGGGTTCGCACCGGTCTGAACGGATGGCGGTGTACCAGCAACCGGGTAGCCGGTCAGCTGCAGGCCCTGCATGTTCACCAGGTTGCGGTTTTCGTCGAGTTTGAACTGACCGTTACGGCTGTAAAACACAGAACCGTTTTCATCAACCATACGGAAGAAACCGTTCTGGCTGATAGCCACATCCAGCCCACGGCCAGTGTTAGTGGTGGTGCCGTCGGTAAAGTCCTGGGTGATACCCGCAACTTTAACGCCCAGACCCACTTTAGAACCGGCAAACATGTCCGCGAAAGACGCAGTACCGGATTTGAAACCATAGGTCGCGGAGTTGGCGATGTTGTTGCCAATGACGTCCAGGTTGGTGGCCGCAGCATTCAGGCCGCTGACCGCTTGAGAAAAGGCCATGACTTACTCCTGATAAGTGTTAAGGCTTAAATAATCTGCCGAACTTCGTCGAGTGTGGTGGTACCAGAAGTACCCAAATCCAGTTTGTTGCCATCAGAGCCACGAATTACACCCTGCACCAGGGCGAATTGCAGTGGCTGAGCCACCAGCTGAGTCGTCCCGTTGCTGGCGGAAATCGCCACTTTGTAAGAACCGTTCGGCGCCGTTGTGCCGTCGGTCAGGCTGCCATCCCAGGTAAAGGTATGCACACCCGCTTTCAGGTCACCAATGTCGATCGTACGCACCACAACACCGTCTTTGTTGGTGATGGTGGCGGTCACTTTGTCGGCCGGTTGCTGCAACTCAACGCCAAATGGCGTGGTCGTGGTGGTGCTGGTTCCGTCGGTGGTGCTGGTGCCTGCAAGGATAGTTGTGCCTGGGATCATCACGCCGTGACCGATCAGGTTGGCCGCCTGCAGAGACTGACTGTTGTCAATTTGACCGGAGACAGAGCCCAGAGTGGTATTGAGTTTTTCAATGCCGCTGACGGTACTGATCTGCGCAAGCTGCGTGGTCAGTTCGTTGTTCTGCATCGGGTTCGTCGGGTCCTGGTTTTTCAACTGCGCAACCAGTAACGTCAAAAAGCTGCCCTGTAAATCGGCAGCGCTGTTACCGGTCAGCGAGCTGGAGCCCGTAGACGTACTGGTGCTTTGGACGCCGGAGTTGGTCGGGTCATTCACATTGACGGCGATGGACATTCGTGTCTCCTTTACTGGCCGAGAGTGAGCGTTTTGAGCATCATGCTCTTCACGGTATTGAGCACTTCAACGTTCGCCTGGTAGCTGCGTGACGCTGACATGGTGTTCACCATTTCGCCGACCACATCGACGTTGGGCATTTTGACGTAGCCGTTGGCATCCGCCAGCGGATTGCCTGGCTCAAACACCAGTTTGTCCGGCGCCTGGCTTTCAACCACATCGGCGACTTTCACGCCGCCGGTTGCCGCGCCCGGCGCAGCATCGACCTGGAAGACAACCTGTTTGGCACGATAGGGCTGGCCGTCCGGTCCGGTCACGCTGTCGGCGTTCGCCAGGTTACTGGCGGCCACGTTAAGACGTTGAGACTGAGCGGTCAGCGCTGAACCCGCGATATCAAAAATATTCAGTAAGGCCATAAATTAGTTGCCCCCCTGCAGGACGGTCTTCATGCCATTAATCTGTCCACCGAGCACGGTTAGCCCCATTTGATACTTCAGGCTGTTGTCGGCAAACTGGGTGCGCTCCCGGTCCATATCGACGGTGTTACCGTCCAGAGATGGCTGGTCGGGGATGCGGTAAAGTAAATCGGTGGAAGGCGCAGTCATCGCCTGAGCGGGAATATGGCGTGCAGACGTCAGCGCAAGGGCAACACCCGTACCCTCAGCCCGGCCACGTTCCATGACTTTTTTAAGCTCACTGGAAAAATCAATATCGCGCGCCTGAAACCCCGGGGTATCGGCATTCGCGATATTGGCGGCCAGGATCTCCTGCCGCTGGGCGCGCAAATTGAGCGCTTCCTGTTGAAAACGTAACGCGGCGTCGAGTTTATCGAGCATGTCTCCTCCGCTGATGGCGAAATTTCAGCATGTAGCTTAAATCTCAACCCGTACGCCTTATCGACGGAATAAACGCAAAATGCGTCGCTATTTGTTGCGTTGATGAGAAACCCTAAAGGGTAGAATCCTGTTAAATCCAGGAACCACGGGAATTTGAGATGCTGACGTTCAAAAGTGGCCTTGCCGCAACCCTACTGCTGTTAAGTCCCCTGTCACAGGCAGCGGATCTTAATGCCCAGCTGACGGCATTTTTTGCCGAGCGACTGGCCGGGTTTAGCGATGAGGTCTCGGTTAACGTCCGTACGCAACCCAACCTTCTGCCGTCCTGCGAGCAACCTTCGTTCAGTGTCAGTGGCAGCACAAAGCTGTGGGGCAACGTGAACGTGCTCGCACGCTGCAATAACGAAAAACGGTTTTTACAGGTGACGGTACAGGCGACCGGAAATTACGTTGTCGCCGCCCAATCAATCGCCCGTGGCAGCGTGTTACAGCCAGGCAATGTCGAATTAAAACGTGGCCGTCTGGATCAGCTTCCGCCACGCACAATGCTGGATATTAATCAGGCGCAGGACTCCGTGAGTCTGCGCGATTTAGCGCCGGGACAAGCCATACAGCTCTCAATGCTGCGTCAGGCATGGCGCATTAAAGCCGGACAGCGCGTGATGGTGGTGGCGAACGGAGATGGCTTTAGCGTCAATAGCGAGGGCCAGGCGCTGAACAACGCTGCCGTCGCCCAAAACGCACGCGTAAGGATGTCTTCAGGTCAGGTGGTAAGCGGAACCGTCGGTTCTGATGGGAATATTCTGATTAACCTATAATCTTTTTAAAGATTTCGCGGCGGCTGCCGATAAATAATCAACAAATGAAGATGTCAGGCGCCAACGCCGCGAACCTCTATGAGGACAACACAATGAGCATTGATCGTACATCGCCCCTGAAGCCGGTTAGCACTGTACAACCTCGCGAAACGAACGACACGCCAGCCCTTAAAGCGCGTCTGGAAAAATCGTCCACGGCCAACAGTACCAGCGTCACCTTAAGTGATGCGCAGTCCAAACTGATGCAGCCGGGCACCAACGATATCAATATGGAACGCGTCGAAGCGCTTAAAACGGCGATTCGTAACGGTGAACTGAAAATGGACACCAGCAAAATTGCTGATGCGCTGATTCAGGAAACACAGAACTTCCTTCAGAGTAAATAACCGCATGAGTCGACTGTCAGAAATATTGGATCAAATGACGGTAGTCCTGAACGATCTGAAGACGGTGATGGATGCCGAGCAACACCAGCTCTCTGCAGGTCATATTAGTGGCAGCGCCCTGCAGCGCATTACTGAAGATAAAAGCTCGCTACTGGCAACTCTGGATTATCTGGAGCAGCAGCGTCGCGCGGAGCAAGACCCGCGACGGAGTGCCAATGATGATATCGTTGAGCGCTGGCAGACCATTACCGAAAAAACGCAGCACCTTCGCGATCTCAACCAGCACAACGGCTGGCTGTTAGAAGGACAAATTGAACGCAATCAGCAGGCGCTTGAGGTGTTGAAACCTCATCAGGAGCCGGGTTTGTATGGCGCAAATGGCCAGACATCCAGTTCGCGCGGCGGCGGGAAGAAGATTTCGATTTAATCGCCAGAGCGATTAAGCAGGGAACGGGGAGCACCATCAGGTGACTCCCCTTTAGTCGTTTATGCCGTGCGGCGAGCGAACTCTTTCACCTTAAAGCCCAGAACCGCCAACGTCGCGAAGTAGGCCACAATCCCGACCACAACCACCGCCATCAGGCGCAGAATACGATACGGCATGGTGCCGAGGGACCATTCTGGCATCACGTACATCATGCCCACCAGCGCCGCTGCCATCACCACAACCGCCACCAGCAGACGAATCAGGAAGCTCAACCAGCCAGGCTGCGGAGTGAAAATTTTCTGTTTGCGCAGCTGCCAGTACAGCAGTCCGGCATTCAGACACGCCCCCAGACCAATCGACAGCGACAGACCGGCATGTTTCAGCGGTCCAATAAACGCGAGGTTCATCAGCTGGGTCATCACCAGAGTGACAATCGCAATTTTGACCGGTGTTTTAATGTCCTGACGCGAATAGAAGCCTGGCGCCAGCACTTTCACCACAATCAATCCCATCAAGCCGACGGAGTACGCCACCAGTGCACGCTGGGTCATCAGGGCATCAAAGGCGCTGAATTTACCGTACTGGAATAAAGACACGGTTAACGGTTTCGCCAGAATCCCCAACGCCACCGCACTAGGCAACGCCAGCAGGAAGCACAAACGCAAACCCCAGTCCATCAGACGGCAGTATTCATCGTGATTACCGCTGGCAAAGCTGCGCGACAGCGACGGTAGCAGAATAGTCCCCAGCGCCACGCCCAGCACGCCGGACGGGAACTCCATCAGACGGTCGGCGTAGTACATCCACGACACCGAACCGGAGACCAGGAAGGAGGCAAAAATGGTGTTAATAATGAGGGAAATTTGGCTGACGGAAACACCCAAAATCGCCGGGCCCATCTGCTTGATCACGCGCATCGCGCCCGCATCGCGGAAGTTAATGCGCGGCAGCACCAGCATGCCGATCTTCTTCAGATGCGGAAGCTGATACGCCAGCTGCAACACGCCACCAACGGTGACCGCCCACGCCAGTGCCAGCACCGGTGGGTTAAAATGCGGCGCGGCAAACAGGGCAAAACCGATCATGCTGACGTTTAAAAACGTCGGCGCAAATGCCGGAACGGAGAAGCGGTTCCAGGTATTGAGGATTGCACCCACCAGCGAGGCCAGCGAAATCAGCAGGATATAAGGAAAGGTAATGCGCAGCAGCTGCGTGGTCAGCGTGAATTTCTCCGCCGTATTGGCAAAGCCCGGCGCGGTCACCATGATCACCCACGGCGCGGCCAGCATCCCGACAACCGTCACTACCGCCAGCGCCAGCGTAAGCAGGCCCGCAACGTACGAGACAAACACCCGCGTCGCGTCTTCGCCTTGCTTGCTTTTGTATTCCGCCAGAATCGGCACAAAGGCCTGCGAGAATGCCCCTTCAGCAAAGATGCGGCGCAGCAAGTTAGGCAATTTGAACGCCACGAAAAAGGCGTCAGTGGCCAATCCCGCGCCAAATACCCTGGCGACAATTGCGTCGCGCGCAAAACCGAGCACGCGAGAAAACATGGTCATCGAGCTGACTGCGGCCAGCGATTTTAATAAGTTCATTAACGTGAATTTCCACAACCACACTGCAAAACGCCTGCAATGCAGGCGTGAAAAGAGGCGCTTAGTCTACCCGTATTTAAGCGAATTACTATCCGCAGATGTTACAGGGATTAAACTGTTTTCACTCGCTCATCGCCTCGCGCCAAAGCTTTTCGATGATGCGCTGCGCCAGAATAGCCTGCTCGCCCGATGTTTCAGGAACTGTCTGATTTTGCACGCACTCGATAAAGTGACGCGCACATCCGGCAAAGCCGCGCTGCTCGAGCGTACTCTGCCAGCCTGGGATAGGACGGGTCACCACCCCGCTCCCTTTCTCCTCACGCCATTCGCGCATATCTGTCACGTCGAAAAGCGCGCCATCGGTCACGGCCTGTACCGATTCACGCTGGCTTCCTGCACGGCGGTGCATACTGGTTGTCAGCTGAATATTGTCCACCGAGAAATGGTGTTCGGCATAGACCATTTCGCCCTGATCGTTGGTTTGCAGCGTACCGCTTTTCAGCTGTGCATGGCCATTGGTCAGCCACAGCGCGGTATCCACCACGTGAAGATAATCGTCCAGCAGCGTGAAGCGCAGATCGTTTGGACCAATGCTGTCAGTGCGATGTTTATCCATCCGCAGCGACGCCGCCGTGCCAAGTCGAGTTTTGAGATCCTGATAGAGCGGAGCAAAGCGGCGATTAAACCCGACCATTAGCGTCAGGTTTTTGCGAGCGGCCAGTTCAATCAGACGCTCGGCATCCTGCACATTTTCCGCCAGCGGTTTGTCGACACAAACGTGAACACCGGCATTCAGGAGCGCCGTCACGACCTGATAGTGGGTCGACGTTGAGGTATGGACAAATACCGCATCGCATTCTCGCGCCAGGTCGAGAAGCGACGTTGCATACGGCATTCGCCAGGTTTCACAGATTTGCAGCGCTTTTGCGCGCGTCGGCGACCATGCGCCCACCAGCGTCCAGTCCGTTGCGGCACTGAGTACCGGCAGCCAGGCCTTTTGCGCGATCCCGCCGAGACCAACCACGCCAATGCGTAATTTTGTCACTGTTAATCTCCCAGATGTGCCAGCAGAGAATCCAGACGTTGCTTCAGCTCAGCCACTTCGTTTTCCAGTGTTTCGACGCGCGTAGTCAGCGATTCGTCATCCGCAGGCGCGATCGCTTCTACGACGTTAATCAGCGTTTGTACATTCCCGCTAAACAAGTGCATAAAGCGGCTTTCGCGTTTGCCCGGCTCACGCGCCAGACGCAGGACGAACGGGCCATCTTCACGGGTCGCTAGATTTTCCAGCGTTTGCTCCACTTCCTGCATATCGCTGAACTCATGCATTCTTCCTGCGCGGGATCGTAATTCACCCGGCGTTTGCGCCCCACGCAATAACAAGGTGGTGATCACCGCCACTTCGGCACTGCTCAGTTTTAGATCGCCAAACTCGGAATTACAAAAACGCTGCTCATATTTGGTGACGCGATTACCAAACCCACTCACGGTGCGCAGGTAGTGGCGTTTGACCAATTCATCCAGTTGCTCCTGCACCTCATGCTCGCTCAGGTTGAGCACCGGTTCACGGTTGGTTTTCTGGTTGCAGGCCATCGTTACCGCATTGACTGACAGCGGATATTGCTCTGGCGTGGTGACCTGTTTTTCCAGCAGGCAGCCAATGACGCGCGCTTCTGTGGCAGTTAACTGGTATTTCATCTTTTCTCCTTAACGACCTGCGGTCCATTCTTTGGTGGTTAACGCCGTCAGCACGTGGTCACGCCACTCGCCGTCGATCAACAGATACTCTTTCGCATAGCCTTCTTTCTCAAACCCGAGGCGCGCCAGCAGATCGCCGCTGCGCTGATTGTGCGGCATATAGTTGGCCATGATGCGATGAATGTGCTGCGAACGCTGCATATAGCGTATCGCGCTGGTCAGGGCTTCAAACATTAATCCCTGTCCCTGCCATTTCTGACCGATGGAATAGCCGAGGTAACAGGCGTGAAACGATCCGCGCACCACGTTGGAAAAATTGGCAATGCCGATAATTTCTTTCTCTTCCGGGTCCAGCAGGGCGAAATAAAAAGCGCTGCCCTGCTTGTGAAATTCGGCAATCATGCTCAGGCGAGCCTGCCAGCCAGAGGGATAACAGTGGCTTTCATCCCGAACGGGCTCCCAGGGCTTCAAAAACTGGCGATTCTCGGCGTAATAATCCGCCAGACGCCAGGCATCACGCTCATGCACCAGACGGACGACCAGTCTGTCTGTTGTCAGGCGCACTTTTGGCACATTACTGCGATAGCCAAACATCGATACCACTCCTTCCCGTCACTTCTGATCTAGCTGTTAGCTTTACTATACCTGTGCCTGTGCTTTCTGTGAAAACAGTGACATATCCTTTTTTACTGATTTCACAAAATTCGATTAAAAAGCTGAATCAAACCACCCTTTTGATAAAAAAATATTGTCGCTGGATAGGTGGGAAAAAAGACGCTAACCCCGCAGAATGTTAGCGTGCTCACCTTTATATACATCTAAGTCTTCAGGCTCCTTTTTGGAAAGCCCGAAAGATGAGGTGTATTTCCCCTCTGGAGGGAAGATGTCCCGCGTATCACAGGCAAGGAGCCTGGGTAAATATTTCCTGCTCGTCGATAACATGCTGGTCGTGCTCGGCTTTTTTGTCGTGTTCCCGCTGATCTCCATTCGCTTTGTGGATCAAATGGGCTGGGCGGCATTAATGGTCGGCATTGCGCTGGGATTGCGTCAGTTTGTCCAGCAGGGGCTGGGGGTGTTTGGCGGTGCGATTGCCGACCGCTTTGGCGCAAAACCGATGATCGTTACCGGCATGCTGCTGCGTGCAGCAGGATTTGCCACTATGGGCATCGCTCACGATCCGTGGCTACTGTGGTTCTCCTGCTTCCTTTCCGGGATTGGCGGCACCCTTTTTGACCCGCCGCGCACCGCGCTGGTTGTCAAACTGATTCGCCCGCAGCATCGCGGTCGCTTTTTCTCTCTGCTGATGATGCAGGACAGCGCCGGTGCGGTGGTCGGTGCGCTGCTCGGCAGCTGGCTGCTGCAATACGACTTCCGCCTGGTGTGTGCCACCGGCGCGGTCCTGTTTATCCTGTGCGCTGGGTTTAACGCCTGGCTGCTGCCGGCCTGGAAACTCTCGACGGTGAAAGCGCCGGTCCGCGAAGGGCTGGGTCGCGTGCTGGCGGATAAACGGTTTGTCACTTATGTGCTGACACTGACCGGGTATTACATGCTGGCAGTACAAGTCATGCTGATGCTACCGATTATGGTCAACGACATCGCGGGATCGCCTGCGGCGGTCAAATGGATGTACGCCATTGAAGCCTGCCTGTCGCTTACCCTGCTCTACCCTATCGCGCGCTGGAGTGAAAAACGTTTTCGTCTTGAGCATCGCCTGATGGCAGGTCTGTTGCTGATGACTCTGAGCATGATGCCGATTGGTTTAGTCGGCACTCTGCAACAGCTGTTTATTCTGATTTGTACCTTTTACATTGGGTCGATCATTGCTGAACCGGCCCGTGAAACACTCAGCGCGGGCCTTGCCGATCCCCGCGCCCGTGGCAGTTACATGGGCTTTAGCCGTCTGGGTCTGGCCTTTGGCGGCGCGCTGGGATACGCCGGTGGCGGTTGGCTGTTTGATGCGGGCAAAGAATTAAATCAACCCGAGTTACCGTGGATGATGCTGGGCGTCGTGGGCTTTATTACGCTCATCGCCCTGTGGTGGCAGTTCAGCCCAAAACGCAGTACCAGCGGGATGCTGGAGCCGGGTGCATAAAGAAACACTTCGGGCGAAAGGTCCTCTTTCGCCCCTGATTATCAGGTTTTTCTGCTGGTATCTGCTATACCCGCCTGACATACTGAGGCGTCAGGACATACGCGCCGACATCATGTTGAGGAACCCCATGAAGAAGATTGTCATTGCTGCTGCTTTCGTTATCAGTGGCCTGCTGGTCGGTTGTAACCAGCTTACCCACTACAGCGTGAGTGAGCAGGAAATTAATCAGGCGCTGGAAAAACACAATAATTTTTCTAAGGATATCGGCGTACCTGGCGTTGCCGATGCCCATATCGTACTGAATCATCTCGTCAGCCAGATTGGGCGAGAAGAGCCAAACAAAGTCACCCTGTCAGGTGATGCCAAACTGGATATGAACTCTCTTTTCGGCAGCCAGAAAGCCAACATCAAACTGAAACTGAAAGCGTTGCCGGTGTTCAACAAAGAAAAAGGCGCGATTTATCTGCAAGAGATGGAGATCGTGGACGCCGAAGTGACGCCGGAAAAAATGAAACCGGTGCTGCAAACGCTAATGCCGTATCTGAACCAGTCGCTGCGCAACTATTTTAATCAGCAGCCTGCGTATGTGCTGAGCGAAGACCGAAGTAAAGGCGAGGCCCTGGCGAAAAAATATGCCAAGGGCATCGAAGTGAAACCGGGTGAAATTATCATTCCGTTCACGGATTAACACTGAGGGCGCTAAGGCGCCCTTTTTTACACGCACATTTAACGGAAATGTGTGCAAACGAAAACGTTTCCGCATATGATTTGTGTCCGGCAAAAACAGCCATCCTTATGACTGATTCCTGATAAGCCGGAGCATATCAATGACTGCACATCCCCAGGTTCTGAAAATCCGCCGCCCTGACGACTGGCATATCCATCTGCGCGATGGTGAGATGCTGAAAACCGTTGTCCCCTACACCAGCGAAATCTATGGCCGCGCGATTGTCATGCCTAACCTGGTTCCGCCAGTCACCACCGTTGATGCCGCGATCGCCTATCGCCAGCGCATCCTCGACGCTGTTCCTGCTGGCCACAATTTTACTCCGCTGATGACCTGCTATCTGACTGATTCCCTCGATCCGAACGAGGTGGAACGCGGCTATAAAGAGGGCGTGTTTACCGCCGCCAAGCTCTATCCGGCCAATGCCACGACCAACTCCAGTCACGGCGTCACCAGCACAGATGCGATTATGCCGGTGCTGGAGCGCATGGAAAAACTGGGTATGCCGCTACTGATCCACGGCGAAGTCACGCATCCTGACATTGACATTTTTGATCGTGAAGCTCGCTTCATTGAGACCGTCATGGAGCCGCTGCGCCAGCGTCTGCAAGGGCTGAAAGTGGTCTTTGAACACATCACGACCAAAGATGCGGCAGAGTACGTGCGCGACGGTAACGAATTGCTGGCCGCAACCATTACCCCACAGCATCTGATGTTCAACCGCAATCACATGCTGGTCGGCGGCGTGCGCCCGCACCTTTACTGCCTGCCAATCCTCAAGCGTAATATCCACCAGCAGGCGCTGCGTGAGCTGGTTGCCAGCGGTTTTACCCGTGCCTTCCTCGGGACCGACTCTGCGCCGCACGCACGTCATCGTAAAGAAGCCAGCTGTGGTTGTGCAGGCTGCTTCAACGCCCCAACGGCGCTGGCAAGCTACGCCACCGTATTTGAAGAGATGGGCGCGCTGGAACACTTCGAAGCCTTCTGTTCCCTCAATGGTCCACGCTTCTACGGTCTGCCGGTGAATGAAACCTTTATCGAACTGGAGCGTAAAGAGAGTCAGGTGGAAGAATCCATCGCTCTGACAGATGACACGCTGATCCCATTCCTGGCCGGTGAAACGGTAAACTGGACGGTTAAACGCTAATTTTTGTCGCCCCCTGTTGTATGTCTTATACAATACCTGTATAAATAAACAGTACGTTACACAGGGGGCAATTATGCGTATTGAAGTGACTATCGCCAAAACAACCGTTTTGCCTGCTGGCGCGCTGGACGCGCTGGCCGGAGAATTATCCCGACGCATCAACGACACCTTCCCCGATCGCGAAGGAGCCGTCACCGTCCGTTACGCCACCGCCAATAATCTCTCCGTACTCGGTGGGGCAAAAGATGATAAAGATCGTATTAGCGAAATCCTGCAAGAAACGTGGGAAAGCGCCGACGACTGGTTCATCACAGATTAATTATTTCTCCCTCATTGTCATTTTTTGCCGGGTCGCCCCGGCTTTTTTTATCCTTTTTAAATAAGTTCAAATTAATTGCGTATCTTCTTAAAAAAACGTGAATAAGATGCCGGTTTATTGTTCAAACAATCCTAAAAAGCACAAAAATGTGTTGCTGCCTGTTTATTTTCCCCTGCAGATCCCTTATTTATTGATATACTGAAGTTGCTTCAGAAAAACACGCATTGAACCTCACAGTCGTTGTCTTATCACACGTATTACGGGGGTTATGATGGAAAAGAATAATGAAGTCATCCAGACCCATCCGCTTGTTGGATGGGATATCAGTACCGTAGACAGCTACGATGCACTGATGCTGCGTTTGCACTACCAGACCCCGAATCAGCCTAGCCGTGAAGAAGCGGAAGTTGGTCAGACACTGTGGCTGACCACAGATGTTGCACGCCAGTTTATTTCTATTTTAGAGGCAGGCATTGCCAAAATAGAGTCTGGCGACTACCAGGAAAATGAGTATCGTCGGCATTAATGTTATGCCCTACATTCACTCAACAGGCACCTTAACGGTGCCTCATTTATTTCTCCCTTGAATAAGCCTTTCATCTTATTTACTCTGCAACTTAAGTCCTGGTTTAAGAGATTCTCATGAAATACGACTTGATTATTTTAGGCAGCGGCTCCGTCGGTTCTGCTGCGGGTTATTACGCCACCAAAGCTGGCCTGAACGTCCTGATGATCGATGCCCACCTTCCTCCGCACGCAGAGGGCAGCCACCACGGCGACACCCGCCTTATTCGCCACGCCTATGGTGAAGGCGAGCGCTACGTTCCGCTGGTGCTTAGAGCACAAGCGCTATGGGACGAATTATCAGCCCTGAGCGAGGATAAGATTTTTGAGCGCACGGGTGTGGTGAATCTCGGCCCTGCGCATTCGGAATTTCTGGCAAACGTCGAACACAGCGCCCGTGAGTTCAATCTGGACGTTGAGCGCCTCGATGCGAGTGCCATCTCCCAACGCTGGCCAGAAATCACTGTCCCGGCAGATTACATCGGGCTGTTTGAAGCCAACTCCGGTGTGCTGCACTGCGAAACTGCGATCAAAACCTGGGTATCCCTCGCAGAACAATCAGGCTGTGCGCAGCTGTTTAACTGCCCGGTGACCGCCATTCATCATCATGACGACGGCGTGACCGTAGATACGCCGGAAGGCCCATACACGGCTTCTCGCCTGCTGGTGAGCGCCGGAACATGGGTCACGAAGCTGATGCCTGAGTTACCGATTCAGCCAGTGCGTAAAGTCTTCTCGTGGTTCCAAGCCGATGGCCGTTTCAGTACGCAGAACAAATTCCCGGCGTTTACGGGCGAACTGCCGAACGGCGATCAGTTCTACGGCTTCCCGTCCGAGAAAGATGCGCTCAAAATTGGCAAGCATAACGGCGGGCAAATCATCTCCTCACCGGAAGAGCGCAAACCGTTTGGTGATTTACCGGGCGATGGTTCTGAGGCTTTTAGCTTCTTACGCCATGTGCTGCCGGGTGTCGGTGGGCTGCTCTACGGTGCCGCCTGCACCTACGACAACACCCCAGATGAAGATTTCATCATCGACACGCTGCCAGGCCATAACAACACGCTGCTGATCACCGGGCTGAGCGGCCACGGGTTCAAATTTGCTTCTGTGCTGGGTGAGATAGCCGCGCAGTTTGCTCAGGGAATCGCGCCACAGTTTGATCTGACGCCCTTCTCTCTCGCGCGTTTTGGCGGATAATCTTGTCTTCAGGCTCCGACGATTCGGAGCCTTTCTTTTTATATCGTCGGTAGCAGAAATGATGCGCAGGATTTTTGATTATCTGGTTAATAATATACGCGAGCATTTGATGCTCTATATTTTATTATGGTCTGCACTGGCAATCATCGATGTTATTTATATTGTATTTTTCTGAAAAGATGCGCTGACGATAATTGACAATACTTTATATTAACTGAAACTACCGCAAATTATTTGATAACCAACACCCACTCCGCAAGCCAGTAAAGATGTCAAAAAACCCACTTCAACCACGAATACATTGAATCAAAATGCAAAGACACAATCAAAATAACTGAAATAGAAAAATGAATAATCCTAATACTTAAATATCATTTGCAATAATATTCTTCACAGGCCATGTTTACCCTTCAAATTAATTAGGGACGGTCATCTTTATGCAACTGCGTAATTCTTCTGCACGCTATGGATTAATATCCATGCTAATGCACTGGTTAATTGCCCTCGCGGTTTATGGCATGTTCGGCTTAGGTTTGTGGATGGTGACGCTGAGCTATTACGACGGCTGGTACCATCAGGCCCCTGAACTGCACAAAAGCATTGGCATCCTGCTGATGATGACTCTGGTCGTTCGACTCGTCTGGCGCCACTTTTCTCCGCCACCTCCGCCCTTGAAAAGCTACAGCAAACTGACGCGGATTAGCGCGGCGGGTGCGCACATCGCGCTCTATGGGGTCCTGTTTGCCATTTTTATCAGCGGCTATTTGATTTCCACCGCAGACGGCAAACCGATTAGCGTATTTGGCCTTTTTGACGTTCCGGCAACTCTCACGGACGCCGGCTCTCAGGCCGATCTGGCGGGCCAGGTGCATCTATGGCTTGCCTGGGGCGTCGTGATTTTATCTGTCCTTCACGGCCTTGCGGCCCTTAAACATCATTTCATCGATAAAGACGCCACGCTCAAGCGCATGCTGGGCCGATCGTCGGTTGACTCTGGAGTATAAAATGAAAAAACACCTGCTGGGTATCGCGTTAGGTTCTCTGGTATTTGCCACCGGTTCTGCCGTGGCGGCTGATTATAAAATTGATAAAGAGGGCCAACACGCCTTCGTTAATTTCCGTATTCAGCATCTGGGCTATAGCTGGCTGTATGGCACATTTAAAGATTTCGATGGCACCTTTACCTTTGACGAGAAGAATCCCGCAGCGGACAAAGTGAATGTGACCATTAACACGACCAGCCTGGATACTAACCATGCCGAGCGCGATAAACACCTGCGCAGCGCAGATTTCCTCAATGTGGCGAAATTCCCGCAGGCGACATTCACCTCAACGGCAGTGAAAAAGGATGGTGAAGGGCTGGATATTACTGGCAACCTGACGCTGAATGGCGTGACCAAACCGGTCACACTCGACGCAAAACTCATTGGTCAGGGTGATGATCCGTGGGGCGGCAAGCGCGCTGGCTTCGAGGCCGCGGGTAAAATCCATCTGAAAGATTTTAACATTACCACCGATTTAGGCCCGGCATCGCAGGACGTTGAGTTGATTATTTCCGTGGAAGGCGTACAGCAGAAGTAGTGCAACACTATCCCGGCTGCGCGATGCAGCCGGGATATTACGGGTTATTCCGGATCAGGAATACCGAGTTTAGTATTCAGACGACCGCGTGATTTATTGAAGATCTTATTGCCGTTTTCACGTCCTGCGCGACGGCGGCGCTGTTCCTCTTCAGGCAACACGCTCTCTTCGCTACACAGTTCGCTACAGCATCCTCTGAATTTCTCCGCACACGTCGGACACTGAATAAACAGCAGATGGCAGCCGTCATTTTTGCAGTTCGTATGGGTGTCACAAGGCGTTCCGCACTGATGGCAATGCGCGATGATGTCTTCAGAAATACGCTCGCCCATACGCTCGTCAAAGACAAAGTTCTTACCGATAAAGCGCACCGGTAAACCCTGCTCACGCGCACGACGGGCATACTCGATAATCCCGCCTTCAATATGCCAGACTTTGTTGAAACCGCTGTGTTTCATAAAGGCACTGGCTTTTTCACAGCGAATGCCGCCGGTGCAGTACATCACAATTTTTTTATCTTTGTGTTCCTGCATCATTTCGACGGCTTTCGGCAGCTGCTCGCGGAAGGTATCCGCCGGGATTTCCAGCGCGTTCTCGAAATGCCCCACTTCGTACTCGTAGTGGTTACGCATATCGATGAACACCGCATCCGGATCGTCCAGCATGGCGTTAACTTCAGCCGCTTTCAGATACTCGCCAACATCTGCGGCGTTGAACGAGGGATCGTCAATTCCATCCGCTACGATACGTTCCCGCACTTTCATGCGCAGCACCCAGAAGGATTTCCCGTCATCGTCCAGCGCGATATTCAGGCGCAGATTGTCGAATGCCGGGTGAAAACCATAAAGAAAATCGCGGAAAGCACTGACTTTACTTTCTGGCACGCTGATCTGGGCATTGATGCCTTCATGAGCCAGATAAACGCGGCCAAACACGCTCAGCGCTTCGAAGGATTTATACAGTGCGTCGCGGGTTTCCTGCGGCTCAGGGATAGAAAAATATTTGTAGAATGAGATCGTTACACGCGCTTCGGTTTCCGCCAGCATGCGTGCTTTCAACGTCTCATTCGAAATGCGGTTGTGTAACACTGGCATGGTGTACGGTTCCTGCAATCGTTAAGAGAAAGAAAATCGGCGGCATCATATAGCATACAATGAGAATTTACATCCCCATATTTTGCGCTACATTTTCCTCATCCAAAAAATAATGTCGCAACAATTGCTGTAAAAGCGCTCATCTGGAACTCATTCGTTTTGGTTATGGTTTTAAAAAATGCGAGAATGATTGCATAAGGACGAAAAAGACAGGAAAGACATGACCCAATTACCCAAATTTTCTATGGAGCTGCTCCACCCGCGTTACTGGCCAATCTGGTCTGGCGTCGGCCTTTTATGGTTGCTGGTTCAACTGCCCTACCCGGTGATTTATCGTGTTGGATGCGGCCTCGGTCATATCGCTCAGCGCTACATGAAACGGCGCGTCAAAATTGCGAATCGAAATCTGGAACTTTCCTTTCCAGAAATGAGTGCGCAAGAGCGCCACCGCATGATCAGGAAAAATTTCGAATCTGTCGGTATGGGTTTGATGGAAACGGGAATGGCCTGGTTCTGGTCAGACAAACGTATGGCGCGCTGGTTCGAAGTGACCGGTACGGGCATGGAACCGGTGCATACACTGCAAGCGCAAAAAACCGGCGTGCTGCTGATTGGGATTCATTTTCTCACCCTCGAAATCGGGGCACGGATGTTCGGCATGCAAGCACCGGGAATCGGCGTGTATCGCCCGAACGACAATCCGGTCATCGACCTGCTACAAACCTGGGGCCGCATGCGTTCCAATAAGAGCATGATTGATCGTAAAGACCTTAAAGGAATGATCCGCGCGCTAAAAAACGGTGAAGTGATCTGGTACGCACCGGACCACGACTATGGTAAGCAATCCAGCGTGTTCGTCCCCTTCTTTGGCGTCGAAAAAACGGCGACCACCACCGGAACCTGGATGCTGGCGAAGATGTCAAAAGCGGCTATCGTGCCCTTCGTTCCGCGTCGTAAACCCGACGGAAAAGGCTACGAGTTAATGATGCTTGAGCCGGAATGCACACCGCCGCTGGAAGATGCAGAAACCACGGCCAGATGGATGAATGGCATCGTGGAAAAATGCATCATGCTCGCCCCTGAGCAATATATGTGGCTGCATCGTCGTTTCAAAACACGCCCAGAAGGCGAACCCTCGCGCTATTAATCGCAATGCGGTCTTTCAGGCCGCATCCACTTTTAGCTTTAAAAGCCCTTCGCATTGCAGCAATCATCACTCAGGCGCATAATTAGCAGGCTTATTACCTTCTTTTTTTGCGTTACGGATTGCTATGTCGCCCTCAGATGCCCCCATAAACTGGAAGCGTAACCTCATTGTTGTCTGGCTTGGCTGTTTTCTGACCGGTGCCGGTTTTAGCCTGGTCATGCCCTTTCTACCCCTGTACGTCGAACACCTCGGCGTGACTGGCCATAGCGCGCTGAACATGTGGTCTGGCCTGGTGTTCAGTATCACCTTCCTGTTTTCAGCCGTCGCGTCCCCCTTCTGGGGTGGGCTTGCCGATCGTAAGGGGCGCAAGATTATGCTCCTGCGTTCGGCCCTCGGCATGGCCATCATCATGGTGCTGATGGGGCTGGCGCAAAACATCTGGCAGTTTCTGATCCTGCGCGCCCTTTTGGGATTACTGGGTGGCTTTGTGCCTAACGCTAACGCGCTGATCGCCACACAAATCCCACGACATAAAAGCGGCTGGGCACTAGGAACGTTATCGACTGGCGCAGTCAGCGGCGCACTGTTGGGCCCGCTTGCTGGCGGCCTGATGGCCGATAGCTACGGTCTGCGTCCCGTGTTCTTCATTACCGCCAGCGTCCTTTTTGCCTGCTTCCTGCTGACGGCGTTCTTTATCCGGGAAAACTTCACTCCGGTGCCAAAGAAAGAGATGCTGCATGCCCGCGATGTTATCGGCTCGCTGAAAAATCCAAAACTGGTATTAAGCCTGTTTGTCACGACGATGATTATTCAGGTGGCGACCGGTTCTATCGCCCCAATACTGACACTGTACGTTCGCGAGTTAGCGGGTAACGTCAGCAATATCGCTTTTATCAGTGGGATGATTGCCTCGGTGCCTGGTGTCGCCGCGCTGCTCAGTGCCCCGCGTCTCGGGAAACTGGGCGATCGCATCGGCCCGGAAAAAATTCTAATTGCCGCACTGATTATCTCCGTCTTGCTTCTGATCCCCATGTCGTTCGTACAGACGCCGTGGCAACTGGGCGTATTGCGCTTCCTACTCGGTGCTGCAGACGGGGCGCTACTCCCTGCGGTGCAAACGCTGCTGGTCTACAACTCCACAAACCAAATTGCCGGACGGATCTTCAGCTATAACCAGTCTTTCCGTGATATCGGCAACGTCACAGGGCCGCTGGTTGGGGCCGCGATCTCTGCCAGTTATGGTTTCCGCGCCGTGTTTATCGTCACGGCCCTCGTTGTGCTGTTTAACGCTATTTATTCCTGGTGGAGCCTGGCCCGCGCCTCGCAGCCCGCGCTTAATGCATCCTCCTGATAACTTATTGGCGCATTCATACTTGCAAAATCAGAGAATCAGCTATTATTTCCCTGAACACCACTGCGAATCACAGGGAGAAACCGATGACCATGTATGCCACGCTGGAAGAAGCTATTGACGCCGCTCGTGAAGAATTTCTCGCTGACAATTCTGGCGTCGAAGCCGAAGATGCGGATATTCAGCAACTCAATATCCAAAAATATGTCCTGCAGGATGGCGATATTATGTGGCAGGCCGAATTCTTCTCCGACGAGGGTGAAGACGGAGAATGTCTGCCGGTGCTGAGCGGTGACGCCGCTCAGGCGGTTTTCGATGGTGAGTATGAAGAGATCGAACTGCGCCAGGAGTGGCTTGAAGAAAACACCCTTCACGAATGGGACGAGGGTGAGTTTCAGCTTGAACCGCCGCTGGATACCGAAGAGGGGCAAACCGCAGCGGACGAGTGGGATGAGCGTTAATTCACGCTATTCATATGGGCCGTGCTGGGCATCGATGGGCAACAACAGCGTATCGAAGACCAGCGAAAATGGCAGATCGAGGATTGTCACGTAGCGCCATGCGGAGTCGCGGACATCCCATTGCACGCCGGGATAATACTGGTTGCCATGACCCTGACCAGGAATAGTGCGGCTGATAATGCTGCCACATCCGGTCAGCATAAGCGCCATTATCACCACGATGAGTATTCTCATTAAAACCTCATGTAAAAAAATACCGGCCTTGGCCGGTATTTTCATTTTCGTTCTGCTTACTTCGCCTTCAGGGCCTGCGGATTAAGCGTTATCGTCGAGTAATAATTTACCCACGACGAATATTTCTCCGGCGCGGACCAGACGCGGTAATGTAAACGCGACATGGTCACCGGATCGCTTAACAGCACCAGACGGCGATCGCGGTTCAGTTTTTCCGGCGTTTCATTCAGCGCTTGTTCGATGTGGCGATCGCGAGCGATCTCCAGCACCTGGCTGGCGCGGTGACGGCCCGTTGCCATTGCGGTGGCTAAGGCGTTAAACGACGGATTAAAGACCGCGTGAATAAAACCATCACCCAGCGAGCGATTGCGGTTCATCTCCAGATACTTATCGGTATCCACCAGCACCTGCGGCGGGGAATACTCTTCCGGGATCAGGAACAGTTTCCAGCGTTTAGTACGTAATCCCATCGTAGAACGACTGGAGATAACGGAGACAAACGGCGACAGGATCAGCGAGAACACAATCGGTGCCAGCCAGAACAGGAAACGTAAATCCAGCCACGCCATACCTGCAGCCCACACCAGACCCAGCAGCATTTGCGAACCATGACGCATAAAGGCTTCGCCCCACGGCGTTGAGTCATCATCACGCTGCGGTGAGTTCCAGACCACTTCCCAGCCAAGGAACGCGCTGACCACAAACACGGTGTGGAACAACATGCGCACCGGAGCCAAAAGTACCGAGAACAGCACTTCGAGCAGCAGGGAAAGCGTCACGCGACAGAAACCACCGAACTCTTTCGAGCCTTTGCACCAGATCAAAATGATGCTGAGCAGCTTAGGCAGGAACAGCAAAACCATGGTCGAGGCAAACAGCGCAATCGCCAGCTCAGGACGCCATTGCGGCCACACAGGGAACAGCTGGCGCGGTTGCAGGAAGTACTGTGGTTCAGTCAGAGCGTGCACGACCTGCAATGCCGTCGACAGCGCCAGGAACATAAACCAGAGCGGTGCAGAGAGATACGACATCACCCCGGTCAGGAACACGGCGCGGTGAACCGGGTGCATCCCTTTTACCAGGAACAGACGGAAGTTCATCAGGTTGCCGTGACACCAGCGGCGATCGCGTTTCAGTTCATCCAGCAGGTTCGGCGGCAGCTCTTCATAAGAACCCGGCAGATCGTAAGCAATCCACACCCCCCAGCCTGCACGGCGCATCAGCGCGGCTTCCACGAAGTCGTGGGACAGAATGGAACCGGCAAATGAACCTTCGCCCGGCAGCGGTGCCAGCGCACAGTGTTCGATGAACGGCTGTACACGAATAATGGCGTTGTGACCCCAGTAGTGAGATTCACCCAGCTGCCAGAAGTGCAGACCGGCGGTAAACAGCGGCCCGTAAACGCGGGTCGCAAACTGCTGACAGCGCGCGTACAAGGTGTCCATACCAGACGCTTTTGGCGATGACTGGATGATCCCGGCGTTCGGGTTCGCTTCCATCAGACGCACCAGCCCGGTCAGACACTCACCGGTCATCACGGAGTCGGCGTCCAGTACCACCATGTAGCTGTACTGATTCCCCCAGCGACGGCAGAAGTCATCGATGTTACCGCTTTTACGCTTCACACGACGGCGACGACGACGGTAGAAGATCTGCCCTTCGCCCTGTACTTCTGCGATCAGTTCCATCCACGCTTTCTGCTCGGCAACGCAGATATCCGGGTTGTAGCTGTCACTCAGGATGTAGACGTCGAAATGCGCCGCATTTCCGGTCGCCTTCACAGACTCCCAGGTGGCGCGCAGGCCCGCAAATACACGGTCGACGTCTTCGTTACAGATAGGCATGATCAGCGCCGTACGGTGCTCAGGATTTAAGGCTTCATCCCCGACCGTTGATGCCGAAATGCTGTATTTGTCACGCCCCATCAGCAGTTGCAGGAAGCCCATCAGCGCGGTCCAGAAACCGGCCGAGACCCAGCAGAACAACACCGCGAAGAGGAGGAGGATCCCACTTTGCAGAATGTACGGCAGCAACTGCATGAATGAAACCCACAGATTTTGTCCCACCATATCGGCAGGATTAATCATCGCCCAGCCCTGATAAGGCAGGATGGTTTTCATATACCAGGTTGCAACAACGGTTTGCGCCAGCGTCAATACCAGCAGGGTATAACGACGAATAGTGCCCACGGTACGCCATTTCTGCTCGGACGCTTGCTGTTCTTTCGTCAGGCGAGACAGATAGCGCGGTGTCACATCGCGACCGCGCAAACGATCCCAGAAGCGCCCAACCGGGTTGGTGCGCCACGGGTCCGGGAACATGGAAGAGCGCGTTGCTTTAGGCATAGCCTTCAGCTGTGTGCGCCCTTCGTCGTCTTTAATCAGTTGCCCTTCTGCCAGCGAATCCGGCCAGGCCTGCTCCAGACGCGCCTTGACTGATCCCAGTGGCGTATCGTCATCACGGGTAAACTCGTGATGATCGCCATCCAGCGCGGTATGAACCGCGCGGATGTCGCTCTTTGGCAGCGCCGCTTTTTCAATATCTGTCAGCGGCATGGCATCGATGTATTCAGATGTATTATTCATTAGCAGGTAGCTGATAGCTCCAGGTTTCACTCAGCGGCTGATCGGCATTGACCAGCGCAGCACGCATTTCAGTGGTCTGTTTTGGATCTTTCACTTTCACACGCAGGGTTAAGCGCCACCCTTTGGTCACCGGGTTGTAACGCACGGAGCTTTCAACGATTTCACCATTGTCACCAATGCTGGTTTGCGCCGTCACAGGCGTATCCGGCGTCAGTTTTTTCATATCCTGACCGGCGAAATCGACTACAAACGCCACGGTACCATCAGGCTGGCGAATGAGATTGGACTGTTTCACATCGCCCGTAGAACGGCGAGTCTGCATCACATACGCGTTGTCCGGCGCATGCAGTTTGTCTTCATCACGGCTGAAGGTAATGGTGTATTTGAAGTTCATCTCTTTGCCAGCTTCCGGAAGCTGATCCGGAGTCCAGTAAGCGACGATGTTGTCGTTAGTTTCATCGTTGGTTGGGATCTCAACCAGCTCCACCTTCCCTTTGCCCCAGTCCCCTTTCGGTGTGACCCAGGCGCTTGGACGCAGATCGTAACGATCGTCGAGATCTTCAAAACGGGAGAACTGGCGACCACGCTGCAACAGACCAAAGCCCTGCGGGTTTTCCATTGCGAAGCTGCTGACCGCCAGGTGTTTCGGGTTGTTCAGCGGACGCCAGATCCACTCACCGTTGCCGGCAAGAATGGACAGACCGTTGGAATCATGGAGTTCCGGGCGGAAGTTGGTTGCCGGAGACGGCTGGTTCGGCCCAAACAGGAACATACTGGTCAGCGGTGCAACGCCCAGTTTGCCCACTTTGTCGCGCAGATAAACTTTGGACTGCACGTCAATGACCGAATCACGGCCAGGCATGATCACAAAGCGGTAGGCACCCGTGGCACGCGGAGAGTCCAGCAGTGCGTAGATAGTCAGGCGTTTATCGGTTGGTTTTGGACGCTCAATCCAGAACTCACGAAAACGCGGGAATTCTTCACCCGACGGTAACGCCGTGTCGATAGCCAAACCGCGCGCAGACAGGCCATAAACCTGACCAGAACCGATCACGCGGAAATAGCTGGCCCCCAGCATGCTGACAATTTCGTCGTTTTTATCTTTGCTGTTGATGGGGTAAAGGACTTTGAAGCCCGCAAATCCCAAATCTTTAACCGTGTCTTTGTCGTGCTTCACATCGCCAAAATTAAAATAATCCGGGCTGTACTTGATCTTACGTACCGCAGTTGCCGTCACTTCATTAATGGCAACCGGGGTGTCGAAGTACATACCCTGATGATAAAACTCAAGCTTGAACGGGGTTTTAACGTTATTCCAGTACGCTTTGTCGTGATTGAACTGGATCTGCTGATAGTCCGCATACTTCATATCGCGGAAGACGGAGGGCAGGTTACTTTTTGGCGCCTCATAGCCTTTATCAGCCAACGATTTTGCCTGTTTTGCGACATCATCGATGGAAAAAGACCATGCAGAAGAGGTATACAGTGACAACAATACTGCAGCACCTAACCAACGCATTTTTATCATTTGTGATTTATGTTTCATAATAAGTAAGCACTTCCCCCTTTGTGTGCTTAATTCGATCCGATCCATTTTACTGGAAATTCAGGCAATCCGACAACATTATCACTGCTTTGTTCAGCGCGCTGGCTCATGGATTAAGCAATCAGAAGACCCTCTCTTCACTTTGCGTGCTTATCCTGGAGACAGGGTGTCGGTCTTGGTGTAGGGTTGGCTTCGAATGTAACCACTATTAGTCTTATGGATAAGGCGAAAAGTCTGAGAATGCACAAAGTTATATGACCAATGTACCTGTACAACGTGAATATTTCCTCGACTCGATCCGGGCATGGCTGATGCTATTGGGGATCCCTTTTCACATCTCTTTGATTTACTCCAGCCACACCTGGCATGTAAACAGTATAGAGCCCTCATGGTGGCTGACACTGTTCAACGACTTTATTCACTCCTTCCGGATGCAGGTCTTTTTCGTCATCTCAGGCTATTTCTCTTATATGCTGTTTCTGCGCTATCCCATCAAACGTTGGTGGAAAGTGCGCGTAGAGCGCGTCGGCATCCCGATGTTGACCGCCATCCCGCTGCTCACGCTGCCCCAGTTCATCATGTTGCAGTACGTCAAAGGCAAAGCGGATAACTGGCAGAATCTAACGTTCTACGAAAAATACAACACCCTGGTCTGGGAACTGGTATCACATCTGTGGTTCCTGCTGGTGCTGGTGGTGATGACTACCGTCAGTTTGTGGATTTTCAGCAAGTTACGCCGCAAACTGAGTCGACATCACGAATCGCACTTTCCCAATATAACCTGGGCGAAACTTTCCCTGCTCTTCTTAGCACTGGGAATCACCTACGGCGCGATCCGCCGTATTCTGTTCCTGGTGTATCCGCCGGTGCTCAGCGACGGGTTGTTTAACTTCGTGGTGATGCAAACCTTGTTCTACATCCCTTTCTTTATGCTCGGCGCACTGGCCTTTATCGCACCGAAGCTCAAAGAGATGTTCACCACTCCGTCGCCGTGGTGCGCTGTCGGCTCTGCGCTGGCGTTTGCCGCCTATCTGCTGAATCAGCGTTACGGCAGCGGCGATGCGTGGATGTATGAAACGGAAAGCGTGATTACCATGCTGCTGGGGCTGTGGATGGTGAATGTGGTGTTTGCGCTGGGGCATCGTCTGTTGAATTTCAAATCAACGCGTGTGACCTATTTTGTGAATGCTTCACTGTTTATCTACCTGGTTCACCACCCGCTGACGCTCTTTTTTGGTGCATACATCACCCCGCACATTAGTTCTAATGCATTAGGCTTTTTCACTGGCCTGGTGTTTGTCGTGGGCATCGCCATTCTGCTGTATGAAGTTCATCTGCGAATTCCGCTTCTGCGTTTCCTGTTTTCCGGTAAACCGCAAAACAAAACGGCTTGATTCCCTTCTCGCGCCGGGTCTTCCGGCGCGATTACAGTAGCCATTCGACCGGTAGCCACCACGCCAGGCGCACCAGCACTCGTTGCCAGAAACGCGTTTTGGGCTCTTTCTTCAGAACAATTTCTTGCCCCTCTTTTTGCTCAACCCAGTTCAAGCGTCCGAATTTATCCAGTCGGATTTGCCACGCCTCCTGCTGACGGCTTTTCAGAAAACGACGGTGGATGAGCCGCGCCAGGACTTCGCTTTCAATCACAAAGCCCATTTCGGTGTTGAGCATCGTTGAGCGCGGATCAAAATTCAGCGAACCGATAAACACTTTCTCGTTATCAATGCTGAATGTTTTGGCATGCAGACTGGAGCCAGAATTCCCCGTCAATCCTCGATCCCTCAGCCCCGGCACGAAATCTTGTGTCGGTTTCAGCTCATACAGCTCAATCCCGTGGCGCAACAGTTTTTTACGCCAGCGTGCATATCCTGCATGTACTACCGCCACGTCATTAGCCGCCAGTGAATTGGTGAGAATGGCGATTTTGACACCTTTGCGCACCATCTGCAGAAGCAGCGCCACGCCCGCGCGAGTGGGGACAAAATAGGAGGAAATAATATCGATTTGTTCGACCGGAGACCCCATCACATCAATCAGGCGCGCAGGCAGCAGGGAATGGCGTTTCGCTCGCCCTAATCCTTTACGTGGATCGTCGCTGAGCAGCCGCGTTTTAGCCCAGATGAGCGGTAAATCGCGTGCTTCAAGATGGGTGATGAACTGGCTGGATTCCAGTTTATTCAGATACCGTTGTGCAATGTCATTTTGATACCAGTCATCAGGAGGCTGGAGGCGCGATTCAATCTCTTCTTCCGACAGGTCAAGCACCTGTTTCAGAGTAGCGACACAGGCACTGGTCCAGTAGCGTTCAAAATCGTCAGCCACATCTGCCACCACCGGCCCAATGGCCATCACATCCAGATCGGTAAAAAGCGGCGCCTCTCCGGCTCCAAAATAGGCATCCCCGACATTTCGCCCACCGATGATGGTCACTTCGCCATCTACGGTGAAACTTTTATTGTGCATACGGCGATTTAATCGGGCGAAATCGGTGAGATAACCCAGCGCACGCAGCGTTCTGAAAGAGAAAGGATTAAACAGGCGAACATCAATATTGGGGTGTGAATCAAGTAAACGCAGGAATGTGTCCAGCCCCTGCGTATTATTGTCGTCCAGCAGCAATCGGACGTGGACTCCGCGCGATGCGGCGGCCAGCAGCACCGAAAACAGCAGCCGCCCCGACATGTCGTCCTCCCAGATGTAGTACTGCACATCCAGAGTTTTCTCCGCCATTTCCGCCAGCCGATAGCGGCAGGCGAAAGCGTCGAGGCTGTCATCCAGAGGCAGCAAACCGCACAGCCCCGGATGTTCGGCGTTGACGGGCGAGATCGCTCGCCCGAGCCGCGTGTTATGCGCCGAGTTCTTGTTCCCGTTGGGTAAGGAGTCGCTGGTATAGCTGGGCATTTTCTTCATCATAGCAAACAAAGTATACCCGCTCCGGCAGTGGCTTACGGGTGAGATAGTCTGAAACTGTCGCCACCGCTATCGCCGCCGCTGCGGCCTTTGGAAAACCGTAAACGCCGGTGCTAATCGCCGGAAAGGCCAGCGTTTTATAGCCATTGGCGGCAGCCAGACGCAGAGAATTCAGATATGCATCTTCAAGGCTTCTCGCTTCGTGATTTTCCCCGCCCTGCCATACCGGGCCGACGGCATGAATCACCGCTTTAGCCGGGAGATCTCCCGCAATGGTAATCACCGCATGGCCCGGCGCCAGCTCGCTCTGATGCTGACGGACAACTTTACAGGCTTCCAGCAGTTGCGGCCCGGCCGCGCGATGAATGGCTCCGTCAACGCCTCCTCCCCCCATAAGTGATGGATTGGCTGCATTGACAATGACATCCACGTGCTGCGTGGTGATATCCCCGAGAACAACTTCAATTTGCGGTTTCATATCCAACCCTCTACTACTGCCCATCTATTAATTAAGTGTATAGCAGCGGTCGGTTGGGAAGAAGAGATTGATCGGAAAAGCCCTCCGGCCCGAAGGCGGGAGAGCTGATGTTTAGCGATAATCGATTTGTACAACGCCTAGTGTTTTTTCAGGGTTAATGTATTTCATGCTGACAGTAGCAATGTTCGGGTAGGGATTATGCCCCCTGAGCGCGTCCCGATAACTTACCTGAGTCGTTTGCATGCGCCCCTGATGTGGGCAAGACAGCGCAAACTGATGCTGTGCAGGGGATATTTCACACGGATCTTCAACTATCGCCCCGCGAAAATGAATCACGCCGCCGTTAACTAACGTTGCTGAAAACGCCGGTGTCAGGGCCGTTGAAGCGATAATAGCTGCCGCAAAGATACATTTTACTGTGGACGCTGCCATGGTTGGCTCCTCAATGAGAGATCATCCCTGAGGGGTCATGCATTCCTTATTAACATCATAGAAACATTCATTGGGAACCGCCAAATTATCCAATATATTGATTTCGTGAATATTTCATTCGGAACCCGGCCATTGTTGCGATAAATGTAGCGATTGCCCGTCAGATACATTAACGACAATTTTTACAGAATCTTGAGGGCCGATATTTAAACTAAGCCGGGTTAAATCAATGGGCTGATTAGCGGGAATAGACAGCGTGTTGCGTTGGCTGGAGGTACTTTGTCCGCCCTGTCCCTGACGTGAAGAGATAATTTGCACCTGACACACGCAGGGCTCAGTCAATATGACCTGAGGAATAATGGTCGTCATCTCCCCCTCATGCGTTGTTTTGAACGTAATCTGACTGGAGAGTGCGGCAAGGAGTAATAAGGTGTGCATGATAAACTCCCGAAAAAAAACAGGGCAAGTGCCCTGTTTTTTTATAGTACAGATTCGATATTAGTACTGATGCGCAGTCGCGTTGTTGCCAAAACCAACCTGGTGCACAGTTACAGTTGAGCCGGAAGCTGTCTGATCGACTGCCGCGCCGTTGCCGCCGCCGAACTGTTTGACTTCCATAGTGGAGTTTTTACCATTCCACTGATCGAGGGTAGCACTGTTACCAAAGCCTTTCTGCAGCAGATCGATAGAGCTGTCATCAGAACCTTGTCCTACGTCAGCACCGTTACCGCCACCATGCTGAGTAATAGTCAGGTCAGAATTTTTCGCGTCAGATTGCAGAGCAACAGCTGAGTTACCGCCGCCGTACTGGTAAATGCTGAGAGTTGAGTTCGGGCCGCTATTATTACCGCCACC